>JAHEIB010000296.1 GCA_024639645.1 Deltaproteobacteria bacterium
TTGGTTTGCCCGCTGGCAATGTATAGATCGATGACCGCCTGGGCGTTATTTGCAAAATCCCCGAATTGTGCTTCCCAAATCACAAGTCCCCGGGGTTGTGCCATGGAGTAGCCGTATTCAAAACCTAAAACGCCGGCTTCGGAAAGCAGACTGTTATAGACGGAAAAGGGTGCCTGGGCCTTATCGAGCGCATTAAGCGGCGTATATTCATCGCCGGTTTTGGTATCGACGAGAATACTGTGGCGCTGGCTGAAAGTGCCGCGTGCGCTGTCCTGTCCGCTTAAACGGATCGGGTCACCCTCGATCAGCAGGGAGGCAAAGGCCAGAGCTTCTGCATTGGCCCAATCGATATTCTTTCCTTTTTCCACACTGTCCATACGATTTTTCAACAAGCGAACCAATTTTGTATTCGCGGAAAAATCAGACGGAAAAACATTCAGTCTTTGGGCCAGAGCGATGAGTTTTTTCTTTGAAACGCCGGTTTTCACCGGGTCATGGGTATAGCGTCCGTGAAAATCTTTCCAGTTTTCATAAAACCGGGTTTGAGGAAAAATGCAGGCACTGGAACGAACCGTCTCCAGAGCATCTTCCAATTCACGGTTTATATTTTGTTCCAGAACATCGATATCCTCTTTTCGGACAATGCCCTGTTCTATCAATTTCTGGGCATAAACCACGTTCAGAGAGGGACGGCTTCGAATCCGATCATACATCTGGGGCTGGGTAAAATAGGGTTCGTCGCCCTCGTTGTGCCCATACTTGCGAAAGCAGATGACATCGATGACCACATCCTTGTTATAGGTCTCCCGATAATCAACGGCCAGCCGAACCACGTGAACAACAGCTTCCGGATCTTCCCCGTGAACATGAAAGATAGGGATCATCAGCATCTTGGCCACGTCCGTCGCATATCGGGTGGAGCGAGCGTTTTCAGGAAGGGTGGTATAGCCAATCTGATTGTTGATCACCAGATGGATGGTGCCACCGGTTTTATACCCGGTGAGCTGTGACATGTTCAGGGTTTCGGTAACCACACCCTGACCGGCAAATGCTGCATCACCATGAATAAGAAGGGGCAAAACCAAATTCCTCGCATCATCTCTAAGAATGTCCTGGCGTGCCCTCGCAAATCCTTGAACCACCGGACTGACGGACTCTAAGTGACTGGGATTATTAACCAAATAAAAGCGCAGTGGTACCCCCTTGTGGGTCACTACATCTGCCAGATATCCGTTATGGTATTTGACATCCCCGGCACCGAAGGTTTCTTCAGGATCGTGACAGCTTTCAAATTCGGTAAAAATTTCCTCAAAAGACTTGTTCAAAACATTGGTCTGAATATTCAACCTTCCCCGATGGGCCATGCCTAAATTTATTTCCCGGCAACCATGAGATGCGGCCCTGTCGGTGAAAACATCAAGCATTGGAATGACCACTTCAGCACCTTCGAGTGAAAATCGTGTCTGGCCCAGATATTTCTTGTGAAGAAACTGTTCGAAAAGGGCGGCACGATAAAGTTTTTCCATGATCCTGAGGTTGTCATCGGATTTTAGATCGGGCTTGTTCCGCACAGGTTCCATCCGCTTTTGAAGCCATTTGCGTTCCTCAGGGTCCTGTAAATGCATGAACTCCACGCCGATGGAACGGCAGTATGTATCTTTGAGCGCATTGACGATATCTTTTAATGAAGCGCGATGATTTTCAATCAGGTCTTTTGCATAAAATTTCGCATCCAGATCTTTGAGGGTGAGATCAAATGCGGAAAGGTTCAACAATGGATGATCCGTAGGGCATGCGGTCAAAGGATCGAGACAGGCCAGCAAATGTCCGATTTCACGATACCGTCTGATGAGTTCATCCACGCGGGATTGTTTTAAAACCTGTTTTTCGTCATAAACGGCATCGGCCTCCCGATCCATGCCGTGACCCATTTCAAAGCCTTCAAAAAAGAAACGCCAATCACGGGAAACCGCATTGGGATCGGATTTCCATTGCTTGTATTGAGAATCGATATAATCCTTGCTTAAGGTTTCAGAGAGGTTCATGGAGGTGTTCCTTAAACCATTTCACCATCAATTTAACGGTCTGCGAACGATGCATCTCGGCACTGAACATGTGATCAGCACCTGGTATTATAACCAACTTTGTATATTCAGGATTCAATGTTTTGCCCAGATACGCATCCTGCACCGGAATGATTTCGTCGGCATCACCGTGGATAACCATCAGTGGTATTTGTAATGATTTTACGGTTTCAGGGAGATCATACTGCTTTGCGTCTGCAAAAAATTCCGTTGAAAGTTGCAATGAACGGCCCCGACTGTTGAACGATACCCTGCCGGTGTCCTCAAGTTTCTCGAGCTGTTTTTTACTGAAAAAATGGGTGGCGTTCAGTCCCGATAATCGACCTGCCAGTGCGCACACCGCCTTTACGGTCCTGGTTTTGGCTGCGGTGAGAACGGCAATGACCGCCCCCATGCTATGCCCTGCAAGGCCGATCCAGCGGGCACCTTTTTCAGCGATAACGTCGGCGGCGGTCTGCATCTCGGTGATCTGTTTGGAATAGGTGGACTCAGTGAATTCGCC
>JAHEIB010000147.1 GCA_024639645.1 Deltaproteobacteria bacterium
CACAACTTAAGCGTTTGAATTGATTGGTAGTCAGTCATGTCGCTCATGATGGGGGTGATGGATATATAGTCTTTTGCGATGACCGCCACATCAGAGCCCAAATCCCCACCGGGTGCCTGCGACGCAACGCCATGCCAGTAATAGGGTTGTTCTCTGGGATCAAAACGCTTTTCCATTTTTTCACAAGGCAGCGCGAGGTTTTGATTGCTGATCCGGACACCCCGGATGCGTTCCATTGAAAGATCGGGAATATTGACATTCAAGAACGTACCCTCAGGCAGCCCATGGGCCATTACCTTTTTTGCCAGATTCTCGACGAATTGCGCGGCCTGGTCATAATAGCCGGGGGTTTTCCCCATAATGGAAACCGCTATGGCCGGGATGCCGTAAAAGACAGCTTCCCGGGCCGCCGCCAATGTTCCGGAATAATTGATATGGACCCCGGTATTTGCACCCGGGTTGATGCCTGAAATCATCAGATCCGGCGGCTCCTCAAGAAGTTCTACTATGGCCAGCTTGATACAGTCCGCTGGCGTTCCACTCACCGCGTATGCCTTGTCGCCATTGTTCAAAGATATTTTGTGAGACCGGATAGGTCTTTCAAGAGTGATCGCATGACTGATGGCGCTGCACTCCTGCGCAGGTGCCACCACAACGGTAGACCAGGTACCTGAAAGTCGCCGGTAGAGCGCCGCGAGACCCTCGGCATAAATCCCGTCATCATTCGACAATAAAAGTTTCATCCGTCCCTGTTTGCCCGGAGAGTCGTCCAAAACCCTGCATCATCACCCCAGGATATTTTAGGGTAACACACCCCGAGAATGAATCTTCATACATCAATTGTATTGATTTGAAAAGGGCTTGGTATCGATCTTATTCTTGATTTTTTCAATACGTTGGCTTTATATTGACTAATTTTGACAGATGCAACAGGTTTGTTTCCCTGAAAAGAACGCTCATGCAAAAGTTCATGCACCATCTCAAACATCGAACACGTCAACACAGATGGCGCAACGTATCTGCGCCCATCACTTGTATTCTCGGTGTTATGAGCTGCGGTGCTTTCGTTCTCTGCCTCTTGTTGCTGTTTTATGGTACCGTCTGGGGGCAAAACACCAGCAGCATTCCAGAAGAAGCGCCGTTTCCCTGGCATATCACCGCCGACGAACTCAGCTTCGATGAAACCCATCAGGTTTATATTGCCACCGGAAATGTCGTTATCTCAAAGATGGACAAACAGATCACCGCTGATAGGGTTCAATTTGACCACAAAAAAATGGAAGCACTGGCAACAGGACATGTGGTGATGTCCGTAGATCGTGATCTGATAAGGGCAGACAGCCTCCAAATCAATCTCGAGACGGAAAAAGGCGCCCTCCACAATGGATCTGTTTTCCTGCGTCAGGAAAACTTCCACATTCGTGGCAACGAGATCGTCAAAACAGGCAAAGACTCCTATCATGTGGACAAGGCCGGCCTGACCACATGTGATGGAGAAAATCCGGCCTGGAAAATAACCGGCAGAAATCTGAATGTCACCATCGAAGGCTACGGATATGCCAATCACGCTGTATTCTGGATCAAGAATATCCCGGTATTCTACACGCCATTTATTGCGTTTCCGGTAAAATCAAAACGACAGACCGGTCTCTTGCCGCCACAAATCGGCAGTTCATCCCGAAAGGGCATTGAATATCATCAACCTCTTTTCTGGGCCATCAATGACAGTTTGGATGCAACTTTATACGACCATTATATGAGCCGGCGCGGCAATAAACTGGGTGCTGAGTTTCGCTATATCACAAGTCCCCTCACCAAAGGGTCAATCATGATGGATTACCTGGATGACGACAAGGTGGATAACGATGCAGATGGGAATCATGACTGGGGCTATGACGACGAGCCGGATGAGGATGTTCTGCGCACCAACAGGAATCGCTACTGGTTTCGCATGAAGCATGACCAGGCGCTGCCGAGGGGTTTTTTGGCTATGACCGATCTGGATGTTGTCAGCGACCAGGATTACCTCAAGGAATTTCAAAGTGGCTATACAGGTTACAATGACACAGAAGATTACTATAATGATGAATTCAACAGGGACATCGATGATTATAACGACCCCATCCGGCTCAACCGTTTGAACATCAGCCGGAATTGGTCCACCTTCAATCTCAATGCTGAATTCAGATGGTATGACGATGTCATCAGCAGACAACAGGGAGACCCCGACGCCACGGTACAGCGACTGCCCTTCATCCAGCTCAATGCATCCAAGCAACAGCTGGGATCGTCCCTGCTTTACGGTTCTATGACAAATGAATATACGTATTTTTACCGGGAAAACTCCGATACCCGGAATCGTGTCACCCGGGACCATCGCATCGATGTTCATCCCAGAATCTACCTGCCCTTGAGCTGGCAGAACTATTTTATGCTGGAGCCCTCCATGGGATTTCGGGGAACCTATTGGTGGGTAATGGATCATGAAGGTCCGGATGACGATACGGACAAAGACAAAACCAAGCACAGGGAACTCATGGACTATCAGCTCGATTTGTCTACGGAGATTTATAACATCCTGAACACAGGCGGTGATCGGATCGACCGCTATAAACACACCATCGGCCCCAGAATTGTCTATACCTATATTCCGGAAGAAGACCAGTCGACCTATCCGGATTTTGATGCTATGGACAGAATCGGGAAGCAGAACCGGCTGACCTATTCGTTGACGAATCTGCTCACCTACCGGTCCAAACTCAAAAAGAAAAAATCGGAGGCGGAAAAGACCAGCGACCCGGAATATCGTTATCAGCGCGTTCTGCGCCTCTATCTCGAACAGAGTTATAACTTGAGCACGGTTGATGAAGATGACCTTACAGCGTGGGAATACAAAGAAACCCGCAAATCTTTTTCGCCCTTATTCGGACGCGTGGAGCTAACACCAGGAAAATATATATTTTTAGAGGCGGATGCCGAGTGGTCGACATATGAAGATGCATTGATAACGCGTAATTTTTCAACGACTTTGCGGGACCGCCGTGGGGATCGGTTGTCTGTTGAACACCGCTACAGACAGAAGATCGCCGACATCGATGAGGTGGGTCTGAAATCGGCCTACGCCAAGCTGTTGATCAGCATGACAGAGGCCTTATCCTTTACCGCCGAGTATGAAAAAGATCTCACTAAAGACAACCATCTCCTCACGAGCATCGGCGCCCTCTACAAGGCCCAGTGCTGGTCTTTCCAGTTGACATATACCCGGGAAGAGGGAGATGACAGATACGACTTCATGATCGGTTTCCGCGGTCTTGGAAATATTGAAAGTGATTTTTAATTGAGCAGTAAGCGGTAAGCCATAAGCTGTGAGCCGCTTAATGCTTAAAAGCTTATAGCTTATAGCTTACTAAACCAAAGGTCAAAAATATGAATCGCGACATATTAAAGCAAGAATGGTATGTTATCCATACCCGCAGCCGCTTCGAAAACGTGGTCAGTGATGGGCTGCTAAAAAAGTCGTACGAGGTGTTCCTGCCCAAAGCGCAGGTTCCCAGCAAACGTCGGGACAGAAAGTTGATGATTTGGGTTCCAGTGTTCCCAGGGTACCTCTTTGTCAAAACGGATTTGAGCGCCCACGAGCATCTGGACATTCTCAAAACAGTCGGAACCGTCCGTTTCGTGGGGACCAGAAGCGGGCCGGTATCAGTCCCCGATGAAACCATTGATTCGCTTCAAATCATGGTCAACAGCGACAATCCCATCATGACGGGCAACCGCCTTACCAGGGGGGACAGGGTTATGGTGGTCAGAGGTCCTTTCACCGGTGTAGTCGGGATCTTTTCACACTATCGGGGAAAAGGCCGGGTTACGATCAATGTGGAGGCCCTGGGACAGACCGCCGGTGTGGATGTCCAAGAAGACGACATCGAACCGCTGTCTAAAATATTGGCATAACTACTTGACTTTTTATCAATTCATCATTAATACTCTCTACAATATATCGTGATGATATGGGAATGTGGGAAGGAGGGTGTATGAACAAGCTAGAACTGATCTCCGCTTTGAAGAAAGAGGCAAATATATCCAAAGCTGAAGCTGCCAAAGTTGTTCAGCTGTTTTTTGATCATATGGCAGAAGCCCTGGCCCGTGGAGAACGGGTAGAGATTCGGGGCTTGTGTAGTTTTTACGTAAAAAACTACGCGAGCTATATGGGCAGAAATCCCAAGACCGGCGAAAAGGTGTTAATCAACCCCAAGAAGCTCCCTTTTTTCAAATCCGGTAAAGAGCTCAAAGAGCGGGTAGATTATTAAATTTGTGCCGGGATTCGAATCCATAGTCGATCAGGAAAAACCTGTCAGGCTTCTATCGAATATTATTCAGAAAGGAAAAATCCCCCACGCACTGCTCTTTACAGGTATCGAGGGCGTCGGGAAAAGAAAAGCTGCGAACATCTTTGCCATGGCCTGTAACTGCCTGGCAGCAACCTTCCCGAACCAGCTGTTTTCAGACCAGAGCAATGATCATGCAGAGAAAGAAAGACCATCGTCGCCGTGTGGTGTATGCAAATCGTGCCGGAAAATTATCTCCGGAAACCACCCTGACGTTATCTCAATACAGCCGGAAAAGGCGCATATCCGTATAGGGCAAATTCGTGATCTCTGCCGTATGCTGGTCATGAAACCCTATGAGGCAAGATATCGGATGGTGATCATATCCGATGCGCACACCCTGAATCCGGAAGCCGGTAACGCCATGCTCAAAGCACTCGAGGAGCCACCGGACAGAACGGTCTTGGTCCTTACCGCTCATCATCTGCATGATCTTCTTCCCACGATCGCTTCACGGTGTCAGCACATTCGATTCAACCCGATTTCACATGACGCCCTCACGGACGTTCTTGTGACCAAAGAGGGGGTACCTGCCCAGGAAGCAGACCTGCTGGCAACACTGGCAAAAGGCAGCCTCACGAGAGCGCTCTCGCTTGTGGCTTCCGGATGGATTGAACAGCGGGAATGGATCTTGCGACTGATTGGAAAGGAATCGCTCGGGCAATCACCAATAGATCGTGTGACAACCCTCCTGGCCTTCTCTGAAAAACTGGCTCAGGAAAAAGATCGCCTCGAAAATGCGTTGGAAATTCTCAAAATATGGTTCAGGGATTTGATGGTCTATCCTCTGTCACCCGATAGGGTCGTCAACAAGGATTTATCCCAGACTTTGAAACAACTATCGGAAAAGACCAAAACAGATGATCTTATCCTGGCCTATGACGCTATTCAATTGGCCCAGAAAAAGATCAGCGGCAATGCAAATCCAAGATTGACACTCGATGTCATGATGATGAAACTCACGGAGTTCAATCATGAAAAAAGTCGTAGGCATCCGATTTAAATCGGCTGGTAAAATATATCATTTTGACTGTGGCGCCTTTGTCTTGAACGAAGGCGACGAAGTGATCGTTGAAACAGAAAAGGGGCTTGGCTTCGGTTTTGTCGCCATTCCGCCGGTTCCGCAAAAGTCACCGGGGACCAAGCGGCCACTCAAAAAGGTCTACCGGATAGCCAATGAAAAAGATCACCGGCAGAGGAGCACCAATCTGGGCCTGGAGCAACGTGCCTATGCCTTCTGCATGAATTGCATCAGACAGGACAGACTCAAAATGAATCTCTTCTCCGTTGAAAGCACCTTCGATGCAAGCCGTCTCACGTTTTTTTTTACGGCGGATGGTCGCGTAGATTTTCGCAAACTGGTAAAACGCCTGGTCAAGGAGTTCCGGACCAGAATTGAGATGCGCCAGGTTGGCATCAGAAATCAGGCAAAGATGTGTGGTGGCATCGGACGCTGTGGTCGTGAGATATGCTGTTCCGCGTTTATCGAAAAATTTGAGCCTGTTTCCATCAAAATGGCCAAACAACAGGGTCTGTCGCTGAATCCAACCAAAATTTCCGGCCAGTGTGGTCGACTGATGTGCTGTCTGACCTACGAAAACAAGACCTATCAGCAGTTGAAATCCAGTTTACCCAAGGTGGGAAAAACGGTCCAGACCAGGGACAAAACCGGCAAGGTGATCCGACATAATGTCATCGGCAGACGCATCGCCATCCGTCTGGAGGATGGATCCGAGATGGAAATAAGCGTCGACGATATAGAGAACTAGAAACCAGGAGTATCCATGACCACCCCTTTTTATATCACAACACCCATCTATTACGTCAATGCGAGGCCGCATCTGGGGCATGCCTATACCACGATCCTTGCCGATGTTGCCACACGCTTTAATACCATGCGGCAGGCCGAAACCTTTTTTTTGACTGGAACCGATGAGCATGGAGACAAAATCCTTCAAGCCGCCGAAAAAGAAGGTCTCAACCCGAAACAATATGTCGACAAGATCAGCGCCTTGTTCAGAAATCTCTGGCCTGAACTCAATATCTGCAACAACCACTTTATTCGTACTACGGATCCTTCCCACATGGCCATTGTGCAACAGGTTCTCAGCCGGATACATGCTTCTGGGGATATCTATTTTTCAGAATATAAAGGTCTCTATTGCTTCGGGTGCGAACGCTTTTACACGGAACGAGAACTTGTTGACGGCAAGTGCCCGGATCATGAAGTGGAACCGAAGGTCATCAAGGAATCGAATTATTTTTTCAAAATGAGCCGCTATCAGGACTGGCTGATTGAGCACATCCAACAGCATCCCGATTTTATCCGTCCGGAACGCTACCGCAACGAGGTCCTGGCTTTTCTCAAGGAACCCCTGGAAGATCTCTGTATCTCTAGACCAAAATCCAGAATTTCCTGGGGTATCACCCTCCCATTTGACAAGGACTATGTTACCTATGTCTGGTTCGATGCCCTGCTCAATTACATATCCGGTCTCGGGTATCCAGACGGAAAGCTGTTCAAGACTTTCTGGCCCGCTGCCCAGCATATCGTAGCCAAAGACATCCTCAAGCCACACGGGATCTACTGGCCCATTATGCTGAAAGCGGCCGGGATTCCCATATATAAGCATCTGAACGTCCATGGCTACTGGAACATCGATCAGAGCAAGATGTCAAAAAGTCTCGGCAATGTGGTGGAACCACTACAACTGAAAAATGTTTACGGTCTGGACGCTTTCAGGTTCTTCCTCATGCGGGACATGGTCTTCGGGCTCGACTCGAGTTTTAACGAGGAAGCCCTTGTGCAACGCATCAATTCAGATCTTGCAAACGATCTAGGAAACCTCTTCAGCCGCGTACTCTCTATGGTGCGAAAGTATTTCAAGAGTGTCGTTCCTGAACCCGATGCCGATCTGGTAGATACCGGCTGGATGGAACTTAAATCCGCATCCATGGCTGCTGTCAATGAATTTGACGAACAAATGCAGGCTTTTGCATTTCATAAAGGCCTGCTGGCCATATGGGATCTCATCAGCCGGATGAACAAGACCATCGACACCGCGGCCCCCTGGAATCTGGTCAAGAACGGCAAGCATAAGGCTGCGTTGAAGACTGTTATCTACAATCTTCTGGAAGGACTCAGAATTGTTTCCGGATTGATCTACCCGATCATGCCAGATACCGCTCAGAAAATGCAGCGGCAGCTGGGGCTGGATCCTGAATCACGGTTCTACGAAATAGCGAGGCTCAAACATTGGGGTGAAACCCTCCCGGGGGCCGGCCTTCCTATGTTTGAACCCCTGTTCCCACGCGTAGAAAACATGCCCAAATCTGCAGCTCATTCTGTGAATACAGCCGTCCCGTCATCGCTGCCCGACATCAAACCCCTGATTACATTCGATGATTTCAACAAACTGGATCTGCGGGTTGCCACCATCGTCCATGCTGAGACCATCCCCAAGTCGAAAAAACTTCTCAAAATCGAAATCGATATGGGAGAACGCAGGACAATTGTTTCCGGCATATTGGAAAGCTATCGACCAGAGGACATCGTCGGGATGCAGGTTGTGGTCGTGGCCAATCTCAAACCTGCCAAACTCATGGGTATCACCTCCCAGGGGATGCTCCTGGCAGCCGATGCTGAATCAGGAGACAGCCTGGTTATCCTGGACCGAAACGCCGCTCCCGGGTCCTGTATCAACTGACATGGAAATACCAAGGAATCACAACCAAAACCCCTCCCGGCCTGCATGGCATTCTCACCAGAGTCTGTTTCTAAAGGATCGGGACCGTAAAACCAGGGTCCGTAAAAGAATCCGACTGGGTATCATAACGCTGGTCATCTTTTTGGGCATATACAGCCTGGTCCAGTGTTTTACCCGTATAGCCGATAGCGGGGAAACCACTTCCGAATCAGCTGG
>JAHEIB010000297.1 GCA_024639645.1 Deltaproteobacteria bacterium
CACCGGACCCATGTGGATAACGGTATTGCCGATAATTTCCAACAGGGGGCGGATGCGGTCAAATATCTTTTTGGGACCACCCACCATGATGGTGAGAGAGGCTTCTTTGGCTCGTGATTCCATCCCGGACACGGGCGCGTCGCAGAAAAAGATATTCATAGGACTCAATTTGGCTGCCATATCAACACTGCGCAAATAGCTGATGGTGCTTAAATCAACGATGAGCATATCTTTTGGTGCCGCATGAACAAGACCTGTTTCACCAAAAATGGTTTGATCGACAATATCGGTATTGGGCAGACTTAGAAACACAGTCTGGCATTGCTTGGCCATATGGGCTGGTGTCTGGCTGGCATTGGCGCCGTTATCCACTAGAAAATCCATTGCCTGGGGATTAATATCATATACGCTTATCTGGTAGTCGGCCTTGAGAAAATTCAAAGCCATCCACTTGCCCATTTGACCCAGACCGATAAAACCGATTCGACGTATCATGTTGTTCATTCTCCATTAAAATACTTTTTTTCTGCGCCATTGTTTAGGGCGGTCACTGGGAAAATTGAGACCACTGGCGTCAACACCTAAATCAACAAATAGTTTGGCCAGGGTGATGGCAGAGCTATACCCTTCCAGAACAGGGATTTCCCAACCGATTTCTGCCAAACGTTTTTGCAGAAATGATTGCAACCAGAAAACATCAGAACATCCAAAGGTAATGACCTCTGCTCCGTCTTCTTCTATGGCCGCAATGGCCTCTTTGACGGCACGCTCCACGGCTTCAGAGGGTTTGCCCCTCAGGGCTTTGTCACGCTCCTCATCGATGGTGCTTTCATCTGTATGGCCGGGTCTGCCGTGATAAAAGTTGATATTCCGGATGGATGCGCACCGATCGGTGAAACGATGACTCACCACAAGATCGTAATAGAACATGTTGTGCGTTTCGGTGAAGTCAATGATGCTGAACTTATTGCCCAGCATGGAGGCAATGTGCATCTGGGAAAATGCGCAGGAGGTGATGGGGATGCCATATTGTCGAGCGATTTCCCTTGACTCTTTAAATCCTGGTTCACCGCCACCCAATAGAATGATAGCATTGTACTTGCCGCTCTCACATGCTTCGCGGACAATGGGTAAACGGGCGGCTGCCACATGGGCAAACTCCTCGCGGGTTTCAACCGCCCAATTTCCATAGGGTGGAATGGGCCCGCCGTGAAAATCCCATTCAACATCTTCCAACAGATGTCGAATGTTTAGATATTCCATCCTGAGTCTTTTTTCTTTGGTAAGTTCATCCGAATGATACCGGTCAACATATTTCCCACCGGTGGACAATTGAAACGGCTGAATGAAAAGAAACCGGTATTTGCTTTTTTCTACGGTCACGGGGCAACTCCTTTCTTTTTTTGATAGGTCAAGAGGCCTTCTCTACTCTGAATGGCATCCTGAATGGGCTGATCGGTCGCCCGGTATTCAAGCAGCCAGTCGCCAGCATAGGCCTTGTCAATTAATCGTTTAAACAACGCTGGCAAATCCACAAAACCCTCTCCTAAACCTGCGCACACGCCGTCATGGTTTTTTTGTTTCAGGTGTACAGAGACGAGTTGGTGGCCTTCCACACGCTCCCAAAATAGGTTGGTGTCTCCCAAGAGCTTGCCGTTCTGATAATAATTATTGGCCTCGTCATATGCCAGATAGACATTGCTTTGGGTTGCCAGATGGAGAATGACATGGGGTGGCAATTGGCTGTTTTCCACCACCAGCGTTACCGGACACTCAGGTGCCAAGGACCGATACCGACGCAGATTAGATATCGCCGTGTCTTCGTTCAACGGCTGCTCAACTGCCAGATCCACCAGACGCAGTCGTGCCTTGTTGGGTGACAATAGGTAAGCCAGTTTTTTAGCCCGGATGATACAGGCGTCATCCGCTATTATATTTTCCGGTGAGCCCGTCCAGGGATGTGCCATGGCATAGCTAAACACAACCTCAGGGTTTGTTTGAAGACGCCGATGAAAATCAATGATGCACCGGCTGTCCTGGGTCCGGAGATCTGGCACGTCAGGGGATGTCTTGTGATGAAGGACTGCGCAAATTTGCTGCCATTCCACAGGATCATAATGCTGAATGGCCGTCTCAACTTCCTGTAAAATTTTTCCAAAACCTGATTGACGAAGATAGTCACCGTCACGAATTTCTATGTGCAGGAACCCGTTTCGAATAAAATCGCCGATGAGTTTTTCGAATGTGTCCTCGTTGGCCATACGCTTGGTCAAGCAGTTGGTTACGATGCCTAGTTTGTCAAACATGGATGACTCCTGCAGTGTTCAAAACCTAAGGTGCATCATCAAGGCGGTCGGGCAATCTCAGTTTATGGGCAATTTCACGCAACTGCAATAATACGGGGCCGGCCACCGGTACACCTCTGGAACGCATGTATTTTTCGTTCTTAAGGGCCATTTCCCCGGGCAGCCGGATGGGATCTGCACCTTCCATGGGGGTGGAGTTGCGGATTTCCTGAATACGCATATCCATCTCGGCTTTGAATTCAGCCATATCT
>JAHEIB010000298.1 GCA_024639645.1 Deltaproteobacteria bacterium
TCTGCATCGATGATGTCATCAGGGCTTTTGGCTGCCGTAGTGATTATCTTAAGCCAGCTTTGATTCTTTGCGTGAGGAACAGCTGGAATGATAAATTGTGCCTCTTTGATTCTGTCGCTGTTGATCATGACGAAAAAGCTGCTTTCAGCTGAGGCCTGTTTTTCTGAGCCATGAAGCATGAATCCAAGTGTTCTGCACGAGGCAGACCAGTCTTGATGCCCTGGAGCGAGGGATTGCCAGGTAATTTCTCCATTCTTGGATCGGCCTTGCTCAAAAAATGTCGAACGCCGAAAGATCTTGTGTTGTTTTCGCAAAGATATGCATTTTCTGATAAACCGCAGCAGCTCGTGATTCTTCTCTGCCAGTGACCAGTCGATCCAGCTCAGTTCACTATCCTGGCACCAGCAGTTATTGTTGCCCTTCTGTGTCCTGCCGAATTCATCGCCAGCTGTGAGCATCGGAATACCCTGGGAGAGCAGCTGCAGCACCACAAACGTACGCATGCGGCGCAGCCGGAGTTTTTTGACTTCAGGCGGACAGGGATCTCCCTCATGTCCGCTGTTCCAACTGAGATTGTGGTTTTCTCCATCACGACCCTGCTCCCCATTGGCATGATTTCGTTTTTCCTCGTAACTTACCAGATCGTAAAGGGTGAACCCGTCATGACTGGTGATAAAATTAACGGAATTGAGCGGTCCACGATTACTCGGTCGGTAAAGATCTGAGCTGCCGGCAATTCTTGTAGCCAGTGCGCTTACGGTGTCCTTATGTCCTGCCATGAACCTGCGGACATCATCTCTAAATCTGCCGTTCCATTCGATCCAGCGTGGATCAGTAGAAAAAGAGCCGACCTGGTACAACCCTGAAGCATCCCACGCTTCTGCTATGATTTTGGTGTCACGGAGCAGTGGGTCTTCTGCAATCAATTCAATCAGCGGGGGATTATCGACGACCTCACCTTTCTGGTCGCGACTGAAAATAGCTGCCAGATCAAAACGGAATCCATCAACGTGCATTTCATCCACCCAGTAACGCAATGAATCTCTGATCAGTTCCCTGACAACGGGGTGGTTGCAATTGATGGTGTTACCGCAGCCGGTGAAATTATGATACTCCCCCGTGCTCTGGTCGATCATGTAGTAAATTGCATTGTCAATCCCGCGAAAAGAGGTGGTCGTTCCCTGCAAATCTGTCTCACCGCTATGGTTGAAAACCATGTCAAGGATCACCTCAATTCCCGCCAGATGCAGTTTCTTGACCATATCCTTGAATTCGTTGAGGTGATTGTCGGGATTGGCGGCAAACCCAGATTTGAGGGCAAAGAAGGAGAGAGGGTTGTAACCCCAGTAATTTAAAAGCTTCTCATTGGTCTCTGGATGATAAAAGCGGTTGTCGGTTTCATCCCATTCGGTCAGCGGCATAAACTCCACAGCGGTAATGCCAAGATCTTTTAAGTAGGGAATCTTTTCGATAACGCCTTGAAATGTCCCAGGGGATGCAACCCGGGAGCTGGAGTGGCGGGTAAATCCCCGGACATGGAGCTCGTAAATAACTGTTTCTGATAACGGCGTCTTCAGAGGTTTATCCCCCTGCCAATCGTAGATTTCTTCTTTATTACTGACGCTGGTAGGTTTTATGCCATAGTTTGAAAGCGCCCCCCAGGCTCGCGGAAGAAGTTTTCTGCTGTAGGGGTCAATGAGAATTTTATCTGGATAAAAGATGACACCTTTTTGTGGGTCAGGGACACCATTAATACAGTATCCATAGCAGACGCTCTGCTGCTCCGTCAAAAGCCGTATATGCCAGATATCCCCGGTCTTATGTACCTCGGGGTCAAGTTTTAGCTCCGCTTGACCGGTCGAATTTGTGGAAGCAGGAAACTGATAGACCAGAGAAACGGATTGGGCATTTCGGCTGAAAACAGCAAAATTAATGAAGTTTTTCCCAAAGGTTGCTCCCAATGGATATGGCCGGCCGGCCACTGCTTTTAGCTGCGGATTTTCTTTGGACATAGATAATAATGATTCTTATAATCGAGGTAGATACAGTCAATAATGTTACTTACAACAGAGTGAAGCAAGGATCACTGTGCAGAACAGTATAAACAAAACATCAGGCGTTTGCCTGAAAAATAATAAGAGAGGGCTTTGGTATGGGGATGTTTCATAAGCTTAAAGTTGGAGATATGGTTATTAATTCAATAGATTGGGAAATGACGCCTGAACTGACATTTGGTACCTTTGAATCCTGGGGCGGCCGTGAGCGGGTCAGAAATAATAGTGAAAGGATTTATTATTTTTTCGTCGATAATTGGGGTGATGAACCTAAATTATGCCTCATGGAGCGCGGGGTCAAGCATGCCAAGATCATAGCTGAAATAAAGGCACCGTCTACTCTGGTCAAGGAGTGTGTTGATAAACAGGGTGAATCCGCATTTTACGACAAAAGTTTTGCTATCGATGATGCCATTCAAAACTGGCTGATCGATAACGTGCTCGATGACGGTGATACCAACCTGATCAAACCACTTGAAGAAAA
>JAHEIB010000148.1 GCA_024639645.1 Deltaproteobacteria bacterium
TTGCCGTCAACTTCCCTCGAATCTTGTATATTGTTTATTGCATTCCCACCCTCGAACCCTTTTATCACCCTCGGACCCTGGAACCCTTTGACCAGCACATAACTCAACCATGTATCCGTCTCATTTACTTTCGAAACGCTCTTGTGAAATTCAAGAATCTTGACATCATGCGCCAAAAAAATATCACGAAGGTCTTCATCCCGCCAGAAATAAAAGGTCCGGCCATATCTATCCATGGCTGACCCGCTGCCTTCTTTGAGAGACACCAGAACGTATCCACCCTCCCCCAATCCGCGGACAATGTTCCTGAAAACTGCTTCGAGATGCGCGTGCGGGATGTGGACAAGGGCTCCGGAAAGAAGAATGGCGTCGAACGTTTGTTTTGAAAAATCATAGCGCTCAAAATCACCCTCGATGATATCACAGTCAGCATATTTTCGTGCAAGAGCTGCCAGGCCTTCGGAACGTTCAAATCCCACCACACGAAAACCGCGCATCTTGAACCAGAGAAGATCCCGTCCACTGCCGCATCCCACATCGAGAACCTTGTCACCGGGTTTCAAGTGCTTTCTGAGCGGTTCTAAAAACGAAGATGGATCGATGTGAAATGTCTTTTCGTGGTAGATTATGTGGTGATCCTGGTAATAATCTTCCATGGATGTCCGTATGCGAATCAGGATTAAAAACCTTCCATTCTTGCGATAATTTCTTCCATGACCTCATCGGCACCGCCACCGATGGATATCAGGCGCGAGTCCCTGAATGCCCGCGATATGGGCATTTCCGCCATGTATCCCAGGCCACCGTACATCTGCAGGCACCCGTCCGCCACCTTGTGTCCCAGCCTGCCGGCCACCAGCTTGCCCATGGAAACCTCTTTGGTCACATCCAGACCGGCCATTTTCATATTGATGATATGATAGGTCAAGCTTTTCAGACATTCTATTTCCGTCAACCAGTCGGCCAGCCGGTGTCGGAGCACCTGTCTTTTGATTAATGGTTTTCCAAAAACGATCCGGCTTCTCAGGTGCTCCAGGGTCATGTCGATAATGCGCTTTGAGCTGACATAGACCAGGGGAAGCGTCACAAAGCGTTCATGCTGAAACTGGCCCATCTGGTAGATAAAACCTTCCCCCTCTTTTCCTATCAGGTTTTCCGCCGGGATCCTCATGTCGTCAAAAAACAGTTCTGCGGTATCGCTGGCGTGCATACCCAGTTTGTCCAGTTTTCTGCTGACGGAAAATCCGGGCAGGTCCGTGGGCACCACAAAGAGACTAAAGGAATGATAACCGGGATCGTCGCTGGTTCTGGCCAGAAGGGTCAAAAAATCAGCCTGGGTACCATTGGTGATATAGGTCTTGGAGCCATTGAGAAGGTAATGATCACCCTGCTTGACAGCGGTGGTCGCCAGCGCACTGACATCCGAACCCGCACCGGGTTCGGTAATCGCTATGGCGCTGACCATCTCGCCGGAAATGGCCTTGCTCAGATAGGTCTCCTTGAGATATTCACTGCCGAACTGAGCGATGGCAGGGGTGGCCATGTGTGTTTGAACGGTAATGGCCATGGAAATTCCCGCTGCATCGATGTTACCCATCTCTTCCGCAAATACAAGATCATGCCAGTAGTCAAGTCCCTGCCCACCATATTTGGGGTCAAAGCGAATTCCCAGGAATCCGAGATCTCCCATCTTCTTAAAAAGATCGTGTAGGGGTGCGATTTTCTGTTTTTCCCATGCTTCCACATGGGGATTTATCTCTTTGTTCACGAAATCACGCAGGGCTTTTCTGATCATCTCATGCGTTTTGTCAAAGTAGAGCTGGTTTGTCATTTCCGCCTCCCTAGTATTGTGTGCCCGTTTTCCCATATCATGCGCGTGTATCCTCGCTTGATCCGATCTCGAGGGCTCTTGTGAGCGTCTCGAGTCTTGATCGGCTTTCCGGGCTCAACTCCCCGCCCGCGGCAGCCACCCGGTTGACATTTTCAAGCAGTCTCTTTTTCTGTTTTTCCGTGTATACACCTTTGGGAACAAACATGTCCTGGGGCTCATTTGCCATGAGTGCCCGGAGAACGGTCACCCGTAACCCGTCACTGAGCCGGGACTTGTTTAGCACATGGTCCAGAACCATTGCATGGGCTTCTTTTGAAATATCCTTATGCGTATGCGCCATGTCCACCATGGCAAAAGCCAGGTCCCTTTCGAAAGCGACCTTTTGGGTGTTGACGTCCCGCCTGCTGTATACCGTCATGGCCTCTTCACCCACGATGGTAATGATCCATGTCAACAGATATCGGAACGTAATTTCCCTGGCAGACGTGTATGCAATTTTTCTGCCCCAGTACCACGGATTCAAGGCGTTGTAGCTCAGCCATGCATGGCTCCCCATATTGTAGAGGGTCTTGTACTTTTTGAACCACTCAATTTTGTCTTTTATTTTCGAATCGTAATAGTCTTTTCCCTGCACAATTTTTTGGATGTTAATGTCCTTGACAGAGTTGAAAGGAAACTCGGCAAGTTTAAGATTAAGACGTGTGACAATGCGCTCATTTAAACTCAGCAGATCGGAAATCGAAGCCTGCAACACCGGATTTTCGACGGCCGGATAATAAATACCGGCGATCTCCCTGGTGAGTTCGGCAGCCAACTCGTAGATCCTTTTAGGGGCAATGGATGTACTCATGGAAAAGTGACGACTCACAGCCCTCACTTCCGATTCGATCCGGTCACACGCCTGTTGGTCTGCGGGAGCGGGAAACTGGGTCCGCAGCAGGGCGATGCGCTCCAGCGCATCTTCACGGTTATTGCTTCCCGGGTTTTCACGCAAGCTTTTCCTGTGCCGTAAACGCATAAGGATCAAGGCTGTCAAAAGAGCCAGTCCGGTAATAATCAGTATGATGACAGTCACTTCCACGAATAAATGTCCCCTCGTACGGAAATACAGCCCTAAGCTGAGGCCAGCTTAGCGCTGTAGCCTTGTTTCTTGAGCACATCCAGTATTGTTTGCCGGTGATCCCCCTGGATAATAATGACACCCTCTTTTACAGATCCACCAGCCCCACAGCGGCCCTTTATCGTCCTGGCCAATTTCTGTAGCTGTTCATTTTCAAGGGGAACACCAATGACGGTTGTAACTGTTTTGCCTTTTCGCCCCTTGACTTCCCGTTGTACCCGGATGATCCCATCGCTGGGATAGCGATGTGGCAGTTTTTGGGCCTTGGTCGGTTTCTTCTTTTTACAGGCACATACGGAAACCGCTTTGCCACACAGGGAGCAGATGCGACCCGTTTCTGTAGAATAAACCAAGTGGTTATCATTCATTGCGATTGACAATCTTTAATTTCGCCATTCCGATGCATTTTCAAAGGGACCGTTCCGTTGTCATAATCCCTTAAATCCGAGACGTTTTCAGCTTTCGATATCCTGCGAATATACCCATAATTCCACTCAAAATCAGAGACAACTGGCCCAGATAATCACCATGACGGGCAAAAAATGTCTGCCCCCGACGTAAATGAATCTCACCTTTGAGGGTCGTTTTTTTCCACCAGGGCGTCCGGGCGACAACCCTGCCTTTGGCATCTATAATAGCAGAAATGCCTGTATTGGCAACACGAACAAAATCCCGTCTGTTTTCGATGGCACGCAGTATGCTGAAATTAAAGTGATGTTCATAACCCGGTGTATTTTTCCACCACCCATCGTTGGTGATCATGCAGATAAAACCCTTTTCTTCCGACAGGTTTCGGGCGCAGTAGGGGCCGAATATGGATTCAAAGCAGACAATGGGCATTATGTTTAGGGCTTCGTCGGATAATTTAAAGGTCGTGCTTCCTTGACGAGGACTGTATGTGCCGGTATATCCGCCAAGTTCCAGAGAGTATTTACCCAGAAAACCCAGATATTGTACAAAGGGCATGCGTTCAAAAAGCGGCACCAGTCTGGTTTTGTGATAAAACTGGGGCACGGATGCAGCCCCTGCCGGTAAAAAAAGTGCCGTGTTAAAAGGCTCGTAATAAAAGTTTTTTTCGGTGTTGAAACGACTTTCCGGAGACAGCTCTTTATTGTCTAACTTCTGGAAACTGTGAATGCCCAGAAGAATATTCAGTTTGGGGTATTTTTCCCGAAACGCCAGTACATCCCGATAATAAATGGAATCCGAGGGGTTTTTCTCGTCGATCTGTTCAAGAATAAGGGTTTCAGGGCCCAGCAGATACTGTGTATCGCCGTCCACAAGCGCATCCGCCGTCCTGAAAAATTCTGCCACGTGTTGGGCATGGTTTTGGGGGTCAAATTTTTCCATATAAGGATCCAAATTGGGTTGAATCAGAGCCATGTTTATTGTTTCTCCCTGCGCTTCAACCTTCTGTGAAAGTAGATATGACCCAAAGATGGGAACAACAAAGAGCAGCATGGTTCCTGTGCCGGATAAAACTATCGATTTCAAATTGTTATCCCGATACAAACCATACAGTCTCAAAAATGCAACGTTGGTCAGTATGATCCAGAGGGTTCCACCACGAACACCGGTAACCGAGTACCATTGGATGAATTCCGGTGCTGAGGCCAAGGCATTGCCCAGATTCAGCCAGGGCCAGGCCAAATCCCAGGAAAGGTGCAAGTGCTCGTAGCCCATCCAGATAAACAGAAAAGGGAACAACAATGAAATACCCAGGATTGTCCGGATACGGCTTGCCAGCCAGAAAACAAACGCCTGCAGCAGTGCGTTTGCAAATATGATGAGCAAGGCTCCCACAAACTGAACCTTCGCAATCCACCAGGTTCCCAGGATATTCCAGAGCAGAAAACTGACCAGGGCATAGTTGAATACGGTGTAAGGATTGGGCAGATGCCGAAGATCCTCTTCCAGAATCAGAAGAGGCACCCAGGCAAAAAAAACAAGTAAGAACAGGTCTGAATCTGACCGGGGTATCCCCAATAGCAGACCACTGAGCAGGGCCAGGAAAAGTTTTTTTCTTATGTTCATGGCAAGTTAGCGTTTAAAGATCTTCTCCCAATTTAGTTGGGAGAAAGGGTACAATGAGTCCAAGATTCAAGCATTCATATAATCCAAAATTTTTTAGCAATTAGCTGATGCCGCACGTCACCCCACTCGAACCCTGGACCCCTTGAGCACTAGAACCCTTGTATGGATCACACCTTTTGCTCCACCTTGTTAAAGCAGGGCTGGCAGAGTGTCTGGCCGGCGAAACGCCGGGTACGTGATTCCATTGTGTCCTCGCCACATGCCTCGCAGACGAGACTGGCCAGAATACGTGCACTCCTGGGAACGACCCCATTGGGTAGCATGACCTCAAAAAGCTGATCCAGATCACTTTCCATGAGTCCCTCTTCCATTTGCCGTCTGAGTTCCTTGCAACGTGCCTGTTCTGTTTCATTGGCTTCTCCGGAGGTTATCTTCTGCTGTAAAGAAGACATCTCCATGGCCATGTCCCCCCGTGCCCCGGATCTGAAGAGGCATCGGAAGCCCCGCCCTGTTTCGCGGTCGAAGAAAGTGAAAGCCGTCTTGCCGTAATCCTTGTGAATCAGATTCCCTTTGCCGTAAGTGCAACCGGTCAGGTATTGCACTGCATCAACCCCGCACATGTCTGTCTCGGTAATACAGACCAGCCGCGCATCCGGCAGATCGCCGAGTTCCCGCCGGACCAGTTCCGAGACCCTTATCCCGATTCTCAGACCTGGGCAGGAATGGCCGTGAAATTTGATGACATTTGATATGGTTTCTCGTGATAGCTTGCAACTCATTTGTCTTCCTCCTCTCTCTTACTTACAATCGACATTCCCGCCAGGGCCGAACCAGCAGGATAAGTCCGGCCGCCGCCATAAACATTACACCCAGATAGGAGAAGACCAGGGTGTAGTTGTTCCGGGTAATATCCAGGATATGGCCGGTCAACCACGGGCCAAGGGGTCCAGACACAAAACCGTAAGCAGTAAAAACCAAGCCGAAGATGGACCCGAAGTGCGTCATGCCGAAACAGTCTCCGGTCAACGGACCGGAGATCGCAAACAGCGTCCCGAAAGCAAAACCGATGACCGCTGCCAGTGTGGCCCACAGCCAAAGATCCGCCAGATGCGGCATGATCAGATAGGCCACACCAGCGCCGACAAAGCTTATGGCCATTGTCCGGGAGCGTCCTATTCTATCCGACAAATAGCCGCTGATCAACCTTCCGAAACCATTGGTCAGGTTGAAGGCTGTAAGCAGGGCTACAGCATGAGCAAGCGACAGACCACGGGCCAGGCCAAATCCGGTAGCCAGTACCAGCATGCTGGCCCCGGCAGCGCCGGCAAACACCCAGGTGAGCCATAGGCACCAGAAATCCCGGCTCTTCAGAGCCTCCGCCACCGATCGGTCATTAAGGGCCATGGATGTCACGGATTCCGCTGACAAGGGCTCATTCTCTGGAAACCTGATCAGAACGGAAGCTGCCAGACCGATCAAGAGTGCCGTACAACCGGTAGCCAGGGTCAAAACTTCGTAACCCCAATTCAATAAGAGAATGGAAAATACCGGGGACATCACCGCGGCCGATATACCGAAAGCCATACTGAAAAAGCCGGAAACCAGGCCGCGTCTTTCCGGATACCAGCGCTGGACCACGGTAAGCCCCGGAATGTAGATAAAGGCCGATGAGGCACCGGCGGAGAATGCCCATATATTGACTTCGAACATGTTTCCGGCATGACTTAGCCAGATAGCACTGCTGCCGCACATCACCGACCCGATAGCAGCCAACTTTCCAGGGCTGTATTTTTCTTGTAAACGCCCGCAAAGATACATGAAACAGGTAGCACCGCTGAGTATAAAAAAGATTGTCCCGCCAACCGCACCGCCACCGGCATCGAATGCCTGTTGCCAGTGCTGGCGAAGGACACCGGGAAGACCGAAAATGAAAGCGCCCGGCCAGAAAATGGCACAGGCACAGGCAATCAGGATAAATACTCGGGGGCTTTTTACCATCATGCAGAACAACTATCATGGTTCCACGCAAAAAATCCATGTTTTTCTATTTGCTTGCTTTAACAGAAGGTTGGTGAGATATTTGTTCAAATAGTATCTGCTACAATACCAACAATCCCCCACATGGGGCATGAAAACCCTTGAAAGTAAAAAAATGGCACCATTTATCAAGATAACAACGTTGGAAAATATCCTGGAAGCACAACGGATAGAATTTATTCTGAACGAGCAAAAGATACCCTGCCGGATTAGATCCTTTCATGATACCGCATATGACGGATTGTTTCAGGTTCAAAAAGGATGGGGCGAATTGTTCGCACCTTCAGAGTTGAAAGAAGAAATACTTGCAATCATTAAGATGGTCCGGTCAGAAGTATGACAAGAACTTTGGCAGTCATTTTATTGGGGGGAAAGCAGAGATGGAAATGAAAAGGTACCCACAAATGAAAAAGGAAACGATCAGCAATATCGTACTCCTGCTACTAGTGGTCTTTTTCTCGGTTCTTTTTTTGTCGATGATCCGCAGCTTTCTGATGGTGATTTTCCTGTCCGGTATCTTTTCGGCTTTGGCCAAGCCTTTGTACAAAAAACTTGTCAAATGGTTTAGAGGCCGGCGCAGCCTCGCCTCCATCACTACCCTCCTGCTGTTCGTCTTCGTCATCCTGCTCCCCCTGGCCGGGCTGCTCGGCATCGTTACAGGTCAGGCCATAAAGGTGGCCGAGAGCGCCAAGCCCTGGGTGGAAAAACAGATCGAACAGCCCGATATAATACTGGGTGCAATTCAAGACCTGCCGCTGGTAGAGCATATCGCACCCTATCGGGATTTTATTTTTCAAAAGGCCGGTCAAGCCGTAGGCAGTATGAGCAAATTTTTACTGAGTCACTTCTCATCCCTGACCTTCGGTACCATCAATTTTTTATTCATGATCTTTGTTTTCCTGTACAGCATGTTCTTTTTTCTGATGGAAGGCAGGCGGCTGGTGGATAAAATACTCTTTTATCTGCCATTAGAGGATCACGACGAGCAACTGCTGCTTGCGCGGTTCACGTCTGTTTCGCGAGCCACATTAAAGGGAACCGCCGTCATCGGTGTTTTGCAAGGAGGGCTTTCGGGTCTCGCCTTTTGGTTTGTCGGTATCCCCAGCGCTGTATTCTGGGGTACAATCATGACCGTATTGTCCGTCATCCCCGGCATTGGAACCGCTC
>JAHEIB010000149.1 GCA_024639645.1 Deltaproteobacteria bacterium
AAGATTGCCATTGAAAAAGCCGGGTGGCAAGCAAAAGATATCGACATGATCATTTTCGCCACCCTGAGCCCGGATGCTTTTTTCCCTGGTTCCGGGTGTTTTCTTCAGCACAAACTTGGGCTTGACGACACTCCGGCCCTGGATATTCGCCAGCAATGTACAGGCTTTCTCTATGGCCTTGTAACTGCAGATGCGTACATCCGCAGCGGCCTCTACAATCGTGTGCTCCTGGTGGGCGGGGAAGTCCACAGCACCGGCATCGATATTTCCACCCGGGGCAGGGATGTGGCCGTAATTTTCGGGGATGGCGCGGCTGCAGTCTGCTTGGAGGCGGTGGAGACGCAAGAGAATGCAGGTGTTCTGGCATCGACGCTGCACGCCCAGGGTGAATTTGCTGAAAGTCTGTGGGTGGAAGCCCCGGCATCACGGCAGATGCCCCGTATAGACGCAAAGATGCTGGAAGAGAACCGTCATTATCCGTATATGGATGGCAAGAATATTTTCAAAATGGCTGTGAAACGACTGCCCGATGTTACAAAGAAAGTCCTGAAGCAGTCCGGTCTGACCATCAACGACATCGATCTGATCATACCGCACCAGGCCAACCTGCGTATAAACCAGTTTTACCAGCAGTCTATGAAGATACCCGAAGGCAAGGTTTACAACAATATCCACAAATATGGCAACACCACTGCCGCTTCCATTCCCCTGGCCATGGATGAAGCCCTGGAAAAGGGCATCATTGATGGATCCAGTACCCTGTTGTTTTTGGGACTGGGCTCAGGTATTACCTGGGGGGCCTGTATATATAAAGGCTTAAAACGGGATAGCTGATAGCTCACAGGTCATCGTTAGCATGAGGCCGGGACGATCGGCAGATATGCGGCAGCGATGCTATTTGAGGACTGTTTATCTGCTACAAACCCTTATGCCGCCATCATATATTTTCGAAACATTATTATAACAAGCGGTATAAATTATCAGCACCGCTTGTGTATTGACAATTTTACATCCCTCGATGGTTCCAGAACCACCAGACAGAAATGACCCCGCCTATTATTCATCCCATCCTTCCAGATCAACCTGTTCGTAACTATCTGAAAAATATATGTATAGAAAACAACTTCGGGCCTATATACCAAAAAAAGATATAGATCTAAGACTGATGGGTGATTCCTGAACGATTGTGAAACTGTCTGAGTTCTTTAGTGACTGTTATGCTGAACAGCATGATCATTATCACATGGATCAAAATCCAACTGCCCAAATAAAAATTGTCTTCAAATTTTGGCCCTGTTCGGCATTACAGCCACTTTAGAACGAGTTTTTCACAATCGAGCAGGGATGATTCAGCAGTCTCCATATTCCCCTTCTTTTTGTATATAATTCCGAACAACTTACTTTCGATGAATTATACGCATTGTAGAGCATGTTGTCACGAGCCATGTAATGCTCTCCATAGGAGAAAAAGCAGGGCGCTGCTGTGGATAAAATCATCATCTAATATTATTACCTAAATTACACAACAAGACCTTCCAGCACTATTACTTTTTTTGCATAGCAAATACGTGAAGCATATTCATTTTAAAGGTCCGGCCCGATACACCCGATTTTAAACAGGATAACTCCCTATAATAATTGAAATTAGAGAACAACAACAAAACATTGAGTAGTATTTTGCCGCTTTGGCACCAATTCTGCAATCGTAAGATTAAAAATCGAACATAAAACAAGGTTTCAATATCAATCAAACAAGGAGACGACGCATGCAGAAATGGTTTAAGATATTAATTTTACCTTTTTTAATATTGTTTTTATTGGCCGGCACCGCGATGGCTGTCAATATTACCATTTATGATGGCAGGGGATACAACGGTACAGGTATTGGTTTTGAAATGGGGGAAACAGAACCAGGCATGATAAATAGTTTGGATTGGGATCTTCAAGCATTTTTATATGAGGGCACTACCTCTACCTTGTCCATGGGTGGTGGGTATCATTTCATCGATGGTTTTGGCGGAATGGAATCTGGCGACATATTTTTTGATGTTACCGGCGATGCCACATACGGAACAGAGGGTGTGAGTTTGCAGAATGGATACGATTTCGTCATGGATGTGAATTGGAGCGGGGGATCCTACCATATTTATACTTTATCTAATGCTGACAATTTGGTGGATGTTATAAATTACAACAGCCCTTATTCGAGTCCATGGCAGTATATAGGTGGCGGAGCCGGCGAAACTGAAGTAGGATCCGGAAATTTTTCTTTTTTTAATGACGGCACTGGTGGTTATCGTTACTATGTAACTGGATTCGATCTTTCATTTTTAAATACTTACGGAAATGAATTCACAGCTCATTTTACTATGGAGTGCGGAAATGATAATTTAATGGGTTCGACGGCGCCTGTTCCCGAACCCACCACCATGTTACTGCTTGGCACCGGCCTCCTCGGTCTTGCCGGGGTTACCCGGAGGAATATTCACAAGAAATAGCTTCGTGTGAAAAAAATAGTTTGAAACGTGACGCAGGTCACTCCTTTTGCTGCCCGTCCATGGGGGACGGGCAGTTTTTTTTGTGCCAAAGAGACACACGCTCTTCGCGTACGATCAGAGATAGCTGGCTTTGCGGGGCCCGGCACAGGAAAGTATACAGGGTATGTTATGATATAGGGGTTGTCAGAAAAACGTTCCGATTGAGGACCGTTTTTCTGCTAAAAACCCTTATGCCGCCATCCTATTTTCGGAACATTATTATGACAAGCGGTATATTTTCCAAAAGATAAACCTCTAACATCGAATGAAAACAAATATTGAAAAACCTTAAGTTCTCTCTAATGTGGGGGAAGTCTCGTTTCTTGACAACTTCTCTCTCAGCAGTTACCTTTCTGAATGATTTCTTTATGTAAAACCTTATATAGAAAGGCACTGGATGCCGGATCAAATCAGGCATGACAGAGATTTTCTATTTAGCTCCCAAGTCTATATCACTTGAGAGTCTAGAAAGAACCCAATGTACCCTCTATTAAATGATGCCGATGCACTCCAGACCCACATCCAGACAGCTACGGGAAAGCGTCTCCTCAAGGAACCTGTCTACCCGGAGCACGTGGACGGTATCAGGAATGCCTCGGCGGTTCTGTTTCTCCTGGGTCTCATGCCGGGTGGCAACAGCCGGGGACTCGAACCCAGCCTTATCTTGAACAAGCGCTCCCAGGCCGTCAATCAGGCGGGCGACCTATGCTGTCCCGGTGGCGGCATCTCTCCCGGCATTGACACTTTGCTGGCGAAAACCATGGCTTTGCCGGGTCTTCCCATGTGGCGCTGGCCCTTTTGGCCCGCAATTCGCTCCCGGCGGTCTGCGGAGGCGGGGATTCTGCGGATACTTTTTTTCACCAGCCTGCGCGAAAGCTTCGAGGAGATGCGCCTGAATCCGTTTGGTGTCCGGTTTTTGGGTTCTCTGCCAACCCAGCGATTGGTCATGTTCGGGCGGGTCATCTATCCCATGGTGGGCTGGGTGTTGAAACAGCAGCACTTCAGACTGAACTGGGAAGTGGAAAAGATTGTCTCGATACCCTTGCGGAAATTACTTGATCCCGGCAACTATGTTCAGTATCGGCTCGAGATGAGAGATTCCAATGCCGAAAACGGCGGTCAGCAGGTCTATGATGCCCCGAGCTTTCTTCACAAAAACGGTCTGGAAAACGAGGTGCTCTGGGGTGCCACTTGTCGAATTACGCTGAATTTTCTGGAGCTTATGTTCGGATTTACGTTGCCCACAGATGGCTCTTTGCCAGTTCTCAAGGGTATCATGGATGAAACATACCTGAACCCCAAGACTGTATAAATTATAGGACAGGGGTACCGCTTTTAAGAATTCCGAGTGATCACCCTGGATTTCCACGAAGACGAGAATCCAGAGAGTCATTTCAAGATTATCCGCACAACACTGGGGACCAAACCATGAAAAAGAACAGAATCCGCCAGTTTCCCAGTAGATTCAAGCATATATGTCTTATGTCTACCCCGTGGCCGCTTTTTAAACGGCCGTCCATTCAGTTGGGCTCTTTGAAATCTTTTCTAAACAATGAACTAAAGGACACCCGGGTGGATGCGGCGTGTATATACCTCAATGTGGCCCATGCCACGGGTTATGATGTGTACCAGGCCATATCCAAGCGGACTTGGCCGGCAGAGTCGGTGTATGCAGCGCTTTTGTATCCCGAAAGGTTTGACGCCATAGAACAATTTTTCCGGAAGAAAATGCACCGAAACCAGGTGTTGGCGTCTGTTGATTTCAGGGAGTTGGTTCAGCAGGCAAAGGACGCTACAGATGCGGCGATAAAACAGATAAACTGGCATGACATCGGCCTGGTGGGTTTTTCTGTATGTCTGTGCCAGTTGACATCGAGTCTTTATGCCGTCCGGCAGATCAAAAAGATATCTCCTGATATCATAACGCTTTTCGGTGGGTCAACAATCTCCAATCCTTTCTGCCGGTCATACCTTGATGTTTTTCAAGATATCGATGTTATTGTTAACGGGGAAGGGGAACTTCCTTTGCTTAGGCTGCTTACGCATCTTGAAAAATACGGGAGCATCGAGACCGCCCATACCATAGACGGTGTCGTAACGCGGGGCTTGTCTCCTAAGCTAGCGCATGTATTTTTTCAATTGCCCCATCTTGAACGTCTGGCAACGCCTGACTATGGCGACTACTTTAAGATACTGGGCACATTTCCTCCTGACAAACAATTTTTTCCTACCCTTCCTGTGGAATCGTCACGGGGGTGCTGGTGGCAAGGGGCGGCAATCGAAAAACGGACAAAAGGATGCGCTTTCTGCAATCTAAACCTGCAGTGGTCTGGATACCGGCAGAGAGCGTCCGCAAGCGTTGTTCATGACATCAATGTATTAACGGAACGTCACCAGACCCTGTCCATGGCATTCATGGACAACGTACTGCCCGCCAAAGCGTCAGAGAAACTGTTTTCGGAGCTGGGTCGGTTAAACAGGGATCTGAAGATGTTTGCAGAGATCCGGGCGTCGACATCCTTAAAGACCCTGGCCAAAATGCATTCGGCTGGCATGATCGAAGTTCAGGTGGGAATTGAAGCATTGAGTACTAAGCTTCTGAATAAAATGTGTAAAGGAACCACGGCAATTCAGAACATGGCTATCATGAAAAACTGCGAGGCCCTGGGGATACAGAACGTGTCTAACCTGATGCTTCACTTTCCAGGCAGTGATGAAGCCGATGTCACGGAAACCTTACAAAACCTGGATTTTGCCATGTCTTTCAGGCCCCTAAAGCCGGTTAATTTCTGGCTGGGCCTGGGGAGCCCCGTCTGGCAAAATCCCAGGCAATTTCATATTAAATCCATATCGAATCATCCACATTACCATACCCTTTTTCCGGAGCATGTCACGAAAAATGTACAGTTTTCAATTCAGGCCTATCGCGGCGACCAGCTGCGTCAGAGAAAACTGTGGAAGCCTGTTGAAAAGAAAATTCATACGTGGAACAGATTTTATGCGGACCTACAACGTCAGCCGTCAGCCGGGCCGATTCTCAGCTATCAGGATGGGGGACGTTTTCTGATCATCCGCCAGCGCCGGCGCAACACAGACCCTTTGCAGCATCGTCTGACCGGTACATCCCGAGAGATCTATCTCTACTGCAGTGACATCCGATCCATCAGGAGCATTAAGTTGCGATTTCCTGAGCTTCCTGGAGACAAACTCATGTTGTTTCTGAAAATGATGATTGGCAAGGGCCTGATGTTCGAAGAGAAGGGCAGATTTCTTAGTTTGGCGGTGAGGGTATAAACAGTAAATAGGATGGAAATGCATTTAAATAAGAACATTGAACATCAAACCCGCTGGAACCAAAATTATCCCAACAATTGACAGCATTTATTATTTGGTGTTGAATGTTTCTTTCATTACGGAATAACGAAAATAACAGAAAGTTGAATTGTGATATCTCCATCGCAACTATCGATAGAGCAAGAAATCAAAAGCCTCAGGGAAATTGTACCGCAACTGGTGGGAGAACTCAGGTTGGACAACGATGTGGATATCACAACCTGGCAAACGCTCATCGACAAAAAACTGCTACCGAAACTGGCGCCTGATTTCCCCCTGGTGGCTTCCATCTGTGGCGGGGGCTCATCTGGCAAGTCCTCTTTATTCAATGCACTCATTCAAGACCATATATCTCCAACCGGTGGTACTGCCGGCATTAACCGCCGGATTCTTATATCCGGAAACGCTGATGGTTTTTCAGATGGCAGCCGTTTTGAAGACCTTTTCAATACCTTCGGGTTTCGACCCGAGCCCTTGCTGAATAAAAACGATCTTGTCCAGCAGGGAAATGCCCGATATGTACTCAATCTTAAGACACCTTCCAATCTTATTCTTCTGGACACACCTGATTTTGACACCGGGCTAAAAGGTAGCTATCTCAACCGCGAAGTTGCTAGGCAGGCGCTTGAGGTGTCGGATGTACTGGTATATATTTTTACCAATGCCAATTATAACAACCGGGACAACACCGATTTTATTTCAGAGATTCTTACCGGCATCGGTATCCGCAAATGTTTTCTGGTCTATCGCGTATATGCCAGTTATCCCGACGAGGAGATTATTGACCATGCAGGGACAGTTGCCGAAAATCTGTATGGCAGCGAGGCTGCCAATCACGTATTGGGTATCTACCGGGCAGATGAGGATAACCGGGTTGCGACCGATGAGATATTCATGGACTTGCTGCCGCTTGGAAGTGGTGGTGTTTCCCTGATGGATGCCTTGGCAAGCCTGGACAGGGAAGAGATTCGCCTCGACTTGATGTCTTCCATCCTTATGGATGTCCTGGAGCAGGCCGGTGATATTTCAAGCAGGGCTGGGGTTTCGCTACTAGAGCTGGGGCTTTACCGAAATGCCCTGCAGACCTGGCAAAGCCATTGTGTACACCAGGCCCTGAAACGTTTTCCCATGGATATTGTACTCAAACGATTCATGGAAATCTGGCACCGGACGGACCCCTCTCATATCAGGTGGATGCGCAAAGCAGGCAAGATCATTGATTTGCCCATCAGGGCTGCCGTCAATACTGTTAAATGGATCAGAGGCAGAGAAACTAGGTCGCCGGACTCAAAAGAAAATAACCAGGTTCGATATTCAGATGAGACACTGGACGACCTCTTAACGGCCGCCAATGATTTGTGGAGAAAATTCATTGATTCCGAAATTTCGGTATCGCTGGTGAATACCGATCCCGTGGCAAGGGAAATGCGCGAAGCCTATCAGGAAATTGAGACGCAATCCAGTCTATTTTCAAAGGAGAATCCCCACCAGATGCGGATTTCGGCCAATGGCGGTTTTGATTTTATCATCAGAGCCCATCCGGCCATTTTTGATGCAGGGCGATCGTTAGGCGCAGAGGAATGGCGGCCGGCCATTACATCGATCCTGTCCAGCACGGAAAAACTTCTGGATACTTCCGGGCAGATTGACCGAGATCTTGAATTACTGGTGGAAACATTTCGAAAGCGTATGAATCTATTGTCAAAAATTGGGCAGACTTTTTCTGCATTTCTGAACGTGCTGCCGGCAACGGTGGCAGTTACTTATATTTTGTCAACCGGCGATCCTGTCGGAGCTGCAGGTATCAAAGTAAAACTCTCTGGTTTGTTCGGCTTGAAAGACCTGTATGCGCTGGTGGCTCTACCAGCCACTTCGGGTCTTCGAACAGCGGACCGGGCACAGCTGGAATCGCTGATCGGGCCCATTGCAAAGACGTGGCTCAACCACAAGCTCGAAGTGATCCAGACTATTTTCCAGGACACCATCAGTGGTGAAACCCTAGAAAAGGCTGAACAGATTTATTCAGATTCAGACCGGAACATAAACGATCTCAACCGCCTTCTGACTAACTTTAGCGCTTATAACGACTGAAATAATCATATCGAATGAACAGAATTTGGTGGAAAAAGGCTATTTCCCATGAATCAAATACTCCCCCCTGAAAAAATCAAGCTGTTGGGGAAAATCGCCGCCTGCAAAGATGAGGTACAAGGTATGACGACCTTGTTGGAGGAAACTCCCCTGTGGCGCCCTGGTTCATCCTTGAAAAAAGAGTATAGAGAAATTCTTGATCTTATGGATGACCATGAAAGACGA
>JAHEIB010000029.1 GCA_024639645.1 Deltaproteobacteria bacterium
GGGAACAAGCAGTGGTCGGTTTGTCAATGTAAATGGGCAGATAGGGGCTAGCAGAATGCTGTTGACCCCGGGATGTACAATCGGGCCGCCGGCAGCCAGTGAATATGCCGTGGATCCTGTGGGCGTTGACACAATAAGTCCGTCCGCCCGGTATTCTGTCAAAAAATGCTCGTTGATATAGGTTTGAATGTGCGCCAGGTGTGCCGATGCGCCGCGATTGATCACAACATCATTGAGCACGGTTTCTTTGGATATTTCCTTGCCATGACGGTTTATCTTGGCCTGCAGCCGCATCCGCGGTCTTGTTTTAAAGGCACCTTTCAAAACAGCCTCCCCCACACGCAGAAGGCTGTTTTCATCTGTCTCCGCAAGAAACCCAAGCTCACCAAACTTCACCCCCAAGATGGGAATTTTCTGGTCACCGATCCAGCGGACGGCACTCAAAAAAGTTCCATCACCCCCCAGGGCAAAGACACAATACAGATCCGATGAAGCACAGGCAAGACCGCTTTCGGAGTTGGCGCGATCCGACCATTCAATACCCCTGCGAACAATGGAAACCCCTTTGGCAACCAGCCAAGCTTCAAATTTATCGGCCTGGTTAATGGCTTCGATATCTTCTTTGACAATTAATCCTATCTTTTTCAAGGTGTTCAAGACTCCGGACAATGATTTTAGATCGAGAGATATCCCATACAATGATGTTTTCTTACCGGGTAGCACACCAAACAGCAATATTTTTTATCATATTCTTGAAATTTCCCCTGAAACATGGTTGAGTCAGGCAGCTTATACGTCTTTTAGCTTGACTCAACCCCTACTTGGGATTATAAATTCTAACTTTATAAGGATATTCTATTTCATTAACATATAAGGAGGAAATGCAATGATGAAAAACCATGTTCGAAAAATACTTGCACTCGCATTTACAACCACGTTTATCTGCCTGACCTTGTCAGGTTTGTCACTTGCGGCAGACACAATCAAACTGGGTGTCGCAGGACCCCACAGCGGTGATCTAGCCTCTTACGGCATCCCGACGATCAAAGCCGCTGAACTCGTTGTCAAGGAAATCAATGCCAAGGGCGGTGTTTTGGGAAAACCGGTTGAGCTCGTGGTCGAAGATGATGTCTGTAAACCCGAGGTTGCGACAAATACCGCCACCAAGCTGGTTGGAGAAAGCGTCAACGTCGTCTTAGGTCATATATGCAGTGGTGCCACCAAGGCAGCTCTCGGTATTTATAAAGACTCCAAAATCGTTGTCATGTCTCCATCGGCAACCAATCCCGGGTTAACACAAAGTGGTGACTACCCGAACTTTTACCGGACCATCGCATCAGACGATGCCCAGGCACAGCTGGAAGTTGATTTTGCTTTGAATATTCTGAAGGTCAAAAAAATTGCCGTTCTTCACGACAAGGGAGATTACGGTAAAGGCTTGGCGGAATTTGCCAAAAAGTTTTTGGAAGAGAGTGAGGATGCTGAGGTCGTCTTATACGAAGGCGTTACACCGGGTGCTGTCAGCTACGCCGCTGTGGTCCAGAAAATCAAGCGGTCCGGTGCGGAAGCCGTAATTTTTGGCGGCTATCACCCGGAAGCATCCAAGATTGTCATGGAAATGCGCAAGAAGAAAATGAAAACCCTTTTCATCTCCGATGACGGTGTAAAGGATGATACCTTTATCAAGGTGGCCGGTGTTTATGCGGAAGGTGTTTATGCCACCGGTCCTAAAGATGTATCACAAAATGAAATGACCTCCATAGCCAATGATGCCCACAAGGCAGCTTACGGTGAAGATCCAGGCGCATTTTTTCTGAATGCCTATGCCGCCTCCCTGGCACTTTTGAACGCCATCGAAAAATCAGGCTCCACGGATTACGATGCCATTTCCATGGCATTGAAAAAAGAGTATGTCGACACACCCCTGGGAAGCATCCGCTTTGATGAAAAAGGCGATGCCACCGGTGTTGGTTTTTCCATGTATCGTGTGAAGAATGGCGCTTACTACGAAGTAAAATAGCCCAACCTGATACCAACATCTCAGGGGTCCGGCCATGAGGGCCGGACCCCTGACTTTTTTATTCGAGACGTTACTGGGTTTAGAATTAGCAGATGGACTATTTTATAGAGCTTTTTCTGGGAGGCCTCACGCGGGGAAGTATTTATGCCCTGATTGCACTTGGGTATACCATGGTGTACGGGATTATCCAGCTTATCAATTTTGCCCATGGTGAAATTTACATGCTGGGTGCCTTTACCGCCCTTATCGTGGCCGGGATTCTAACCATGCTGGGGTGGAACCAGGTCGCCATTCTGGTTATCGCTTCCATCGTGGCGGTTGTCTACTCAGCCGCCTACGGCTTTACCATCGAAAAAATTGCCTATAAACCGTTGCGCCAGGCACCCAGGCTTTCGGCACTCATCAGCGCCATCGGTATGTCCATGTTTCTTCAGTATTACGTATTGCTGGCCCAGACATCCAACTTTCTGCCGTTTCCCAACCTGATTCCGGATTTTAAATTCCTGGAACCGATTGAACATATTGTACGTTCCTCCGAAATCGTGATCTATGCCACCACCGCCATCGTCATGGTTCTTTTAACCGGTCTGATAAAGTTCACCAAAATCGGGAAAGCGATGCGGGCCACCGCCCAGGACCGGGACATGGCCATGCTGGTGGGGGTCGATGTCAACAAGGTCATTTCCATGACATTTATTGTCGGTTCCGCCACCGCCGCATTAGGAGGTGTTTTGATCGCCTCCCACACGGGACAGATCAATTACTACATAGGATTTATCGCCGGCATCAAGGCCTTTGTGGCAGCCGTACTGGGTGGTATCGGCAGCATGCCGGGGGCTGTGCTGGGAAGCCTGGTGCTGGGAATGTCGGAAAGTTTTTTCACAGGATATATCTCCAGTGATTATGAAGATGTCTTCGCCTTTCTCTTTCTGGTGTTTACACTGATCTTCAGACCCTCGGGTATTTTGGGCAGAACAGATACAGATAAGGTATAATGAATTCAAAAAATTGAATTCATTACGTTTTAGGCGTTAGGTTTTTAGTGTTACGTATGAAGATCCGATAGACATACACGCTGAAAACCAATCCTAAAACTTAAAACCTAAAACTTAAAACCGCTAAAAAAATTATGTTTCGTTTCAGTGAAATAAAAAAATCGTTCCTGGTGGCATTGTGGCTGATGTTCCTGACTTTTCCCATCATGGTAATCCGTGTCAACACCATCTACAAAACCATTGAATGGCGCTGGGAACGCATGTTTATGGTGGGTATTGGCGCGTTTTTTCTGTCATTTCTATGGCGATACCTCCACAAAAAAAAAGAAGCCGGTGAAAAAAAAGCCGAGGAGGCCGGAACCCTGCCCCTGGCACAGAGACTCATCAAGAACAGGCAATTCAGTATTCCTGCCGCCATCGGACTTGGTATTTTTATCATCGCCTTTCCTTTTATCTTCTCCATGTATCAAACCAACATCATGACCACAGCGCTTATTTATGTGGTTGTCGGGTTGGGGCTGAACATCGTTGTGGGTCTCGCCGGTCTGCTGGATCTGGGATATGTGGCCTTTTATGCTGTGGGTGCTTACAGCTATGCCCTGCTCAATCATCATTTCGGACTGGGGTTCTGGGCAGCTCTGCCAATCGGGGCCACATTCGCCTTTCTTTTTGGTGTCATACTGGGCTTTCCGGTTCTGCGTCTTCGGGGAGACTACCTGGCCATTGTCACCCTGGGTTTTGGTGAGATCATCCGTCTGATTCTGGAAAACTGGAATGCCTTTTCGTTTGGGCCGAGCGGTATTGCCAATATCCCCCGTCCGGGCTTTTTCGGTATGGACCTCTCCTTGTCTCAATCCATCACCTATGTTTATTTCCTGATGATCGGCATGGCTATTTTTACTATCTTTGTGGTCAAACGTCTCCAAGACTCTCGCCTGGGGAGAGCCTGGATAGCTCTCAGGGAGGATGAAGTGGCTTGCCAGGCCATGGGTATTGACAAAACCCGGACCAAGCTGAGCGCATTTGCCCTGGGTGCAACCTGGGCCGGCATCGGCGGCGTGGTCTTTGCGGCAAAAACCACCTTCATCAACCCTGCCAGTTTCACCATCTGGGAATCCATCATTATTTTATGTATCGTGGTCCTGGGTGGTATGGGGTCTGTGCTGGGTGTTATTTTCGGCGCCCTGGTTCTGATTCTTCTTCCGGAATATCTGCGGGCATTTTCCGAATACCGGATGCTGATTTTTGGGGCCACGCTGGTCACCATGATGGTCTTTCGTCCCGGTGGAATTATTACGGATGTTCGAAAAACATACAAGTTCAAAGGCTTAAAGGACAAGCAACCGACTGTTTAAGTATATGAAACCGATTCTCGAAGTAACAAACCTTACCAAAGATTTCGGCGGTCTCAGAGCCCTGGACGACATCAGCCTGACTGTGGGGCAAGGCGAAATCGTTGCGCTAATTGGTCCCAATGGCGCCGGAAAGACAACGTTTTTTAACTGCATCACCGGTATCTATCCACCCACAAAAGGGGATGTCGCCATCATTCCACCCGGCGGGAAAAAGATATTTATCAAGGGTCTAAAACCCAACCATGTTACGCAACAAGGTATGGCCCGTACGTTTCAGAATATTCGTCTATTTCAAAACATGACGGTTCTGGAAAATGTCATGATCGGCCGCCACTGTCGTATGTCCGCCGGCATTCCCGGCGCTATTTTCAGAAATCCTGCCACTGTCAGAGAAGAAAAGAAAGTTGTCGAAGACAGCTACGGGGTGCTTGAAAAAATCGGCCTGGAACAATTTGTCAATGAGTACGCTAAAAACCTTCCCTACGGCGCACAGCGACGCTTGGAAATTGCCCGCGCCATGGCAACGGAACCATCTATTCTGCTTCTCGATGAACCCGCCGCAGGAATGAATGCCAGGGAAACCAAAGAGCTCGATGACCTGATTGTTCGCATACGCAATCAGGAAAAAATTTCCATCCTGCTTATCGAGCATGATATGAAACTGGTGATGAGCCTCTCTGATCGCATCTATGTGGTGGACTACGGAAAAAAAATTGCCGAAGGCCCCCCCATGGAAATCAAGGCCAATCCAGCCGTAATCAAAGCTTATCTGGGAGAAGAATTGGATGCTTGAGGTTAAGAACATTCAGACCTATTATGGTAATATTCAGGCCATAAAAGGGATTAGTCTGGAAATCTCAGAAGGTGAGATTATTACCCTGATCGGTGCAAATGGTGCCGGAAAAACCACGACCCTCATGTCCATCTCCGGTATCGTGCCCCCCAAATTCGGTGACATCCTCTTTATGGGAGAACCGCTTCAGGAACTGTCTCCCAACCAGATTGTGGCCCTTGGCATCAGCCAGGTACCTGAAGGGCGCCGGATTTTTCCCTATCTTACCGTGATGGAAAATCTTGATATGGGCGCTTTTTTACGAAACGATACCGATGAAATCCAAAAAGACCTGGAATATATCTTTGATCTTTTCCCCATCCTGGCTGAGCGCCGTCACCAGTCGGGAGGAACCCTCAGCGGCGGTGAGCAGCAGATGCTGGCGGTTGCAAGGGCTCTTATGGCAAGACCCAGACTCCTTCTTTTGGATGAACCTTCTTTAGGGCTGGCGCCGTTGATCGTAAAACAGATTTTTAAAATCATTCGCAAGATCAATCAGGAAAATAAAACCACGATCTTTCTTGTTGAGCAGAATGCCAATCTTGCTCTACAGGTCGCTCACAGGGGATATGTCATGGAAAACGGACGTATCACCCTGTCCGACACCAGCCAGAACTTGCTTGCCAATGAAGATGTGAAGAAGGCCTACCTGGGCATCTAAGCCGGACGTGGCTTCAGAAGCTTCCCTCACGCCCAATCTCTGTGTTGAACCAATGTGTTCAATCCTCGAAATACCACATGTATTCCTGCGGTTAAACACATCGGTTCGCCTTGATCTTGAACGCGATTGAAGCTTCTGAAGCCACGTCTATTTTCATAAAACACATTACATTAGGAGTCTTCGAAAAAATAGGGATTCCATTGTAAATCAATTAGTTTCCCGCCCTGATCAGTTCTGCCGCAAGGCATTTCAACCTGAAGCCGTAGTTATGCTACTGCGAAGTTGAATAACACCGCGGCAGATCTGATCAGGACGGGAAACCCGGCCAGGTTGAGATGGGGTCCCTAGACCTGACAATATGCATCCCCGCTTTTTCGAATCGCTCAAATGCCTTATTGGCCGGTTCGGTATAATCGATCACATCCGGAATTACCACCGGGGAGGTACAGTCTTCCAGCAGGTATACCCTGGAAGCTAGGGCTGGGTCTTTTTTTTCGATTTCGGACAACAGGTCTGCAACACTCCAGGCTACACAATGGCTTTTGGCCTGTCCGGCAATAATGACCGCATCAAATGCCAGAAGTCTGTCCATGAGCTGCTGGTTGATACTGCCAAGTGTCCTGTTGTCCAATCCCTCGGTGATTTCAGGACGCAGTGCAGAGTAGTTCTCCGTCAGTGAATGGGCCCCTTTGATCCGAATATCGGGTTGACTGAACCGGCACACCGCATGAAAAAAGAGAGCTTCTTCAATTGCAGACACCAAGGCATGCCCGATACCCCCCAGCATAGCATGGTAGGGCCAGATGGTGAGATCGTATTTACCCCCCTCTTTCAACTGTTGTGCATAATGCATGAGGTGGGCCTGGCCAAAGCCTTCATCAAAACATAGCTCCCCTGCCAGCTCATTGTTAAACCGCCAGATACCCTTTCCAATATCATCCAGTGAGACCAGGGTATAGGGATCCGGATGCTCTCCAGCTTCATTGATGAGAAAAATACTGTGAAAAATCTGTATTACCTGGTGGGTATCCATGGTGGGACAGATCTGGGTAATGGATGGCAGATTTCGATATATAAAGGCTCCCAGCCGCCGGTTGTCATCCACGGCCCCTTTTCCGGTTGCGCCCCCCACATAGAGTTCAAAGTCAGGAATGCAGAAGGTGTTTTGGATATCGATGAGCATCAGGCACACTCTGGCAGCATCCCGGGTAGCGGGTCTAATGCCATGCTGCTCCCGCCATATAGCTGCTTCCTCGGCCCTCTCCTGATAAGGCACCCGCCAGACCTTCCCCACGCGAGCAGTATTAAAAAAAAGCGGGACGGGTAATTCATTGACTGTCATGGTGCCTCCTTATAGGGATCTGAATATCCGCTGGGATCTGATTATATTTCCTTTTGGGCCGCAACAAGACCCTCACTCAGCTCCACGGGGTATGGGTGTCTCTGGTGGATCGATTTATATTTGTCCGGCAGGGCGCTGAAATTCGACTTAAAATCGGTTCGAATATCCTCTAAGGCCGGAGGTAGGCTTACCCGTTCTCCCTGACGCATGACATATGACAAGAGCGGTGTGGCACCATCAATGGCTTCATCTCGCAAACCAATAATATCTCCTGCATAAAATCCACCAGCATCGATTTTTCGAAACACCTGTTTTTCGCCGGCCAGTGTTTTTTTTCCCGGGCTCAATTTTCTCACAAGCCTGCCATTGAATTTTACCAGCTTGTAAACCACATCCAGATAGGGTGCATCCGCGCTAGAACCCACCTTTGTCCCAACCCCAAAGGCGTCGATACGGGCACCATTTGTCAGCAACTCGTGGATTTTGAACTCGTCAAACCCGCTACTTGCATATATCTTGACCTCAAAAAGTCCAGCCTTGTCAAGAATATCACGTACCCTGCAGGTCAGGTCGATCATGTCACCACTGTCAAGACGAACACCCTTTAACGCGTGTCCCTGTTTTTTCATTTCCAGACCCACCTGCACCGCCTGTCTGGCACCCTCGATGGTGTCGTATGTATCGATGAGAAAAACAGAATGGTCCGGGTATATGGCCGCATAGGCACGAAAGGCATCGATCTCGTGTTCAAACGTCGATATATAGGAATGCGCCATGGTACCGGACACCGGGATATTATAGCGTTGCCCGGCCAACAGGTTGCTGGTCCCGGCAAAACCTGAAATATAGGTACTTCTTGCGACATTCAGTCCGGCATCCTGCCCCTGTGCCCTGCGCAGGGAAAAGTCGACCAGGGGCCGCCCGTCAGCCGTATGGAAGCAGCGCGCCCCCTTGGATGCAAACAGACTCTGTGAGCCGATAGCATTGAGCAGAAAGGTTTCAATGATCTGGGCCTGGATAATGGGGGCTGTCACCTCGAGCACAGGCTCGTCCGGAAAAAAGATCGATCCTTCGGGCATGGCAAAAATGCTTCCCTTAAACCGCAAGGTTTTCAGAAAAGACAGAAAATCATCCGCAAAAAGTCCTGTATCCTTTAAATAGGCAATCTCCTGGTCAGCAAACGCGAAGCAAGCAAGCTCGGCCAGAACGGTCTCAAGCCCTGCCGACACAAAAAAATTCCGCGCAGCAGACTCCCGTGCAAAAAGGGAAAAAGTTGCATTTCCCTCTATGTGTCTATCAAAATATGAGGCCGCCATGGTTAGTTCGTAGAGATCTGTAAACAGGGGGCCGATTCGCTGGGCCTTGATCATGATGTCCGTTCCTTGTCATGCCTTTTCTCATAAGGACAAAATGATAGCATAATAACTGGTTGGATGCATTTCAAGTATGGAATTGCAATTTGTCCAGGTTCCCGTTAATATCGCCTCTGCTTTATATATAATCAATGACATACCATCACGAAACAGGAATTTGACACCCGGCTTTTACTGCTTTTAAACTCATAGATGGAAAGGCAGCCAAAAACAAATGACCAAAAAGAAAAACAATCCATTGGACAAAATATTCGCACCCAGGGGGATCGCGGTGTTCGGGGGTATCAACAGACCCGGCGCCTTCGGCAATCTCATCGCCTTGAGTCTGATGCGATATGGATACCCGGGGAAGCTCTACCCTATCTCAACCAAGGGTGGCAAACTGAACGGGCACACCATATACAAACGCATCGAAGATGTGGATGGCCCGGTTGACCTGGCTTCCATATCGGTTCCAGCCAGATTTGTTTCCGAAATCCTGAGGGCCTGTTTACGCCAGGGTGTCACCGGTGCTCAAATCCATTCGTCCGGCTTTGCCGAGACCGGTTCATCCGAAGGTCTTGCTCTGCAGGAAGAAGTGGCCGCCATTGCCCGCGAGGGCATTCGGGTGATTGGGCCCAACTGCTTTGGTATTCATGCACCCAGGGGTGGTATCACGCTGCTGCCGGGTGCTGATTTCTCCAAGGAACCCGGATCTGTTGCCATGCTCTCCCAGAGTGGTGGTGTGGCCACTGATTTTGGATATGAAGCCCGTTTTGCCGGTATCCATCTCAGCAAGATTGTGTCCTTTGGCAATGGTTGCGACCTGGACGCCATCACACTTCTCGACTATCTATCCACCGATCCTGAAACAGATGTAATAGCCGCTTACTTGGAAGGTATCACGGATGGACATAAATTTTTAGAGACGGTCGCGCGGGTAACCCGCCAAAAGCCTATGGTGATCTGGAAGGCAGGCATGACGCCACCGGGAAACCGTGCTGCCCAGAGCCATACCGCCTCCCTGGCAGGTGATGCCAGCATATGGGAGGGTGTTCTCAGGCAAGGTCATGCTATCCCTGTCCAGGGTCTGGATGAACTCATGGATGCCTTGGTGGCACTGAAATACCTCAAAAAGCCGGGACCCCGAATAGCCCTGGTGGGTGGCGGCGGCGCCATCGGTGTATTCAGTTGCGATTTGTCTCATCGCGCTGGGTTGCGACTGGATCACTTCAGCAAAGAAACGCAAAGACGGCTTCGGCAATATTATCCCACACCCGGCAACAGCATGCAAAATCCTCTCGATACAGGATCCCCCGTGGTTCCGGCAGATGTCATTGAAAATTCTCTGGAAATTATCCTGGATTCGGAACCCATCGATATCCTGATCATGGTATTCCTCATACGACCTCTTGAAGTGGAAGTACGATCCTTTATGCAAATGGTCGGAGTACCAACAGGACCGCCCGGGGCGTATCTGGAGAGTATGTTACCGGTACTCGAACGGCTGAAAAAGAAATCCAACAAGGAAATCATAACCGTTTTTGAAAACCGGGCCATGACCATTGCAGATGTGGCGGTTGAAAAAACATCCCGTATCATGCGCAAAGCATATCAGTCCCGCGGCATTCCCGTGTTTTCCAATGTCGAAAGAGCCTTTCGGGGCATCCGACATGCAGTGGCATACACAACCAGGCACCCCGGCCAATCCTCGTGAGTGATAACACCAACAGCTACAGGACAGTATTTTCCGTCAGTCTGCCCCTGGTTCTCTCCATGGCGGCCACCACTGTCATGGAATTTACAGACCGGGTTTTCCTGGCCAATTATTCCATCGAAGCCATTGCGGCAGCCCTGCCGGGTGGAATTACGGCATATCTTTTTTTAACTTTTTTTACGGGGGTCACCAGTTATCTCAACGTATTTATCGCTCAGTACACGGGCGCTCGATCCCTGTCCCGTATCGGCGCCTGCGTATGGCAGGGAATTTACTTTTCTTTGTTGGCAACCGTCATCCTGATTGCCTTGTCATTTGTGGCAGACCCGCTTTTTCGCATAGTCGGTCACCCACCGGAGGTTCAACGTTTAGAGAGTGTCTACTTCAGGATCCTCTGCATGGGTGCCGGTATGAACGTGTTGAGCACCGGTCTGGCCTGTTTCTTTTCGGGCAGAGGAAAAACACGACCTGTGATGGTGATCAGCATCATCGGTATGGCTTTCAATATTCCTTTGGATTTTGCCTTGATCAACGGGATGTGGATATTTCCGGAGATGGGTATCCAGGGGGCTGGCATCGCCACGGTCTGTTCCTGGACACTCATCACAGCACTCTATTGTGCGTTAATCTTCAACCCTAAAAACAATCGAGTCTACGCTGTTTTTTCCAATTGGGCCTTTGATGCAGGACTGACCCTGCGAATCTTGAGGACAGGTGTTCCGGCGGCCCTGCAGTTTACCATGGACGTGTTTGCCTTTACCTTTTTTATCTTCATGGTGGGCAGGCTTGGCAAGGTGGAGCTCGCAGCCAGCAACATTGCTTTTTCCATGGAGTCCATTGCCTTCATGCCGGCCTATGGATTCTCCATAGGTTTATCCACACTAGTGGGTCAGGCCCTGGGGCGCAATGATGTTTCGGGGGCGATTCGATACACCAGGCAGACCATCGGCATCCTGTTGTCCTATATACTCCTCATCGATCTATTGTTCTTTCTGGCCCCCCAATGGTTGATTAAGCTTTTTGCCACGGCCGAAAGCACAGGACCCTTTTACGAGCAGATACTGGATCAGGGTGTAATCATCATACGGATTATGGCCCTCTTCATCTCTTTTGATGCCCTATATTTTTCCTTTATCGGTGTATTAAAAGGCGCCGGCGATACCCGCTTTATCATGTGGAGTATCGGGATGACCACCTTGGGGGTCATGATTCTGCCCATCACCATCGGTGTCAGATTTCTGGAATGGGAAATCTACGATTGCTGGATTCTCCTGACCCTGTACGTGCTGTCTTTGTGTACCATATCCTTTCTTCGATATCGTCAGGGTAAATGGAAAAACATCCGTGTTATTGAGAAGATACCTGCCTGAAAAGGACCCCCATAACCGCTTATGAGAAAAACAAATATTGAAGAACCTCGCGTCATGCGAAGCACTGCCGTACGGTCAAACCCAAGAGGACTGCGCTCGCTGTAGTGGACCAGTTAATTTTTTTTGAATAGCGGTTGAGGCGTAAATATCAAATGTAGACGTGGTCCCTTTTCCTCTCAGATATCTTGAACAAGAGATAATGGCGAAGGATCAAGGGGTTTCATTGAAATGGCTTCATCCGGGCAGGTTGTACTACATAGACCGCACCCACGGCACAAATCAGCATTGAAACGAATCTGTTTTTCAGCAGGCTTGCCGGATTCGGATATTTGTTTGGAAAGGGTAAAGGCCTTAAACGGACATCGCCCAGCACACCGTTCACAGACGCTGCATTTGTCAGCGCGCCACTGAGCCACATAACGACTCAAAGGGTATAGCATGGTTTCATTCAGGTAATCAGCCAGCTGCACCGGGTAGCAACAATCCGAACAGCAGTTACAAATGGCTCCGCCCAGGGAGCCGTCTGGTGCTATTCCCACTTCGGCACTTTGCATCAAGCCCTTTTTATGGGCCTCCAGTAGAATGTTCCGGGCTCTTTCTTTTGAAATCTCCCAACCCAGATTCCTATTGTTGCTAAAACGCAGACATACAAAATCCGGTTTCTTACAGCGCTGCATCATGGCCCGGCAGTTACAGGGCCACAAATAAACATGGGGAACCTTTTGGATTAGGGCCAGGGCCTCGTCCAACAGCACGTATTCGGGCCAGATAAGATGTTTATCCCGGTGCCCGCTTTTTTTAAAAGCGTCGATATGGGGCTTTTTGCGATCCACAAAAGACGCAAGCTCCCATTGATTGAGCCGGTCTTTTATTTCCCCGGGCAGATCCTGCCAGCTTTCAAAGAGTGCCCATAATTCATATCTTACATGAAAATCAGCGGGTATATAGTTGCCGTCATCGTCCAGGCTTATCACGCCGCGTCGATAGCAACGGATCAGAAAATTATCTGGCCGGTTGGATTCATTTTTTTGAATCCGTTCTGAAAAATACTGGCCACCCGTATCTGCCGAGTGCTGCTGACTCAATTCCAGGATAAATGCTATCTCTCTTGGTTCAAAAAAACGCGATAACCAGGGAAGTATAAAATCCGGAACATTCATGATGGCACTGAATGTATCGATCTGTTCTCTGGAAAAAATATCGGCAATGTCGTCAACAGTTGTATTCTTATCAGACATGTGGATTATTTATCTTTTTACACCTTTCTCGTGCAGTGATGCGGCCAGCATTTCAGCGATTTCTTCGGCCTGCTTCTGGGTAGGCGCCTCGTGCACACCGGCAAAATATTCCCCTATGGAAAACATGAGCTCAAATGTACCCATGATCTCTACCATCCGGACATCCTGGATTGCAATGTTCGCTTGGATACTTCTGCCGCCGAAGTTCTTAAAGTATGCGTGAAGCCCCGTTACCAGAAACCGGGCCTCTTGGACTGTTTTCCGCTTTGAGATGTAGGCTGTTGCCCGATTTTTGTCTACCCTATATTCGGCTGTGAATACATCATCAAGGGGCTCAAAACCGAAGGCATCGTTGGTAATTAATGAGGCACTTCCCTTAATGAGGTTTTTCAATGGAAAGAGTGCCAGTTGAGGAAGGTCTTCCCCTTTGATGGGTGTTTCCCGAACAAATTGTTCAGCCAGTAATTTCAGCACGGATATTTCACCGTCCAATGGTAGAATCCATAGTATTTCCAAGTAAAAAGGGCCATGCACCAGATATACTGTGTTTTCCGATTGGTATGCAAACCGTGCAACATCGATAGTCTGTGCATTATCACGTCGCTGCATACTGAAAACAGAAAACGCATTAAGCATGCCGCCCATGTGATAGGCATTGACCTCTATCATGGAATCAAGATCTTCAACCCATTCATATAACTGGCTCGTGAGCGAAACAAAGCCTGCTGAAAGATAAAATTCCGCCTGACCATTAATTTTTTCCCAGAGGGTATCCGGGTTGAATGTCTCCGGCGGTCCGGAGGCTCTGAGGCCGGGAGGAGGGGTCATCCCGGGAGATGAATCTTTGGCCTGCCCCGGCACAGCAACAGAAACAAGCAGTATACCAACAATGATGGCTCTGAGGCCAAACATCATCAAGACCCAACAAGGGTTCCTACCATCTTTTACTGGTTCATTCTTTTTAATCATGACAAAAAATATTGAAGCAGCCCGTTTCATATAATCCGCAGGGAATGTTCTGCCTGAAGGCAGTGTTATGCATCACAATGGGGAATGCGTTCGCTGTTCCCTTCAAACGCAACCCAGTACTAAACTAATTTTCAGATGCTTCCTGTATAAGTATTGTTATTGGCATGTTCTGGGGCATCGATATTCGGCCTTTGAAAAATCCGTCGCAAGGAGCCGTCTGCGCATGGTTGGCTCCATTTTTTATGCTATTAACAAGAACGTGTGTACACAGGAGAAAGAAGCAACGTCCGGCAATGATGAAAATTTTTTAGGAAGCTTTTATGGGCTTTTTCATCAATCGGGCCGGCAATGCCATCTTGTCAGATGACCCTTTCTTCAGTCCGTTGTCATCAAAAAGAAAGATACAAAAATATGTAATCCCCATCATTGATGTTAACAGCAATGTCGGCACCCCTTGACTCGGCAAAAACAAGCCAGGGGGGCTTGCTTGCGCTTCCACAATCAGCAGTTGGGTAGAATTCACCTGTGATGCCGCAGGACCATGCCAGCAGCATGGGATCCTCAGTCAGCTCATTTGCCTTCTGCTTTGCAAAATCCGTGGCCGATGCCAGGTTAAGTCCAGGCTTGTCCAGTGTGAGCCGTATGTGGTTTCCCTTAAAACCAATGAGATCTTTGGTTGTCATGTTTATCTCCCGAAAAATCTTAGACACCCTCTGGTGGGTTATGGAGGTAAATCGTCTAATGAACCGATATAGCGAGCGCATCCCCTGTAAGTTCTGTCGTTCGGTAGTGCTTCTTCGCATGCTGCGGGATTAGCGGACCCTTCTAAGTCAGACAGCATTCCCTATGGTCCCTGCGAAGTTCTTCAATACTTTAGAATAAATGAAAGATGCCACCAAGAATGTCAAAGACAGGCCACAATGTCAAGCAGACATGCCCATTTGCTTGATATCGTTGTTTATTATTGGAATGATGGCCCTTTGATACATGCTGGAATCGCTTGCTTAATCGTTAGGTCTGTGCGATACATTTGGATGATTTCGTGGCGGCTTCAAGCCATACCATCAACATGGAGAGCGATATGCTATGAATACGAACCCGTCTTTCTGAATCGAGAGGCAGGGTTTTGTTGTTTTGGACCCACCTTTGGGGAACATTGGGAGAACAGATAGGAGACGTCATGGCTTTCTACATTGTCCAACACGGCCAAAGCTTGACCAAGGATCTCGATCCTGAAAAAGGGCTTTCACCTTCTGGGTTCGAGACGGTCGAAAAAATCGCCCGGGTCGCTCTACACTACGGGGTGACGGTGGCGCGGATCCAGCACAGCGGGAAAAAACGGGCTAGGCAAACAGCCGAGCTTCTGGATGAAATCCTTAAACCGGCCCATGGGTTTCAGGAGGTAACAGGTATCAAGCCGCTGGATGATGTTGCGGCTTTTGCATCCCAGGTCGATTATTCAGCCAACACCATGGTAGTGGGGCACCTGCCCTTTTTGGAAAGATTGACATCCTTTCTCATCACCGGGCAACAAAGCCCCATCGTATTCAAGCTCCAAAATGGTGGTATTCTGTGCCTTGACCAGATAGAGAATTCAGACGCTCCGACCATCAAATGGGCCCTGATGCCTTTGGTGAATTAAGGGTCTCCAACGACTGCCGTCTTTTCCCGGTGTTTGTGATTTAAAAAATCTTTTTGCTTCCGAATGCTTCCATTGACTTTGGTGGCGGTTACAAATTTGCTGACCAAAGACTGGTGACTTTTTAATCCAATATGAAGATGATGCAAGGAGGCATCCATTGTGCTTAATTAATCATTACCAAGAGAGGTCTTCATGCCGGTAAAAATAACTTATAAAAATAGACGCAGGGATATGGAAAGACGAAAGAACCTTTCCACATATGTTGATCCTGAAAGGCGAAATGGATTAGACCGAAGAAATTTGGATGAGAAACTCAAGCACTTGATCGAAATCAACGATAAAGATCAAAATAAAAAAAAATCAAAACCAGTTCAAAAGAATCCCGGCAATGTTATCCTTAGAAAAAAATGAAATATGAGTATTCTTTTTGAACCCATAAAAATAAAGAATCTTGAAGTGCGCAACCGCTTTGTCAGATCTGCAACATACGATGGATGCAGCGACAGAAATGGCAGGGTGACCGAAAAGCAGATCAAACTCTTTACGGATCTTGCGGACGGTGGCGTCGGTCTCATTGTAACGGGTATCGCTTATGTTCATCCATCCGGCCAGATTTCACCCTTTCAGAACAGCCTTGCCCACGACGCGCTCATACCTGGTCTCAAACGACTGACCCGGGCCGTCCACGACCGTGGTGCAAAGATCGCTGTCCAGTTGTTTCATGCAGGCAGAGAATCGGCTCGGTTTCTTGAGGGAAAAAAAGAACAGGCGATCGGACCATCCATTGTATCCGACGACCTTTTTTTTCAAAAAGAATACCATGCGGCAACCGTGGAAGACATCAGGGTGATCACCAGGGCATTCGGCGATGCTGCAGGAAGAGCAAATGCAGCCGGTTTCGATGCTGTCCAACTCCATGGTGCCCATGCGTACCTGCTCAGCCAGTTTCTCTCTCCCTACACCAATCGCCGCGATGATGAATATGGCGGGTCTTTTGAAAACCGTTTACGATTACACCGGGAGATATACCTTGACATCAGGAAACAGGTAGGAGACACCTATCCGGTGCTCATCAAAACAGGGGGCCAAGACGGATTTGCAGGGGGACTCACGTTTCGCGAGGGCAGCGAGGCGGCCAAGCGCTTTTCCCAATGGGGATTTGATGCATTGGAAATTAGTCAGGGTTTGAGGGGCATCTGGTATGAAGAGACGGAATTTCGTACCAAGATAAACCGGGTTGAAAAAGAGGCCTATTTTCGGGATTGGAGCAAGAAGGTAAAACGCATGGTGAACATACCCGTGATGATGGTGGGCGGCTTGAGATCCATTGAACTCATGGAGATGCTCGTCGAAAAAGGCGAGACGGATTTCATTTCCCTGTGCCGCCCATTGATAAAGGAGCCCCATATCATCAATGCATGGAAAAGCGGCAACCGGGCCCGGGCCGATTGTATATCCTGCAACAAATGTTTCGAGAGGCTTGTCAGAGGCGAGACATTGCACTGTGTACTGAATGAAAAGAAATGATCATAAATTCAAACCTGACCTATTAGCTTCTCGATCATCGGATAGTTTTTACGGCTGGTGGATTGTTGCTGCCGGTGCGATCATATTGTTTGTGTCTTCAGGAATCGGGTTTTACGGACACGGCGTCATCCTGGACCCATTGCGAAACGTTCATGGCTGGACAAAGGGAACTGTTTCTTCGGCAATCACTCTGTTTTTCTTTTCTAACGGTATCGTCGGTCTCCTTATCGGACGCTGGATGGACCGTTACGGTCCAAAATGGTTTCTTGTGTGTGGATCGGTTGTCTTTGGTTTGAGTATCAGCGCCCTGAACTGGTGTAATTCCATCCCCCAGCTCTTTATTGCCTATCTGATAATGTCAGTCGGTTTCTGCTGCACGTCACTCGTTCCAGTCAACACCTTGATTACCAACTGGTTTGTTCGAAAACGGGGTCTGGCCATGAGTATTGCCAATACCGGTCTCAGTGTGGGCGGTGTCCTTCTGGTACCTCTGGCCAGCTATCTCATCATCCAGAAAGGACTGGGTATTACCCTGCCCGTATTGGGATGCCTGTATAGCATGGTCATTATTCCCATGGCTGTCTTTTTTATCAAGCAGAAGCCATCGGATCTGGGTCAATATCCAGACGGAGACCATCCGGGCATGGCGATTGACATGCAAAATCCAACACGGGCTGCTGCAGACCAGATGCAGGTGTGGACCCGCAGACAGGCGATGAAAACCATGGCCTTCTGGGCAATTGCGGTGGCGTTCATGCTCGCTTTGGGAGGGCAGATCGCCTACCTAATTCACCAGGTCTCTTTTATAGGTCAGTACCTGGGTTTACAAAAAGCTGCCATGGCGGTCAGCATAACTGCCGCCGCCAGCATCACGGGGCGCCTGGTGCTGGGAACGTTTGTGGATCGTTGTGAAAAAAGATACGTGGCCATGGGTTGTTTTTTTATTCAGGGTATGGCTGTTCTGCTGCTTGCCTTTTATCACCATGTTGTATTGCTTTATCTGTGTACCTTTGCCTTCGGCCTGACCATGGGGTCCATCATCATGCTGCAGTCGTTGATCATTGGGGAGTGTTTCGGGATCCTCTCTTTTGCAACAGTTTCCGGCACCATCGGTTTTTTTTCAATGCCTGGAGCAGCGTTTGGCCCCATGATTGCCGGTGTCATATTCGACGCAAGCCAGAGCTACCAGACAGCCTTCATCTTTTTCGCGGGGACCTCCTTTATAGCAATGATGGCCATCATTTTTGCCAAACCAGCCTCCAATGATCATACAGGTATATCACCCGCGGTTCAGGAATGAAATGTCAGCAAGAAGGTGTGACAGGGGGAGACCCTGCATTAATCTTCAACTTTCCCAAAAGTTTCTATTTTTCCAATACCGGGTAATCTGTATAGCCTTTGGGTCCAGGCGTGTAGAATGTCTCCATATCGGGATCGTTTAAGGCTGCGCCGGTTTTCCACCTATTCACCAGGTCGGGATTTGCAAGGAAAGGCCGTCCCACGGCAATGAGATCACACTTGCCCGCGGTGAGATCCTTTTCCGAGCGCTCGGCATCGTAACCGCCAGAAAGAATCAAGGTGCCTTTGAAAAGCTTACGAAAAGTCTTTTTCATGACGTCGGGCACGGGCGGCATACCCATAATGGAGTGATCCACAAGGTGTATATATGCCAATTTGCGTAGGTTGAGCTGTTCTGCCAGATAGCTGTAATCCGATTCCATGCTGCCGTATAACGGCATATCGTTGAACACACCGAATGGTGAAAGTCGGATGCCCACCTTGTCCTTGCCAATGGCATCGATCACCGCCTCGGTTACTTGCAGTACAAACCGAGCACGGTTTTCGATGGGTCCACCATAAGCATCCATACGCTGGTTCGTGTTTGGACGGATGAATTGTTCAAGCAGATATCCATTCGCGCTGTGAAGTTCAATACCGTCAAAATTAGCTGTAACGGCATTTTTAGCAGCCTGAGCAAACTCCGCAATAGCGGATTTTATGTCCTTTTCCGTCATGGCTTGGGGTGCGGGATGAGGCTGCATGCCCTCTGCATCAGTGTACATCTCGCCATCAGCTGTCACGGCAGAGGGCGCCAGCATGCGTGCCCCCTCAGGCAGATTCAGCGGATGGGAAATTCTCCCGCAGTGCATCAGTTGAACGAATATTTTTGCACCTCTGGCGTGTACTGCGTCGGTAATGGGTTTCCATCCCTCAACTTGGGCCGGGGTAAATATCCCAGGTATGCGGGGATAACCTAAGCCGTTTGGAGAGGGAGACGTGCCTTCTGTAACAATGAGTCCTGCCGTGGCACGCTGAGTGTAGTATTCTAGCATGAGAGTATTGGGTATGTTGTCGGTGGCACGACTGCGTGTCATGGGTGCCATGACCAGATGATTTTGTAAGGTCATAAGGCCGAGATCAGCCTTTGAATATATATTTGACATAGCTAAGTCCTCCTTAAGAGTTTTTTGCATACAAAATTGATATGCTATAGGATAATCACTCTATCAAAATAATCCAATAGACGTCCCTGCAGATAACAATTTGTCCGGAAATTTATTAAACTTGATAGACCCCGGTGCATGGCATTTTGACGGCCTCTTCCGAAAAATTGGCATCGGAATAGGCTCCGACTATATTACCTTGAGCTCTTTTTCAGTTTCGCGAATTATTTCATGGATCTCTTTTTGAGCCTGTTCACTGATGGGCTTGGGTTGATGATCTGCCACCAGCTCCCTGGCTCTTTCCATAGCTCTTTCGTGTACATCGGTTCGACCCTTGGTAGACCAGTTTTCGTAGTTTTCACGGTTCATAAGCCTGGGTTGTATCAACGCTGAAAAGTGATTCAAGGTGCTTGGATGCGTTAAATAATTCCCGGTGTGTCCTATCTCCTCGATAAGATCCACCGAAATTGACGCCTCCGTAACCTCCACCCCTTTAACGATACGCTTGATATTATGATTGATCTCATCATCAAGGATCATTTTTCCGTAGTCTAAAACCATTCCACTGTCCAGCATCCCTGCCCCATAAACCAGATTGGCGCCTGCCAATGCCGGAAGAAGCGCTGTGAGTAGGGACTCGAACCCGGTTTGGGCGTCACACAGTTTGCTGTCCACCTAACCGCCCGATACTCTAACGGGGATGTGATAATAACGACCCATCCGGGCCAGGGCTGCGTTCAGGATAGCGCCTTCTGCAGACCCCACGGCGGCAGTGCCAAAAAGCATATCCATGGATGTGGTGGAACTGCTGTATATCATGGGCGCACCGGGTTTCAGCAGCTGTCCTAAAATCAATCCGCTTAACACTTCAGCATTATGCTGAACCACTGTTCCGGCAAGATGAATGGGCGAAGTCCCTCCGGCCAAACACATGGAGAGGACGCTGGTGACAAAATTGTGTTCAACCGATGCCATTAGTACTTCACTGCATTCGTCCACCAGTTGTAAAGGGCTCACGACACAGACCCCGGTAAAAAAGAATGGATTTTGTCTAAATACATCTCTGCCGACGGCCGCCTCTCCCATGAGAGCCATTTTGGGAATTAAATTGGCCGTGGGAGGTACGGCTTCAACTGGTTTGGTGGTATTAGCGAGCATGGCAGCAGTGGCATGCATGGTCTCCGTCAGAGGAGATTTGTCTGTACAGCTTAAAACGGTAATCAATATTTCTATGCTGTTCAAGGCATCCAATACACGCGTTGCCTGTGCCACATCTTCTGTGGTGGATTTGCGACGTTCACCCGTGGCTAAATCGTTAATGAATACCGTGGTCCCAAAATTGATAAACCCCAGGGAATCGTCACCCATGGTGCAGTCCCGTGATCTCTCTCTCCCGGGAATGCGAATTTGATGGGGGATGGTAGACATGGCATTTTCCACGATGTCCGGAGGTATAAAAACACGATGATCTTGTTTACTCACCCGAGCGCCATGATCTGCGAAAACTTCTGTTGCTCGGGCACTGGGGACAACAACACCGGTTTTTTTCAGAACTTCTAAAGTGGCAAGGTGGATTCTCCGGCACTCTTCGTCACTTAGGCACTGCAGTCGAAAAGGTGCAGCAGGCTCAATGGCAACACCGCATTTTTTTGCGGTATGGGCTATTGTTTCCATGGGCATCTTTTTCTCCTTTCAGAAAGTCTCATTTAGCAAGCTGTCAATATGATAAATAACATCTATTCTTTTGGCAGACCCAAGGCTCTAAAATGACCCTGTGATCGATTATGTTGACTGTTTACTTGGAAACATAGCTTTTCCCTGATTAGAAAGTCAATTTTATCTTCAACAATAGTTCTGACCTACTATAAATACCTCATTCCGCCAATATTGCAATATTGTCGTATTGCTATACAATACTTGTTAAGTGAAACAACACAACGACGAAATAACGGAGGTCATACTATGAGCGATAACAACAAAACAGACTACTGGGATAGCAAAGACGAAGGACATGTGGATACGCGTGAACAGAATTTTATATGCGACAATCCCGATAAACATCTGGGTTGTGACATGGGCATCGATGTCGCAGGATAAGATGAAAGGAGGCCCATTATGATAGGAACCCTCATTACGGTATTAGCAATCGCCTATTTTGTTAACAATTGTACGCAGAAATCTTTGGCAACGTGCAACCTGTAAGAAAGAAACAGCTTTTTAAAAAATTCTATTAATTGAGACAACAACACCAACAAAAGGTGAATATATACACGTCAGAGCCTGGCAACGGGCTCTGACTTTTTTTATTATGGCCAATCAGGATTCGAACAACCAAACTTGTGATTGCGATGAGAACTGTTTTTCGCTATCTTTTTCCCTAAACAATTTTCAAGGAGGTCATCATGTCGGAATTGACCATGGTTGATTATCAGAAAGTGGTTGATAAATGGGTTCGTACCTTTGGTGTACGTTATTTTTCAGAACTGACCAATCTTGGAATTCTCATGGAAGAAGTCGGAGAAACAGCCCGGATTATGACCCGGACATATGGTGAACAGAGTTTTAAGACAGCTGAAAACGACGCCACTCTGGCCGACGAACTGGCTGATGTTCTCTTTGTGGTGGTGTGTATTGCCAACCAGACAGGTATTGACCTCACAAAGGCTATCGAAAGAAACTTAAACAAGAAAAGTATCCGGGACAGCAAACGGCACTGGAACAATCCCAAACTGAAACACCCGAAAACCAGAGAGGTTTAAAATGGATCATGACGTCATGAAGATTGATATGCAACAGTCCTTCAAAGATTGCCCTGTCTGTAACTATGGTGACGGATTCCACTCCATGTTTAAAAAAGCGGGCGCTGAATTACAATGGTTACTCATATGCCCTGCCTGCCATCGCATCTTTGACTTAGGGTTTAAGATTCCGAAATAAAGGAGTTTCTGTATGGTTCAACCCATTTATCTCGACTACAACGGCACCACACCCCATGACCCGGAAGTGATCGCGGCCATGCGGCCCTTTCTGGAAACCGAATTCGGTAACCCATCCAGTTCTCATTGGTACGGTGTCCGCCCAAAAAAAGCGGTGGAAAAAGCCCGGCATCAGGTGGCTGGTATGCTCAATTGCCAGGCAGAGGAGGTCTTTTTTACCTCTGGTGGCACCGAATCCAACAATCACGCCCTCAAAGGAATGGCCCGGGGCCTGAAGAAAAAAGGCCGCCATATTATCACCAGCACCGTGGAGCACCCGGCAATTTTAGAGGTCTGCGATTATTTAAAAACAGAAGGTTTCGAAACCACCCGTGTGGATGTGGATGGCTCCGGCAGGGTCAATATGGAAAATGTTGCTGCCGCCATTCGACCGGATACGATATTGATTAGCATCATGCATGCCAACAACGAAGTGGGAACCCTTCAGCCCATACGGGAAATCGCCCTGCTTGCCCGACAGAAAGGTATCTGTATCCACACCGATGCGGCCCAAAGCACAGGAAAAATCGCCACAGATGTTCAGGAAATGAACGTAGATATGCTCTCCATTGCCGGGCATAAAATTTACGCACCCAAAGGGATTGGCGCATTATATGTCAAAAAGGGTTTGTTACCGGAAAAATTCTGTCATGGGGCGGGCCAGGAGATGGGCTGGCGTGCCGGCACCGAAAATGTACCGGCAATTGTGGGTCTGGGAAAAGCCTGTGAAATGGCCGATCGTAGTCTTGATTACGCCAGGAAACAGTTAACGGCCATGCGGGACCGGCTGCACAATGGCCTGACAGAGCAGTTGAATAGCTTGCGTCTCAATGGTCATCCTGACGAACGCCTGCCCAACACCCTGAGCCTCTCTTTCAAGGATCTGGAGGCCAACCGCATTTTGGAGGAAATCGGTCTAGCGGTGGCGGCCTCCGCCGGAGCCGCCTGTCATTCAGACACGGTGACCCTATCCCACGTTCTTAAGGCCATGCAGGTTCCCGTGGAATGGGCAAAAGGGACCGTTCGCTTTTCCACCGGCCGCATGACAACACCGGAAGAGATCGACACAGCCATCCATGTCGTAGCAGATGCCATCAAACGCTTGAGAGCCTGATTGACTTTTAAATATCTTATGTGGCTTGTTCAAAAAAATACCAGCCGGCGGGAGCAGGAGATGTTGCATCTGGTTTATGCAAACAGAAAGCCTCTATCAGCGCGTGGGGGTCAGTCCATGAGGGTTAGAAGACAGTTCTCAACAGCATCCAGGGCGGCACATTCGGGAAGGTCCAAAATACTCCTTCCTTCGATATCGCAGATCCGGATTACATCATCCTCGGGTACAAAGCCCAGGTATTGGAGGGTTTGCGGGATGACAATGTCCTCTAGTTCCCCGCCGCTTTGGCAGCGATTGATTACCAGGCCGGATTTTCTGTAGTTAATAACTTGATGTGCCACGTGTTGGATGGTTTGGACAACACGAAGTGCCTTGGCAGAGGAGTCCGCCACCAGAACCAGGTGACTGACCTTTTCCATGACCCGTCGGTTAACCTGTTCGATACCTGCCTCCCCGTCGATCACCACGTAATCAAAATGACCTGCCACAGTAGCAATGATGTCCTTGAGGATATGGTTGACCTGACAATAGCAGCCTTCCTTTTCAGGACGACCGATGGCGAGAAATGCCAGGTTTTCGCGCTCTATCAGAGCCTCGAACAATTCGTAATCGAGCCGGGAAACAACCGTTTGCCTGTCCCCGGCCTCTCCTTGTTCGAGTCTTTGAATCAGGCTGTTCCGGATGTCGTCGACAGTTTTTTTAGCGTCAATTCCCAACGCGGAAGCCAGCCCCACGGCCGGATCCGCATCGATGGCCAAGACCTTTTTCGTCCTGTCCCGGATGAGTATTCTCACCATGGCCGCACTGATGGAAGTTTTGCCGACACCGCCTTTGCCGCACACGGCGATCATTGTTGATGACTTCCCTGCGTGATCAAACACCCGTTGTTTTTCCTTTCTTCTGAAGCGACCTTCGCAGCGCTCTCAAGTCTTCCACTTCCCCGCAAATATCGCCGTATACACAGGTGTCGCAGTCATAGGAATCCTCCTCGATCATCTTGTTCATGGCTCCGATGATTTTGAGTGCGTTTTCGGCGATGGGTAGAAATGGTTTCATGTCCATACGGCCGGATGTAAAAAATACCACTTCCACGGTTCGAACAAATGTAAATTCAAGGTACCGATCCATGAGTGCACCACCTATAATCGGGAAAGAAAGCCCGTTATCGATGGCCGTACGGCTAACCCGGCTCCATTCCCTACCGAACTGTGAAACGCCGCGCATCATGTAACCTTTCAGACGAATATCATAGCGTACATTCTCCAATTTCCGGTAGCGTTCATAGCTGTTGTCCTCGTTAAAACCATCAACACCAAGGAGGATGATTTTCCCGAAGGGAATCCGCTTTCCAGCGAGCTGGTGCAAGTCAGGACCCAGAACGGAAATCCTTTTGTTTATCAGCCGCATCGGCTCGCTTGTCCAGATGAGAAATGCCGTCGAACCATCCTTTGGATGCCCCAGTTCCACGGCAGTGTCCATTCCCATGACGAGATCGCCTTTATCGGCCAAAGGCCAGTCAAGACTTCTTTGGTGGATGGTGTCGCTGACCATTCCCTTTTCCCGCATTCTTTGAAGACGGGAAAGGATATCGTCGAAGAGTCTGCCAAAAAGATCCACGGCCGTTAGCTTACCGCCTTTTCCTGAGCAAATAGGGCCGCGCCCAATGCGCCGATGATTTGCGGATCCGCCCCGTTGAGTGCTTTCAGTTGAATGTTCAAAGATTTGGAAAGCGCCTGGAAAACACCGCTGTTCTTGGCCACCCCACCAGTCATGACAACATCCTCTTCAATGCCAATGCTGCGCGCCAGGGCTGCCACACGCTTAGCCATTGCATGGTGCAGTGCATTGACAATGTCCGGGATTTCCTTTCCATCGTTGAGCAGTGAGATAACCTCGGTTTCGGCAAAAATCACGCACTGGTTGGAAATGGTAAGTGTCTCTTTGGCTCTTTTCGAAATGTTGCCCATCTCGTC
>JAHEIB010000150.1 GCA_024639645.1 Deltaproteobacteria bacterium
CACAGGAGGACATTATGAAAACAGGCAAATGGTTTGTGATTGCGATCGTGGCTATTATGGTCAGCGCACTGATGGTGCCTTCATCAGTAATGGCGGCTGGCTCTGTTTTGGATGAAGTCAAAAAGCGGGGTGTCATCAAAATCGGAACTGTTTTACAATTTCCGCCTCAAATGTATCGTGATGATAAAGGTCAGCCCGCTGGTTACGATGTTGAACTGATGAAAATGCTGGCCAACGATATGAAGGTCAAACTGGAAGTTGTGGACATGGAGTTTGAAGGCTTGATTCCTGCACTACTGGCCAAAAAGATCGACATGATATCCTGTGGTCTGGTCAATACGCCAGAGCGGGCCTTATCGCTGGAATTTACAGACGGGTATGTGCCCTATCGCCAGCTGGTTGTTGTGCCTACAAACAGCAAGGCAAAAACGGTAGCGGACCTAAACAAGAAAGGCATGAAGATTACAGCACTGTTGGGATCAACGGCAGAAAACATTGCCAAACGTAAGTTCCCCAACGCCGATGTTGTAGGGTTCAAACAGCAGGAAGCCATGATGGAAGTGACCTCCTGGAGGGCCGACGCCCATGTGGCCGAGGAATACCTGGTCATGCCCCTGGTGGCCAACAACCCAGGCAAGGTCAAGGTCTTGAATCCAGATGAACCTTTTTCTGCTGAATGGGGAACCTATGCTGTCCGGCCAGGGGATTATCGCATGCTCCAGTATCTGAACAACTGGATTCGGTACTATCGGGTACGGGGTATCTTGGATGCCATGTATGATGACATTATTCGTCCTACATTTTTTGAAAAAACGAAATAACCTATAATTTTTGATCAAGAAGGAGGAATTTAGAACATGAAGAAACTTTTCAGTATTCTTGTCTTATTGTCAGTTGTTGTTGTTTTATCTTTTCCCGCTAACGGAATTTCCGGGGCGCTCGAAGACATTAAAAAAAGTGGTGAACTCCGAATTGGCGTGGCTCTTGAATATCCTCCCGTGCAATTTCGGGATAAAAATGGCAACCCCACGGGCTTCGATGTGGACGTGGCGACCATGGTTGCCAAAGACTTGAACGTCAAACCGGTGTTCGTAGATATGAAATGGGATGCCCTGATTCCGGCGCTTTTATCCGGAAAAGTTGACATCCTGTGGGCAGGACACACCAATACGCCTGAAAGGGCATTGGCAGTCAATTTCAGCCCGCGTCTCGAAAAAACAGATGTGGTCCTGATCGTGCAGAAAAAGAACAACCTGACCTCATTGAAGGCGATTGACACGCCCGATAGAACCATTACCTGTTTACTGGGTTCCACCTCGGAAAAAGCAGCCAAAATGATCTTTCAAAAAGCCAAGGTTCGTTCATTACCGGACCAGCAGGCGGCTTTTATGGAAGTTGAGTCAGGTAGAGCCGACGCATGTCTCACCGATATGTACATGGCATCGCCCTACACACGCAAGCATGCTGAAACAACCAAGATCATGACCGACGACCGCGGTGCTGCTATCGTTGTCTCCCAGGAATATGGTCACGCAGCCATGCGTAAGCAGGATTTGGATTTGTGGATCTGGGTCATCAACTGGGTCGACTATTACCGTGCGGCAGGGACCCTGGATGCTCTTGAAGACAAGTGGATTGGCGCCTTCATCCGTGGTGAAAAAAACTATTAGCCTAATCTAAACGAATTGAGATCGGACCGTTCATAAGACCGGCCCGATCTCAATTTATTACACTATTTTCTTGCCAAAAAGTGATGTCAATTTTCCCCGATTGTTATACCGCTTGTCATAATACTGTTCCGAAAATTGGATGGCGGCATAAGGGTTTGTAGCAGAAAAACGGTCCTCAATCGGAACGTTTTTCTGACAACCCCTATAGACGATATCCGATTTTTCATATGGCCTTTGCCAGCGTCCCTACTATGATTACAATGACTGAGGTGATCGGGTTCCACAAGATCCCAAGATGGTTTCCAGCCCAAATCCTTAAAGGACAGTCAACTGAGGTAGCGCTAGTAAGCTAACATATTATCGTGTACGTGTCAGGAGCGTGGTCATGAAGTTAAAAAACAAGGTGGCGATTGTTACGGGAGCCGGATCTGGAATAGGAAGAACCACGGCACGAATGTTTGCAGCAGAAGGCGCGTCCGTGGTGGTCGTGGACATTGAAAAAAAAACTGCGGAAGAAACGGTTGACTCGATTCGGAAACGTGGCCAGGATGCTTTTTTTTTGAGAACTGATGTTTCCAAGGGTAGTGATATGGAGGCCATGGTTGCACAGACGATTCAAAAATACGGCAAACTTGATATACTTTTCAACAATGCCGGTATAGATATTGCGAAACCAATTGTCGAAACAACTGAGGCGGAATGGGATCGAACGCTGAATATCAACTTGAAAGGCGTTTTTTGGGGCTGCAAGTTCAGTCTTCCCGCCATGATGGATGGTGGTGGTGGAATCATCATCAACACGGCTTCCATTCTGGCGCATGTGGCCTCACCCAACCAGGCAGCCTATTCTGCATCAAAGGGAGGCATTGTAGCCTTGACACGTCAGATTGCCTATGACTATGCGTCATACAATGTTCGCGCTAACTGTATATCACCGGGTGACATCATGACACCCATGGCCAAAAACTTTTTTGATAGCTGTGAAGATCCAGAAGAACGCATGAAATTTTTTACCGATCGATATCCCATGAAACGATTTGGCGAGCCATCTGAAATTGCACGTGTGGCATTATTTTTAGCCTCGGACGATTCATCCTTTATCACCGGGCAAGTCATCAAAGTTGAGGGTGGCTTTTCTATCTGGTAGATATGGCTTATGCATGATGAATAACCGTGTGAAAATAGGCTGCTCTGCAGTTCTCAGTGGGCATGAAGAAATTCATGGAAGAGCCATTGTTCAGTCGGTGTCACTTGCCGTTGACCAGGCCAATATGAAAGGGATCATAAAAGGTGGTTTGGAACTGGTGGTGGGTGATGACCGTGACGAACGCGGTACCGCAGCTGAAATTGCCCATTGTTATATTCGTGACGAAAGAATCCTGGCTGTGGTCGGGCCAATGAACAGCAATGCGGTTTTTGCTGCCGCCCCCCTGTACCAAATGGCAGATATGGTCCATATTTCCCCGGCTGCATCAAACCCGGAACTGACCAGCATGGGGTATAGCACTTTCTTCCGGGTTGTGGGCCATGATGAATTTCAAGGCACCCGCGCTGCAGCGTTCACCGTATCGTATTTGAAGAAGAATAGAATTGGCATCATCCATGATGGATCCCCATTTGGAAAACCACTATCTGAAATCTTTATGAGAAGGGTTGAGGACTTGGGCGCCAAGATCGTTGCCCTCCAAAAGATTCAGCGGGGTCAACGTGATTTTTCCAGGGTGGCAAAAGAAATGCTTGCCTGCCAGCCTGACCTTATATTTTTCGGCGTGATCGAAGAAGAGGGTCTTCTGCTGGCTCCCCAACTGCGCTCTGCCGGGGTTTCCTCTGTTTTTTTCGGCACAGATGGGCTCAAGGCTTCACGCTATTTGGAGACGCCCCTATCCGCTGTAAAAGGACCTTATTTTTCCAATGCCAGTACGGATCTTGATGTAAAAACATCTGCACATGCATTCAAAAATGCGTTTGTGGATCGCTATGGGCCGACCTATTCGGTATATTCGGCTGAGGCATATGATGCTGCCAATGTGATTATACATGCCATGGCAGGCGCTGAACAGCTGACACGCCAAGCAGTTCTGGCAAAGGTTGCCAAAACTGAAAAATTCCCGGGAATCACCGGGCAGATAACCTTTGATCCTTCTGGCGACCGCATGAATCCTGAAATCGGATTCTATGAGCTGATGCCGGGCAAGACCATTTTTCTGGGGTTCGATGGTGATATACTAGGGGCTGTTTCTAAATTAGGATTTTGATTCAAGGTCAAGGCGGCCGAAAGGTTTCAACCGGAGGAATACTAAAGTATTTCGAGGATTGAAACCGAACGCCCAACGCAGAGATTGGGCCAAAAGACAATTTAGAAACAGGCCCTAGTGAACAAACTTAAATGTCTATGGACGGAGGAAACGATTCATGAATCATTTGCCAAATCTTTTCAGTCCCATAAAGATCAACCAATTGGAAATCAGCAACCGGATTGTTCTGCCGCCCATGGCAACCAACTTTGCTGACAGCGATGGATATGTGACAGATGCCGTTGTTGCATATTATGTGGAAAGGGCCCGGGGGGGTGCCGGCTATATTACCATTGAGCACACCGCAGTCCGCGTGGATGGTCGGGCATTTCCCACCATGCTGATGATCAATACGGACGATCATGTGGAAGGCTTCCAAAAGCTGGTGGATGCTGTTCACGCTGAGGGTGGCAAGGTCTTTATCCAGATAAACCATGCGGGTCGACAGACGGCGTCCCAGACCACGGGGTTCCCCATTGTTTCATCTTCAGCCGTTCGCTGTCCCCTGCGTGAAGAAACGCCCAGGGCCCTGACAGCAAAAGAGATTCATGAGCTGATAGGGGCTTTTGCCAATGCTGCAGAACGTGTAAAGGCCGCAGGGGCAGACGGGGTTGAAATCCACATGGCCCATGGGTATCTGCTCAATCAGTTTCTTTCCCCTGTTGTTAACAAACGGGATGATGAATTTGGTGGTAGTTTTGATAACAGGATAAAAGTGCCTCTGGAAACATTGCGGGCGGTTCGGAAAGTAGTGGGCAAAGAATTTCCCATCAGTTGTCGTATCAGCGGTGACGAATATTTGGAAGGCGGACTGGGGCTGTCAGACACACAGAAGGTTGCCCAAGCACTGGAGAAAAACGGGGCCGATGTCATCCATGTTTCTGCCTGCATGTCTTCATCACCATTTCCCATGATTCCACACTATTATATGGAAGAGGGAACCTTTGTGCACCTGGCCGCGGGTATCAAATCGGTTGTAGACATTCCGGTAATTTGTGTGGGTCGAATTCGTACTCCCAAGATGGCTGAAGAGATCGTTGTCAGCGGGAAAGCAGATCTGGTGTCCATGGGACGAGCCTTGATTGCCGATCCACATATGCCAAACAAAGCCAGGGCAGGGCAATTTGAAAAGATAGTCCCATGTATTTCATGTAACCGGTGTTCGTTAAGCCTCGTCAAAGTCGGTAGTCTGCGCTGTACGGTTAATCCTGAAGTGAGCCGGGAAACTTGGCTAAAGATTGAAAATAAGGTTGCGCATCCAAAAAATGTCTGGATTATCGGGGCCGGACCTGCCGGTATGAAGGCGGCTCAGGTTGCGGCCCTTCGTGGGCATACGGTGACACTGTTTGAGAAACAGAATACGTTGGGGGGACGGTTTCGTTTGGCTGCTTTGCCTCCGGGGAAAAAATGTCTGCAGGAATTCACGGACTATCTGAGTTCGCAGATAGAGAAATTGGATGTGACCATCAACAAGGGAAAGCCTTTCGATCAAAATTTGCTTCAGAAAGAGACGCCGGACGCTGTTATTTTGGCCACAGGGGCCAGAACGATCATACCCGACTTTTGCAAGGGGGCAGATGTTATTACAGACGATCAGATTCTAAATGATGAAGTTGAGGTGGCACAGGATATCTTGGTCCTGGGTGGTGGCGACACCGGTGTTGAGATAGCCGACTACCTTTCGGAGCAGGGAAAAAACGTCACCATTATGGAGTTGAGAGAGGGTATCGGAATCGATATGCATCCTGCTATTCGATCCTTTCTAACACAGAAACTTTCAGATCAGGGTGTCTCCATATTGACTTCCACGAAAGCTGTTTGCTTCAAAAATGAATGCCTGTTGACAGAAGGCCCCGACGGGCCCAGGGAGCTGGATTGCTTTGATCAAATTGTTTCCTCGGTTGGCTCAAAATCGAATGCTGAAATGGTTCAACAGATAAAAAGGTATTGTCAAAACCTGCACGTGATTGGGGATGCCAGAGCTCCGAGGGATGCAATGGAAGCTGTCTTTGAAGCAGAGGAAGCAGCTTTGAAGATTTGATATCAATTCACCGGCATTTAAACTTCCAAAGCAAGCCCTGAAAGACCGATGAGGTTTCTTGTCGTTTTACCGGTCAGTTATGCCAAGGAGATATAAAGTTGGAGAGCAATACTCCGGGACGCATGGTGACTTGATGCGACGGTGTAAAATTTCTCTTTATCGATCAAGGTATCCAACCCACCTTTGTGGTGATATCTGCAAAAGTTTTGAAAGTGGCGCTGACCAGCCATGAACTCAATGGTGCGAATGGTTTGGCGTACATAAAAAGGTGTTTTACGGAAATCCGTATAATCGACTACCAGCAAGTGCCCCGAGGGTTTCAAGACCCTGTAGATATCTTCAAGAATTTTTCCGGCAGATTCCCATTCGGTTTCGTGTAGTGCGAAAGAAATCATGACCAGATCGAAACAATGGTTGTGAAATGCCAAGGCCGTGGCGTCCTGCAGAAGACAGTCGGATGCCGGGTTTGATTTTCGACAAACGTTCAGCATTGATTCTGACATGTCTACTCCCACAGCGTTAATTCCACTTTTTGAAAGAAGACGGATCTGATCACCCGTGCCGCAGGCCACATCGAGTACATTCTCCGGCTGCAGTTCAAGAACGATTTCGAGCACATTCCTGCGGATGGACCGCATAAAAGGCGTCAGCAGTAAGTCATAGAAAGGGGCGATGAATTGGTATTCGTTCATATTGAGTTATAAGTAATAAGCCATAAGCAGTAAGCAGCTTAATGCTTATAGCTTATGGCTGTGATTGTTATTTGTGTGTGTATCCTGCAAATAACGCTGACATGCATTCCACGGCACGGTGCAATTCCCGGTATACGGGGACACCCAGGTCTTGAACCTGCAGCTGAAATTTGAGGGCTTCCTCACGCTTTCCGAGAAGCCAGACAAAAAGAGGTTTTTCGTGTTTTCGGGCAATAGCCACCAGGGGCGAGATGTCCATGGTGTTGATGATGCCGCCGATAAAGACGTGGAAAAGAACGGCATCCACATTTGAATCGCTACAGACGGCTTCAAAGGCAGTTTCGTAGACTTTTTCCGCTCCATTTTTTTCAATGGCCGGCCACATATCTACCGGGTTCGATGGCGGCATCCACTCTGGAAAGATCTCTCCAAGTTTTTTAAATGTTTGGGGGGAGAGGTCCGCCAGTTCCAGTCCCATCTGGTCCATGAAATCTGCGGATACGATCCCGGCGCCACCACTGTAGGTCAAGATGGCAGTACGCCCCTTACCAGGTTTTTTTAAGTGTGAATACATGGCCCGGGTCCGGCAAAGATCCAGCATCTGCTTGAAATCGTTGGCCTCGGTTACATGGGCCTGGGCCAGAGCACCGCTGATAACGGCAGCATTTCCGGCCAAACTGGATGTGTGGCTCATGGCAGCCTGGGCCCCTTTTTTGCTCTTGCCCCCCTTGAGGATGACAAGGGGTTTGCGAGTACTTCTGCAGGCGTTAAGAAAGCGTTTACCGTCGGTAATCGACTCCAGATAAGCGCCGATGGCCTTGGTATCCGGATCCGAAATAAGGTATTCCAGAATGTCACATTCGCTTACATCGGCCTTGTTGCCGATGGAACAGGCTTTGCTGATGCCCATGGTCCCGTGAGAAACTGTGTCAATAAGAAAACCGGCTGAAAGCATACCGCTCTGGACAATGAGAGAGACCTCACCGGGCATCAGGCCGTCATTCCAGATGCCGGGGAGAACAAAGGAAAACACATGGCGATTTACGGCATCCACAAGCCCCATACAGTTGGGTCCCCAGATCCGTACACCGGTTTCTTCCCGGATCCTGAGCAGTTCGGTCTGGAGCGACTGTCCCATGGGACCCGTTTCGGCAAACCCGGCTGATTGGATCATTATGCCTTTGATGCCGCGTTGGGCACATTCTTTCACCGCCTTTACGGCGATCTGGGCCGGTACAAAGACAATGGCCATGTCCACTGGATCAGGGACGTTCTGAACGGAATCATAGCAGGTGAGGCCTTGGATTTCGGTGTATTTGGGATTGACGGGGTAGATGCCGCCCTTGTATCCGGTGACAATATTTTTCAGGATATTGTAGCCACCCTTGAAAGGGTTGGTACTCGCACCGATGATGGCGATACCCTGGGGGTTGAAGAAAAAATCCATCCGTATTCCGTTTAATCTATTAAGGTTT
>JAHEIB010000030.1 GCA_024639645.1 Deltaproteobacteria bacterium
CCAAAAAGCGTGGAAATCCAATGGGGATCCATACTCATGACCAGGTCAAAACCAATCAAACACAGAACCACCGCAAATGCCAGAATATAGAACCCGCCCCAAATGGTCATTTTGTTCCGCAGCTGCTCCGGTGAGAGCTGTTTGCGATGCTGCTGATTGAATATAATCTGGCGTATGCGGCCGCCAGGACCTTGATTGCTAAGCTTGAGTTGCAGGGCATAAAAAAGGTATCCGAAGCCTAACATGTAAAGGATTAGCAGCCCGATGCCATCCCGTGTGAACAGAAATGGGATGTTGAGCCAGAGTTCCTTGCCATGCAGGTCTTCATGTAACCAGGGAAATAGATGGTTTTTGCCAATAAACAGAATTAAAAATAGAATAAAAGACAGCGGGAAAAAGGCGGCAAAAGACTCGGATAGTCCGGCAAGCGGTCCACTCCAACGCGCCTTGGTCATGTGCATGACCGCTGAAAATAAGACTCCCCCCTGAGCAATAGCCGACCATAGTAAAAAATTAATTAAATAGGTCTGCCAAGCTTTCTCAGGATGATGACCGAAAAGCCCCCATACAAAGGTTATGACACCCAGCGCAAACAGTGCTGCAAATACCCAAAATACGGGTGTTTTGCGGGTAGATTGGTCTAGAGCACTGTCGGTTTTCATGGTCATCGTTTATCCTGTCTCAAATACGGTTACGTCGGCACCACGTTGTTTGAAAAAAGACTTCAATTCATCTTCCTGCTGGGCATTGCAACCGGCAAGTACGCCAAAATGTTCACCCGAGCAGCGTGGATCGTAGTGCTGCAGCCAATCCTGATTGGGGACGCGCATTTGGGTCAACAGGCCGATGACATTGCCGAATACGGCGAACAAAATGGTTGCCTCAAAACCCACCACCACAAAGGGAATAATGGCCACAATGGGTTTGCCGCTGACAATCATATCCCAGCGGGTGGCCGTAAATATGGCCAATCCAAAGCCAGCCAAAAAACCGAGAATGCCACCACATAGGGTGAACCAGCCCACCTTGCTTTTCTTTAACTTGAGCGCATCCATGATTTTATGACTGGGTATGGGGGTGTTCACGCGAATAAATTCAAACGGAGATGCTTTTAGGGCATCCAAGGTCGAAACCACCTGGTCCTCATCCTTAAACAGTCCCATGATGTGACGATCAGGCGCCATGGTCATGTCCTCCCGCAACGGTCTCCTTCATTTCCGTCATGGAAACGGATGGCAGGTGTTTGGCAAACATCATAAATAAAAAGAAGAACAAACAGAAGGTTCCAATCATAATTCCGAACTCGACCCAGGTGGGAGCGTAAAGTCCCCAGGCATGGGGTGCAAAGCCGTGGGCGACCCCTCCCACGATGATGACAAATCGTTCCCACCACATCCCGAAATTTACAATAAGGGAGATGATAAAAAGAGATGCAATGGTGGTACGGATTTTTTTAAAGAGAAAGAGAAGCGGGGCCAGGGTATTGCAGAGCACCATGAAGTAAAACCCCCAGCGGAAATCTCCCAGGGCTCGCCAGCGGAACTGTTCCATTTCTATACTGTTGTGGCTGTACCAGGCAATGAAATATTCGGTACCATAGGCCAGACCGACAATCAGGCCTGTCAATACAATGGTTTTGGCCACATTCTGCAGTACTTCCATGGTGATGATGTCCTCGTATTTGAACAGCTTGCGCAAGGGGATCATCAAGGTCAGGACCATGGCCAGACCGGAGTGGATAGCGCCGGCCACGAAATAGGGCGCAAAAATAGTTGTGTGCCATCCGGGAACGATACCCAGGGCAAAATCCCAGGATACGACACTGTGAACGGAGATCACCAGGGGGGTTGCCAGGGCCGCAAAGAAGAGATACCCACGGGTGTAGTGACGCCACTGTTCGTGAGCTCCGGACCAGCCCATGGCGAGAAATGTAAATATTTTGTGACGCAGGCCGGTGGTACGATCGCGTATTGCTGCCAAATCCGGTAGCAGGCCGGTGTACCAGAACAGCGAGCTCACCGTGAGATAGGTGCTGATGGCAATGACGTCGAACATCAGCGGCGATAGAAAATTGGGCCACAGCAATCTTTGGGTGGGGATGGGTAGCATGTAGTAAACTTGCCATACCCGCCCCAAATGGATAAAAGGATACAGCCCGGCGATACATACCGCAAAAACAGTCATGGTTTCAGCGGCCCTGGCAATGGGATTGCGCCAGCCCGCCCTGAAGAGATGCAGGATGGCCGAGATCAACGTGCCGGAATGGGCAATTCCCACCCAGAAAACAAAATTGATCAGATAGGTACCCCAAGCAACCGGATTGTTTTGGCCGGCGACCCCCATGCCCACGAAGATCTGATAGAGCCAGCAGGCGGCCCCCATCAGGGTGCCCAGTAGGAGCAAGACCAGGATAATCCAGTACCCGCGTTTGGGCGGTGTCAGCGTGTCCAATATGGTCTGATCGATTTTAGCGTAGGTGAGCTGGGTCATATTTCCTGAACCACCTTTTTTAAATAGATCACAGCCGGCTTGGTGTTGAGGTACCCCAGGGCCTGGTATGCGCGCGAATCTGTGGTTAATCTGCGTACTTTACTCTTTAGGTCCATTAAATTGCCGAAGGTCAGCGCCCGGGTGGGACAAGTTTGCACACAGGCCGGTTTGATTTCGCCATCGCGAATTGGTCGATTCTCATTCTTGGCAACGTTATGGGCGATTTTGATGCGCTGGATGCAAAAAGAGCATTTTTCCATCACACCTTTACTGCGCACAGTGACATCCGGATTGAGCTGCAAATTAAGTGGCTCCGGCCATTGCCAGGTAAACCAGTTAAAACGCCGCACCTTATAGGGACAGTTCTGCACACAATAGCGTGTTCCGATGCAGCGGTTGTAGATCTGATTATTAAGACCTTCCTTGGAGTGGTGGGGTGCATAGACCGGGCAGACACTTTCACAAGGTGCATTGTCACAATGCTGACACATCATGGGTAAAAAGGTCAGGTTGTGCATGGCGTCAGGATCATGGTAGCGCTCCACGCTCATCCAGCCCATTTCCCGGCCTTCGAGAATCCTTTCTTCACCAACGATCCCAATATTGTTTTCAGCGTAACAGGCGGCTGCACAGGCATTGCAACCGATACATCTGTCCAGATCTACCACCATACCCCAACGATAGGTGTCATGTTCATGAGGCGGATAGACATCCCGTTTGGGATCGTAACCTTCTTTCAGTGGCAGCGTTAGGGGAAAATGTCCCATGGTCAGGCCGGTATTATGGCCAGTCTTATCATGTTTCAGGTCAGTCAGCTTAATATCGAGTGCCAATGTGCGGCCGAGCTGGATACGACTGCCGGAGGTGCTGGCCAATTTCATCCGATGGCCGGTTTTCTGAATCTCAATGGATGAAGTTGTAAGATTCATACCCCCGGATTCTGGTTGGGCTGTCCCCGAAAGCAGATGCAGAGGATTTAGTCCAATCACCGGGGTTTTGGGATCCTGCCATTGATGCCCTTGTCCCACATCCATAACCAGGAGCCCAGGCACCACCAGCTCAGACAGTACCACCGCTGCTTTCAAACGGCCGTTTTTAGACTGGATGTCGATGATGTCTTCCTGCTGGATGTGTCTGGATTTGGCGGTGTCGGGATGCATGGCCACCGGTGTCTGCCAGGCGATACGCTGCAAAGGATCTGGAATTTCACACAACCACGGTTTGTTGGCACCCCGCCCGTCGAAAAATCGAATGGACGGCAGCGCTTGAAACGTCAGATCGGCTGACGTTGTATCCGGTGTGCGCGTCAATAAATCGCTGATGCGGTCCATATCGGGTGTAGGCTGCAGCGATGAATTTTTGGGGGATAATTCAAAATATCCCCCCTGTTGCAGGGTTTGCATCCATTTAAATTCATCACCAATTTCATGTTCGCGCGCTAATGTTGCGATCAGGTAGTCTTTGTAAGTTTGAACCGGATGGTCAGATCCGAAACAGGTTTGCAGGAGGATATCGCCCAGTTGGGGCGCCCGGGTCAGGGCCCCCATTGTTGGTTGCAATGTGGATGTGAGTCCTTCAAAGCCGCCATATTCGTCCCAGGTCTCCAGGGGCATGCGTATCGGTAAAATCAGGTCGGCCAAGGCAGCGGTTTCGTCGATAAAATTACTGAAGCAAACCACAAAGGTGTTGCTATTTGCGAGGGCTTCCGCCACGCCACTGCCGGATGCCATGGTATAAACGGGGTTGGTATTGTTGATCAGCAGCAGCTCAATATGGTCTTGGTCAAGCGTATTAAAAAGGGATTGGACATCCGACCGTCTGGCTGCCAGTTCTACCCGGTGCCGGCGTCCGAAATCCAGCAGCTGCAGTTTTGGGTCCAGGCTGAAATTGAGACAATTGACCGCCACGTGAGTCAGCAAGCCGTCCTGACCGCTGTCACCGGTGCCAGGTCCAAGAATCAGGGGGCTTCTGGCGCGATCAAGACGCCCAAGCAGGCGGTCATATCCGCTTGCAGAAATTTTTGCCTGTTGCAGAACACGGTCCCGGGTGTAAGGCGCCGTCAGATTCTTTAGCTGGCGCATGGACTCGGGCAACTGATTCGCCATGCCTTTTGTAAGTGCATGTCTGAGGATTCCCAAGGCAACCACATGTGCATTGTTGGAGCTGCAGGCAATCCAATGATCGGCGTTGACACCGGTCAAGGATCGATAAGGTCCAATATGGATAAAGGCGTTTTTATGGTGGTCATGCAGGCGATGCATGGCCTTGAATTTCCGCGCATATTCAACTGGGGACAACCAGGTTTCCAAAAAGTCAGCACCAAACGATATCAACAGGTCGGCCTGATCCATATGATAGGAAGGCAAACCATCAATGCCATAAGCCAATGCGTTGGCTGTTTTTAGGGCTTCATAGGCAAAAGGCTCAAATACTGTCAGTGGGTCGCTGTTTAGATGTTGCAGAACCTCGCCAAAAAGTGCCATGAGGTTCGAGCCGACAGTTTCGCTCAACAGACGAACTTTATTTGATTGGTTACGTGCTCCGGTAAAGCGTTTTTTTAAAATCGCCTGGGCTTCTGAGAAGGAAATGGCCTGAAATTGATCGTCCTTTTTTAAAAGGGGTGCTTTGAGTCTTTGTGGGTGGTAAAGACCTTGCAGGGCGGCCTGACCCCGCATGCAGAGCCCGCCTTTGTTGATGGGGTGTAGCGGGTTGCCTTCTAATTTGACGATCCGGCCTTCACGGTTTTTCGCCAGAATGCCACATCCAGCGGGGCATTCGCGGCACGTGGAAGCATACCAGTTGGCTTTTCCCGTCACCATGTCTCCGGGCGCCCGTACCAGGGAGAAGAGTTTCTTGTCACTTTCGGAGGTACAAGAAGAAGCAAAAGCCAGACTTCCCATGCCGGCTATTTTCAAAAAAGTCCGACGATCCATGTAACAGGTACTCCGATGAAGTTACGTTTGATTGATCGGGTAATTTGAAGGATTGGCAGCCAAGGATCAACTAAAAACGGTTGGATGTTCTTCAACCGCGAATGTCATCTGTGCAACATTGTGACATTGAAAACCATATCTGTATACGTATCTGAGGTGGCGCAGAATGTCAATTGTATAAATTTGCATGGTGGTTTTATTACTTGACAGAATCAGCATGCAACAATATAGGATAAATCATATGCTATATATCCGAATGGATTTGTGTAACAATTTATATAGGAGTTAGAATGCGCCTGACAAAAGCAGGAGAATATGCCATACGATGTGCATTGTTTCTCTCGTTTCAGGGAATGGGTGTTGTCGTTAGTAAAAAGGAAATCGCCCGTGTCATGGATATTCCGGCACAGTTTCTTGGCAAGATCGCTCAACAACTTGCCAGGGCCGGGATCATAGAAATTGTTCAGGGATCGAAAGGCGGTTACAGGCTGCTTGTTCCATCGGAAAAATTAACCATGCTGGATGTAGTGGAAGCGGTCATCGGTGAAATTTTTCTTAATGACTGTGTTGTCCGGCCGGGATCATGCAGCCGCATATCTGCCTGTGCCATCCACCGGGTTTGGAAAACGGCCAGGGATCAACTCAGGGAAACCCTCAGGCAGGCAGATTTCAAAGACATTCTGGCCGATAAGAACTGTACCATTGAATTAATGGAAGCCATGCAAAAAGTTGATTGAGTTTTTAGTACAGAGGGGGTAACTCAAGACGGACTGATCCTAGCGAATTGGAATGTTCAATTTCGTAGTAATGGCTGTTATTAATTCATAAAAATAAAATTTTCTGTCAATTTTATTTTATCAGGAGGAAACGTATGGATTTAGTCACGTTATCACGAATGCAATTTGCAGCAACAACCATGTTTCATTTCCTTTTTGTGCCGTTGACGCTGGGGTTGACGATTATCATCGCCTATATGGAAACCCGGTATGTCAAGACCGGGGATGAAACCTATCTGGAAATGACCAAGTTCTGGGCCAAACTGTTTTTGATCAATTTCGCCGTGGGTGTGGTTACCGGTATTACACTGGAGTTTCAGTTCGGGACCAACTGGTCGCGCTATTCAGCATATGTGGGAGATGTCTTCGGATCCCTTTTGGCCATTGAAGCCACGGCCACTTTTTTTCTAGAGTCCACCTTTATCGGTGTCTGGATTTTCGGATGGAAAAAGCTGTCTAAAAAGGCCCATGCAGGGGTCATGTGGCTGGTGGCTATCGGATCCAACCTTTCTGCCGTGTGGATTCTCATCGCCAACGCCTGGATGCAGAGTCCGGTGGGATTTACAATCCGCAACGGCAGGGCGGAAATGGTGGATTTCGGCGCGGTGATTTCACAACCCTTTGCCATTTATAAGATTCTTCACACCCTCAGTTCTGCCCTCGTGTTGTCAAGTTTCTTCATCATGGGCATCAGTGCCTATCATTTACTGAAAAACCGCCACACGGAATTTTTTACAAAATCGTTCAGAACCGGTCTGGGTTTTGGCCTGATCTTTTCTTTGGTGGTTTTTATCCTGGGGGATATGAACGGTGTCTTGGTGGCTGAAAAACAGCCCACTAAACTGGCTGCCATGGAGTCCTTGTGGGAAACAACCGATATGGCGCCTTCTTACTTGTTTACTTGGCCGGACCCGGAAAATGAGAGAAACGCTATTGAAATCGGGAAGATACCTGGTTTGCTCAGCTTCCTGGTCAAACATGATTTCAATGCTGTGGTCCAGGGCCTCAAAGATTTTCCCAAGGACGAGCGACCGCCGGTACTGATTACCTCATATGCGTTCAGGGGCATGGTCGGTCTGGGGGTGATCTTTATTCTTCTGACGGTTTTCGGCTGGTTCAAGCGCAAGGACCTGCTTGAAAATACTCTGTATCTGAAAATCATGTTGTTTGCCATTCCGCTGCCTTATCTGGCTATTCAGTGTGGCTGGATTGTGACGGAAATCGGCCGTCAACCGTGGATTGTTTATGGCGTACTGAAGACCGCGGATTCGGCGTCTCCTGTTGCGGTTTCCCAGGTGGCGGTATCACTGGTAGCCTTTATCCTGGTATACAGTGTCCTGGGAGCTGCCGGGTTTTACCTGATGTTTCAGAAGGCCAAAAAAGGACCTGATCTGGTATCCGAATAATCAGACACGAACGACGGATTATACCGCTTGTCATAATACTGTTCCGAAAATAGGATGGCGGCATAAGGGTTTTTAGCAGAAAAACGGTCCTCAATCGGAAGGTTTTTCTGACAACCCCTATAAACGAAACGCAACCGGCTAGGCGGTTTTTAGATTATATAGGAGGAAAAAATGGCTTTACAATCGATATGGTTTTTTCTTTGGGGTCTTCTTTGGGCGCTTTATTTTATGACGGATGGTTTTGACCTTGGCATCGGCGCGTTATACCCGATCCTGGGAAAAACCGATCAAGATAAAAATACCATGATCAATGCCATGGGCCCGTTGTGGGACGGCAACGAGGTCTGGCTACTCACCGCAGGCGGCGTAACCTTTGCCGCATTTCCACTGGTATACGCCGTTATGTTTTCATCCCTTTACACAGCCTTGATGCTGATTCTGTTTGCCCTGATCATTCGTGGGGTTTCTTTTGAATTCCGCAATAAGGTTAATCATCCGGTTTGGGTCAAGGTCTGGGACACCTGTATATTTATCGGCAGCATCGCTCCGGCCATTCTATTTGGGGTGGCATTTGCCAATATATTCAAAGGAATTCCCATTGACGACCAGGGTCTTTACCAGGGCAACTTGTTTACCCTGTTGAATCCGTATGGTCTATTGGGGGGGGTGTTGTTCCTGCTGCTTTTTGTACAGCATGGCGCCAACTGGATTATTATCAGGAGTGAAGGGGATCTGCATGACCGCGCGCTTAATATGGCAAAAAATATCTGGCCGGTCTTGACGGTCGCTGCCGTGGTTTTTTTGGTGGCATCGTGGTTTGTCACACCCCTTTACCAGAATTATCTGACCCGCCCCATACTGTTTGTGGTGATCCTCGTCACGGTTGCCGCACTGATGAGTGTGCGTCTGTTTCTGCATCAGGAGAATGGTTTTAAAGCCTGGTTTGCTTCCGCTCTAACCATTATCGGGGCTACCTTTTTCGGTGTGATCGGACTCTATCCAAATCTGTTCCCATCAAGTATCGATCCGTCATACAGCCTTTCTGCCCACAATGCTTCATCCAGTCCTTTGACCCTGAAGATTATGCTGGTGGTGGTGATCCTCTTTGTTCCACTGGTACTTGCTTATCAGATCTGGACCTACCATTTGTTTAAGGACAAGGTGCAGCAGGAGGATTTTATGTATTAAAAGAGCAGGCTTCGAGGGTTCGAGGGGGATACAAGGGTTTGCGGGTACGCTTTTTAGCAAGAAGCTGTCTCTAACTTGTCGTTTTCAACGATCCCCTGGCCCCTTGTATGCTGGGACGCTGGTATGCTTGGAGGCTGGGATGCTGCTGCCTGCTCATAGCTGTCAGCTACCCTCGGACCCTTGAATCCTCGAACCCTTGGACCCTTTCTTTACTAGCTCCGCATACCTTTGACTTGTCCTCAGCAAGGCATCATGTTCCCCCCGGGCAATAATACGTCCCTGCTCCATGAGAATGATATCGTCGAATTGTTCCAGATCGCATGTTCGGTGGGTGATGACCAGAAGCGTATGATTCTGGGCAGCCTGGAACAAGGCCTGCATCACTTTCCGCTCGGTGCTCTTGTCCAACCCTTCGGTGGGTTCGTCCAATACCCAGATGGGTGCATCCTGTAAAAACATCCTGGCCAAGCACAATCGACGGGCCTGGCCACCGGAAAGGCCGCTCCCGGCTTCACCTATCCAGCTATCCAATCCCCGGGGGAGTGCTTTGACCCAGTCGAGCAGTTGTGCCTTTTCCAGTGCAGCATTTAGTGCTGCTTCGTCCGCTTGGGGCTGGGCCATCAAAAGATTTTCCCGCAAAGTAGTTTGAAACAGATGGGTTTGCTGGGAAACAACCCCGATGGTCTTTCGCAAATCAAATTCAGCAAAGGTTTTAAGATCATGACCGCCGATCTGAATACACCCCTTTGTCGGGTTCCAGAATCGTACCAGCAGATTGAAAAGGGTTGATTTGCCGGCGCCTGTCTCTCCCAGAATGGCCACCCGCCGGCCCTGTTCTATGTGCAGGTCAAATTCTTCAAGAATCCATGGATCGGAATCTCCATAACGGAAATCAACGCTTTTGAAGTGAATATGGAAGCGTTCCATGGGGGCGCTTGAAACGTTTGGAAAGGTCACAACAGGTGGCGCATGGACTATCTCCAGCAATCTTTCAGCGGCTTTTTTGGTTTGTCCGAGATACTGATAGGCGGCGGGTAGGGGCGAAAGCGCCTCAAAAGAAGCCAGAACAGCAAAACCCACCAGGGCCAGATTGGCACCATCCAGCAATCCACGAGCAACCTGGTGCGCCCCGAGGTACAAACAGCTCAGTGTTGCCAGGCCTGTCAGCAGGGTGGTCCCAGCCATAGATAGACCCCTGATACGACTCATGCGACCCTGGATCCGTATCAATGCGTCGCTCTCTTTTTTAAGGGTATTGATTCGTCGATTCCAGACATCAAAAACCATCAGTTCGGAAAGACCCTGGATACTTTCGACGGCATGTATTCTTATTCTGGCTGTGCCAAGGGTCAGTTGCCGGCCCATGTCGGCCCCGGACTTGGTTGTCGCCAAAGGAAGAACGATTCCCGAGATCAGAAGAAAAAGGAGAGCCGTTCCTGCAATCCATACATCGAAAAAAGCCAGAAACAGAACCACGCTAATGATGGTCAATAACGCTATTATACTAGGCGAAAGCACCCTGACATAAAGGTTGTCCAGGGTTTCAATGTCGCCCACGATACGGTTCAGAATGTCCGTGCTGCGGTATTGCATCAGGCGGGCGGGTGCCAAGGGCTCGATCTTCCGGTAGAACCAGAGCCTGAGCGTGGCCAGCATACGGAAAGTGGCATCGTGGATCACGATTCGTTCGGCATACCGGGACAGGGTCCGGGTGAAGGCAAACAGGCGTACGCCGATACTGGGGTAAAAAAAGTTGAACAGATAAGCCGTGCCCAGGGAAAGCCCGGCAAATGCCGCCGCAGATATGAACCAGCCCGACAAGCCCAGAAGTCCCACCGAGGTTATGACGGAGAGCCATCCCAAAAAAGTTCCCAGTCCCATATGGCGATAGTGTGGCTGGAACAGGCGTAGGAACGGTATTAGGTTTTTTAGTTTTGTTTTCATGATAAATGGATTTATAGCTATAGGCATTAAGCTGTAAGCAGTAAGCTATAAGCTGCTTATGGCTTGCCGCTTACAGCTTAATGCTTATTGCTTATCACTTTCCCTCCGGCCATAGTGACGATTCGGTATGTGGTTTGAAGTTGTTCCGGCTTATGGGTGAGCAACAGAACTGTCCGGCCTTTTGAAAAAGAGGTGATCGTTTGCATTACTGACTGGGCGGTATCAACATCCAGACCGGCCGTTGGTTCATCCAGCAAAAGAATTGGCGCATCTTTTAAAAACATACGCGCCAATGCCACACGCTGGGCCTGACCCCGGGACAGTCCCCAGCCCTGTTCGCCCACCTTCGTATATAGACCTTCGGGGAGATGTCGTGCGAAATCGTGTACGCAGGCAAGCCTGGCAGCTTGTTCGATATTTGTTCGTGTTGCACCCGGCAGGGCCATACCGATATTGCCGGCAATGGTATCATGGAACAGCATGGGATGTTGACCTACCCAGGTTAGCGCCTGGCGCCATGTTTCCACTGTCAGCGTTGAAAGGGGTTTCCCGTTAACGCGGATTTCACCCTGGTCAGGCTGTATAAAACCCAGCAGGAGGTTCAGGAGTGTGGTTTTTCCGGCCCCGCTTTCCCCCACCAATGCCACGTGTTCTCCTGGCGCCAGTTCCATGCTGAAATTTGTTAACACCTGTCCTTTGCGGGTATTATAGGCAAAATGGATCTTGTGGCAGCCTAGGGTTAGGGGTGTAGAAATATCCAGGGGCCTGGTGCCGGTAAACGTTGTGCTTGGCTGTCGAGAGAGAATGCCTAAAATTTCCTGGCTTGCACCCATGGCTTCTGCCCGGGCGTGGTAATGGGTTCCCAGCTCTCTAAGGGGCAGGTAAAAATCAGGTGCCAACAAGAGAATGAACAGGCCCTGTTTCAGGCTTAGAATTTTTCCGTACAAGCCGAAATGTGTATACCCCAGATACGTGGTTCCCAGGTAAACGGCCACCAGAGCGATGGATAAAGAGCTGAACAGTTCAAGAACGGCTGTGGACAAAAATGCCACCCGAAGCACTTTCATGGTGCGCAGCCGGTATTGATCGGATACTTCAGCGACTGATTTCTCTTCGGTCCGTCCGCGGCCCAGGAGTTTGAGAGTGGGGAGCCCCTGAAGTATATCGAGAAAGTGGGCGCTCATGCGGGATAAGGCCTGAAAATGTTTTTGACTGATATTTTCAGCACCCATGCCGATAAGAATCATAAACATCGGTATCAGCGGTGCTGTCAGCAGCAGCAGACCCCCGGCAGCCCAGCTGATGGGAAACACAAAGGCTGCGATGGCCGCTGGAATCGAAACGGCCAGGGCGAGCTGCGGCAAATAATGGGCATAGAACGCCTGGAGCGCCTCCACCTGCTCCACAATGGTTGTGGACAGGGCACCGCTGTGGGGGCGATCAGCTTGAACAGGTCCCAGGGCACCGATGTGCTTAATCAGGGCCATGCGGACCTCCTGACGAATACCGGCACCGGCATGAAACCCCGATACTTCCCTTACCCATGCCAGTGCAGCCCGAAGTGCGACCAGACCACACAATAATAAAAAAAGCGGGTTCAGGACGGTCCGTGACAGATCGTCGATAAATGCACCGTGAATTATTTTTGACAAGAGCGCAGCCTGGAGAATCAAAAGCAATCCCCCGGCAAAACCTGCTGACACGGAAAGAAGAATCCAGCCCCGTGCATGATGCACGTTGCCAATCAGCCACGCCAGTGGTGTGGGTGGTGCTGACGAACCGGATACGTTTTGGGTGGTATCGTTTGGCATAGGCTGATGATGGTGCTGATGTAAGGTGTCTAATTGGCTCTAACAGCGCAAATCGCCATTGGATCACCCATTTTGCTCTATCTGTGGTGAAACCAAAAAATTGGGCTATAAGCTTTAAGCTGTAAGGCGGTAATCCGCTTAAAGCTTACCGCTTATCGCTACCAATTGTCACACCGAAATAGTTTAGTGGATTCAGCCTCTCCCGAATTTCCGTCAAGTTTCATGAAATATGTGGGCTAAGGCAAATCATCCACCCAGGGGCCGCCGTTTAACCACTGCACATGCATTTTTTTTAACTGGCCCGTGCCTTGAAGGAAAATCATAAAATTCTCCACCCAATTTATCAACAGTGTGTCCTCGGCCATGGCGATGCCCAGTGGTTCAAAGGTAAGAGGTGACTTTCCTGCCATCAGCCCCTTGTCCTGGTATTTATAAGCTGTTATTGCGCAAAACGGAAAATCAGCTACTAACACGTCGATTTTGTTATTGAAAAGGAGATCAAGGGCATCATCGTAGGAATCGACAAGTACGAGTTTTGCCTTGGCTAATAACGATTCGGCATATTCCTGACTGGTTGAATTCTTTAGTGCCGCAACGTTAACGTCGGAGGTGTTCAATCCTTTTGCATCCTGCAGAGCAGCATATTTGGCAGCCACGGACAGGATACCTTTGCCCGTCACATAATATGGTCCCACAAAAGCCACCTTTTGATTGCGTTTCGGTTTTATGGTCATACCCGACAAGACCATGTCGACCTGACCCGCTTCCAGAGCTGGAAGCAGCTCGGCAAATGGCTTTAAGACAAACCTTATCTTAACACCCATTGCAGCTGCCATCGCTCTGGAAATATCAGCATCCAGTCCGATGATTTCTCCTTTTTTTGTAACAGCTGTCATGGGCGGTTGACTGCCACTTGTGCCAACTACCAACTCTCCTTTTTTCAGGATGCGGTCAAGACTTGGGCCTGCCGAGGCGTTTACGGCAACCATCAGTGACCATATCAAAAAAGCAACAACAACGGTTTTCTTCATCGAATTCTCCTGTTCAGGTTTATTAAGGTTGATAACAGAAAGGGGCCTGGTGGATGCGATTGTGGTGTTTCTTTAAAGGAGTCCGGTCGCCAGACTAAAAAAATATGACCGCAAAGAACACGGCTCTATTGATACTGATTTATGGTAAATATGGATTTATATCGATTGTTAGATGGTGTCGTTGGCTTAATATATAGGATCCTATAATGGGATCTTCCTGTCCTGATTCATCAAATTCAGCCCCTATATAGTTTTCGCAAATGTGCCTGGCATGCACGGTCTTTTGAATATGCGTCTCGTCTGTGTCTTTAAGGTGAAAAGCAATAAGAATGGGATTGTCAAAAAACCGGTCGGTGGTATCGATGGTTCTATTTAGGTGCGGTTTGATCTTTACCCCACTGGATGACAGGTCCACAACTTTCATGGCCTTGCCTTCTGAAGCTCTCCTTTCCCATGCTTGGCTGCAAATACATGGAATATCTACTTCCATTCTATAGCGCTTTCTTCTCTCAAGAATGGACGTCCATGAACATCCGCATATGCACTTTGACCTCACCTTGGTCCTGCTGTTAACCATCGTATATCTGGAAACATTTACTGTTATTGATTTAATACAGTTTGGGCAGGTAAATGTAGCCTCATTTGATTTGTTTATATGGACGGTTTTAATCATTTCATCATCCCCAGCAAAGATTCACTTTATCAACGATCGAACCGTGTTTATTTAACAGCCCATAATATCTTAGAAAAAATCTATTAGAAAAACACATTGGATTTTTTGCAACGCTGAGAGGAATACCCAAGGCTATGCAACCTTTAAAAGCTTGATACCTTCGTCCTGCGGATTAAACTGAAGTGCGTCACATACATATTCCATGTTGGTCCTGATGACCCTTTTTCGATGATAGCCCATGGGGTTGCCCTGGACAAACGATTTGGCCATCGTAGCGAGCAGACTAATCCTCTGATGGAAAATATGATCGTACTCGAGACCCTCTTTCCCTTCGGAGTGGGAAGTTGATCTTATCTGGATGACATATCGATTCCAGTCCATACAGACATTGTGAACGGCTTCAGCATTTTTTAATATAGCTTTTTGCCGGTAGCCTTCAAGAGGATAATCACCTAAAAAAGCTTTAAGCATGACAACGAGAAGCTTTACTCTCCCAAGGAAGGTGTCATCATGATTCATATCGCGCATATCTTCAGAACTTGAACCGAATCTCTGCATGGCTAGCTTCCTTTTTTGCGAAGGATTATTAATATAGATAATAAGAATCGTCAAGCAAACTTTAGCCCGGAAATTATAAATCTGATTGGTTTCGGCACAAGGGATTTCAGTCAAGGATACACCAGAGTGTGTTATTATTGGAAAAAACAAGTTTTAATACGTGATGGCCAATATCTGAGGCGCTTCATGCGTCTCTGGGCCAAACGCAGGCGGAACAGAATTTTGTTATCGGTGTTTACTTGCCCGTATATCTCCCTGTTGAACGCATCGATGATCCCGGTAATTTCATCATCGAGATCAGGAAAATGCCGCACAAGCCGGTTGCCATATTCTGCGGGGGTTTCACCGGGCAACAGACCCACTCCGCTACGGCGCCCCCAAACAAGCAATCCGGTATATACCGATGCCGCGTTTTCGGCACTATCCAACAAGGAAATCAGCACCCTCCAGACACGAACAGGCAGTAAAATGAGCCATTTTGCTACGTTTCGAATCCAGGGCTGGGACTTCTTGGGACTGTTCTGGGTGTTCTTCTTCAAAAGCAGACGCAACAGATAGCGAATACAAAGATAAAAAAGCCCGGCCGCAACCATACCGATGACCAACATCAATCCCAAAGCGATACCTTTTAAAAAAAACGTTTCCCATTTTCCGACTGTGGTCGCGGAAAAATCACCCAATTCCGATAAGGAATCTGTAATTTCTCCGATATCGTTGCGCATTTTTCCTGGAGAAAAAAAGAATAAGAGGATGGCTACAAAAACGGGAACCATTGGTCCGGTTGCATCTTTGAGAAGGATTTGGAGCGAATCTGCTACCTGGGTTAAGATGGGATAACAAAAGAAAGTGGCGCCTGAGCCAATAAGGACCAAAAGGGATGTCAGGCTCAAGGTGATACCAATACCGCGGTAGCCGGTCATAAAGGATTTTTCAACCTCGGGCTGCTTGCGGGCCAGGAAGATGGAAAGCAGGCTAAAAATAAAAAAAGCGGCCACTAAAAATCCGATGGCCAGACCGTCTACGCGTATCCCGACTTTGTTATGAATCAGAAACTTGACGAGCAGGAGAAGAATAAAAAGGCCGATTCCCTTGTCGAACTGGATACACACAAGATGATAATCCATGGGGCTTTTGACCAGCGTCCGTCCCCCTCGCCATATCAGCAGCAAACAAAAAAAAATCAGCAGGAACTTGTATCTGTGGGGCTGGGCTATGGGGTCCTGAAAAAAGAGGCTTAACCAGGTGAAGTTCCAAAAGGGAAAAGTGTCATACCACAAGCGGTAAAGAATCAGCAGTGAAAAAAGGGCTATGCTGGTCACTTCGATGAGAAGGCTTTGATATAATCGCCAGTTGTGATGTGCAAACAGGCGGTTCAGGATAATTGCCATCACAAATGCACCGGCAGTTTCGGCAAGGGGGAAAATCTGTTGGCATATGAGCAGCATCAGAAACCCGACCCAGGCATACCGCCAGGATATTTCCATGCCGGCACGGGCCAGGACCAACAGCGGTTTCTTGCCGGGCGTCATGATTTCTTTTCCCCCTGAAGTCCGATGTCATCTATTGAATGGACCCCTGTCATGTTTTGTTGCCGGGCGGATTTGGTTGTTAAAAGGGTGTGGCTGACAAATGTTGTTACAGGAATGTGTCGTTCCTGCAGGATATGTTTCGATTCAGCAGTATGCTCTTCGTATGCATATGAAAAAAGAACGCAGCTGACACCTCTTTGCCTGAATGGGGCCTGTTGTAAGGTGTGTGCCATGGGTCCGTGTTGCTTCATCTGCAATCGGGCAAGGGCTGCCAGTATCGCAGGAAGCTGGCGGGTGCTTCGGGCCGGGGTTACAGTGGAAGCGCCACTGTTTTTCATAATGCCATTGGTCATCAATCCTACGGCCTGTCCGGATTCATCAAGCTTGATGGACAGAGATGCAATGACTTCCAGGGCGTGTTCGAAGGCATCTTTAGCCGAATTTTTTTCGAAAGCACTCACGTCCAGGGCCAGGAGGATCGTACCGAATTCAGACGGCTCAAACACCTTTTCCTGGATTTGTAATCGCCGTGCACTTGCTTTCCAGTGAATGTGCCGGGAAGGTCTGGACGGCTGGTAATCCTGGGTGCCCAGAATGTAGACAGGGTCTTTGATGGGACTGTTTGCGCCGGGCGTATCAAACCAGTCCTGTTTGGGTAGGAAAATGGTTTTGATGGGAACAAGCCGTGGGTAGACGAGCACCTGAACCGGTTTTCCCAACTTTTTTTCCTTGTGGAAAAAACCGAAGAAATCACTGGATCCAAGGCGTGGGGGCCCCAATTGAAAGACACCCCTGCGCTGGGCAGTAAATCTTTGTTGAATCTGCATCTGCTGGTACCACAGGAGACCTGCCCCGTGCAGGGAAAAAGGTTCCATGTCGTGAACCGCTTTAAAGGCACTGTGTTTTGGCCAGCGCAAGCGGATCCAAATTGGTAGGAATTTCCTGTTTTCTATGGTGGATGTCATGGAGACGGTTTCTTTTGGAAAGACCCGTTTTTTATCCGCATGATAGCGACATGTGATGTGGTAAAAATTTAAGGTGCTCCAAACTTTCGAGCCGCCCATGACCAGCAGGATCAGAATTGCCAGCAGGGAGAGATCTTGCTGACGGAACAGGAGGGCGATGAAAAGAAGAATACTTACAAAAAAACAGACCAGCATGGAATTGAAGATGGTCGGCTCCTTTGTTTGATCATGTTCAAGTGCCATTCGTCGATCCTGCCGCAGCCGGAACAGGGATCCTATGAATGATACTTTCCAGAATATGCTCGGGGTTTTCGCCCCGCAGTCGGTCTTCCTCCTTCAGGATCAGCCGGTGAGCGAGGACCGGGCATGCCAGGGATTTTATATCGTCAGGCAGAATATATTCCCTGCCGTGGAGAGCTGCCAGGGCTTGTCCAGCCCGCATCAACCCGAGGGAGCCCCGGGGACTGGCGCCAAATTGAATAGCAGTATGATTGCGTGTGTTTCTCACGATTTCGGTGATATATTCACGGACAGGTCCTGAAACGATAATGTTTCTTCGGTCCTGCTGCAACCGGCTGACATCTTCGGGCGTTGCCACGGGCACGAGTTCCTGAAGGGGATCTGTCTGCTGGAAACGTTCAAGAATCTGAAGTTCTTCCTGCTTGTCAGGATATCCCAACTGGGTTTTCAACAGAAATCGGTCCAACTGGGCTTCGGGCAGGGGGAAGGTGCCTTCCAGTTCAATAGGGTTCTGGGTGGCCATGACAAAAAAGGGACTGGGCAGCAAATGGGTCTTCCCATCCACTGTCACCTGACGTTCTTCCATGCATTCGAGCAGACTGGACTGGGTCCGCGGTATGGTGCGGTTGATTTCGTCGGCGAGCAGAATGTGGGTTATGACCGGGCCCGGGCGAAAAGAGAAACCAGCCGACTGTTGATCATAGACATTGAAACCGGTAACATCGGTGGGCATGAGATCCGGTGTAAACTGAACCCGGTTGAAGGTGCCTCCGATACTTTTTGCCAGGGTTTTTGCCAGCAGGGTCTTGGCAACACCCGGTACATCTTCCAGCAGTATGTGGCCCTCTGACATTAGAGCGACCAGCAGCAGCTCGATGGCTCGATTCCGGCCGACAATCACACGGGATATGTTTTCAATAATTTTATTACAAAGGTTTGTATCCAATTGAAATCCTATCCATTTGGCAATTATATTTTTGAGTGGATTTCACGTATCCTGTCAATCCATATTCGTCTTTCCTTACCAGATCTTCTTTCGGGGCCTGTATAGGTAGATTTCTTGTCGGCTGCGCCAGGCTTCGACCTTCTGTCTTTTTCTGAACGACGAATGTCCTTGTTTGACATCATGCCTCCATTTCAAATTGTCGTTTTTTGCAGGGCGGATTCAAAAGGCTGGGTTCACCCTTTGAAATGAGATTTTAGCGAATACTATTTTCTGGACCAAACGATAGCCACAATATCACAACTCGTTCGACCGATCAAATAGTGCGCCTTTGCTGCCATGCATAAATCCTGAGACCACCTTATTTTATAATAGCGTAACCAAAATCAGAACCGTCCGTACATTCAATATACTATTTTTTACTACTAAGTTTCACATTTCCATCAGTCCTTTCATTTTGTAAATCCTTGTTCTCTCATCGCTGCCTCTTTCTTGAAGTGTGCCATCCCGGTTTTCATTTTCCGGAAACCTAATTTTTTATAGAACCCTTCTTTTCCGGGCGACGCATGTAGAATGATGTTACAGTGCAAGATCCGGGGCAAAATGTTCTCCATAATTTTTTTCCCGATTGCCTTTCCTTGAAATTCGGGAAGAACGGCACAATCTTTCTTAACAACAAATATAATGAAAGATTTCCCTTTATTTATGGTCGCAGAAACATTTGCTGCCGGTTAGATTTTTCCAGCCCTCTGAATTAATATGATGTGACATTGATCCTCGACGTTTATGGGTGTTTTGGATATTTTATCCCCGATGATCTGTTGCAGTTCATGACGGCTTTTTTTATTCGAAGTGCCGTCACCATAAGAAGAAACATAGTGCTGAAAAAATGATTCTGCATTTTCAAAATAGTGATTGACGACAAATGTTTCTTTCCGGGAGACAAACTTGCCGAGAGATGCAATATTTTGTGCGGCACGTCTGAGTAAAATCGGTTCCTCTTTTTCGAATACGGAAACGAGTTTTGTGTATTCGCTTCTTTCGGTCGGCTCAAGGATGAGAATTTCTCCTGTCGGTACCAGGACACGTCGTGCTTCGGATAGGGCGGTGTTGCTGTTCTGATGATGAAGAGAAAAACCAAAAAAAACAAGATCAAAAGAATCTTCTGGAAATTCAAGAGACTCGCCAGAACCAAAGCGGAAATCCACGCCCCTGATCATGCGTCTGGCGTCTTCTAATCGTGTTTGGTCTATATCGATAGCGGTCAGATTTTCGGCTTTTTTGACCAGAAATGATGAAAGTCTGCCATTCCCACAGCCGACTTCAAGTACGCGCTTATTCCTTAAATCTACGAATTCATCAATTTTTCTTAACTCAATATCATAGGATTCCATTACCACAAGTCACCTTGTCAATCCTGGTTAAAGAAATGCCAGAAAAGAGTTTGCGATGTTTCAACCGCTGTTAATCCTATATGTGAAGCGATTGTCTTTTTCCATCGATTTCGATCGTGGTTTTAGAATATGTGAATTTGTTAATTATCTTGCCGTCTTTAAAATGAATTATATCAACACCTCTTCTTTTTTCAGGCTTTCCCTGACTTCCGCTTTCAAATGAAGGCCATTCAAGTAACCAGCGGTAAAGAACCTTTTGCTCTTTTTCATCAATAAAGGTCTCCTCCTCTACAAATCGAAAATTCCCATGTTTGGCAAACCAGGGTTTCCATGCTTTTCTGAGAGCCTCCTTTCCTCTAACTTTTCCACCTGTCCAGTTGTCAAAAACGATCTCTTCATGAAAGAGATCCATAACCCCTTCGAGGTCATGATTATCCCAGGCGAGATTCCATTTTTTTAAGGCCTTTTCGATCTCATCTCTTGAAAATGACATGTGTTGCTCCTTGTTTTTAGAACAATCAATTCTCGTCAAAACGTTCTTCTTTCCAAGGATCAGCGGTATTGCTGTAGCCATGGCTTTCATAATATCCGGGCTCATCCATAATAGAGAATCTTATCTGCTGGAGCCATTTAACGCTTTTATAAAAATATAGATCGGGTACCACTAAGCGCAGAGGAGCGCCATGAGCCCGGGGAAGCGCTTGATCGGAAAAACCATGGGCCAGAAGCACATTATCCTTATAGGCTTCATCGACGGGAATGCTGCTGGTATACCCACCAGGCGCCTCAAAAATGACAAAACCAGCGCCTTTTTTGACCCTGACCAGTTCCATAATCGTTTTCATGGAAATACCGTGCCAGCGAGAATCAAGCAGTGTCCAGCGCGTGACACAATGGACGTCACATGTTTGCGTAATCTGTTTCAGCCCCATCAGGTCTGAAAAATTCAAGGTCAACGGGTTTTCCACTTCGCCGCTTATCTCAAGGCGCCATCCGGAAACATTGCCATCTGTCTGGTTACCACCCATGCTTGGCAGTTCCTTTACAGCATGCTGTCCCGGGGGGATGCGCAAGCGCCCGTCAGGTCTCAATTCCGCGGCTAAGGCTTGATTCTCGATATTCATTACCTTGACAAACATACCTGGCAGACCGATAGACACAATACTTCCACCAGCAGCTGCCATGAAGTCTCTACGGGTCATCTTAGGGCGTAATTTCATGACAAACTCCACGATTACTTTATTAATCCAAAGTCCGGATGTAGCTAATTTTAAAATGGCTTTTAGTAAGCCAGTCGCCCCAGTGATTTGAGAATGAGGGTAACCCCCATGGCAAACATACCGGTCAATCCCATGCCGCAGGAAAAACCCGCCAGTAGAACCGGTGCGTACTGCCGCCACATGCTGCCGTAGCGTTTATAAAAATAAAAACGTCCCAGCAGTGCGCCCACAACTTCAAGGATCAGGCCGTGGGGGGTGCTTTGTCCCAGCCCACGAACCATGCCATACACGAGCAGTATGGGGAGTCCCATCATGATCAAGATGGAATAGGTGACGACCCCCAGACCCATGCCGGCCACTACATAGACCCAGTTGAGGGCTTGGTAGAACAGGGAGTTTCCTTCCAGGGTGGATGTCTGCATCAGAAGCGTGTTAAGGGCTTGCAAATGCCAAAGCTCCTGGGCATAGGGGTAAGCATTGGACGGTATGGGAGCCAGCCGCCAGATGAATTGCGAAAACAACAGACTGGCAGTCATGACCACGGGAAAGACGACGATCTCTGACTTGATGATACCACGGATGCTGGTTCCGGTCAGTTCGATCTGGCGGAAATTAACGGTGGCCTCACCGTAGTTATGGATCGGAATCGGGGCATACCATATTTCTATTCCCTGGTAGCCGAAATATTTGGCACCCATGATAAAACTTGCTTCCCGGACCAGAGGAAGACTTACAAACTGTCCGGCAATCCCTTCCATCCGGGCGGTGATGTAGGACACGATGGGTGTGTAAATAAAGCCATATAAGAGAAAAAAGATCCAAGGGAAATTGGGTACCAGCCAGACACAAAGCAGCACATAGGAAGAGGTGGAAAACACGTAGATTCCGATAGAAATCCAGAAATTAAAATCCCCCCGGCCCGGAGGTGGGTGGAACAGGTCCTTGAGCGTCCCACGCTGTTGTGCCGAGCTTTTTTTAAAGGACCGTATCACATGCCAGATACCGATAAAGGCGATGGATAGACCCAGACCGATGCTGAAACTCAAGTAGAAATCAAAGTTGTTGGCAAATACGGTGTCAACGGTTTCCATACCCGGATGCCAACGTGTAAGGATCCCAAAATGGTGCAGGACCGGGTTTGCTGCCACGGTGATGAGCAGGCCCACAAGACCACCGATAACTGCCCAGAACGGCAGCACCATGCCGATAAAGACCAGACCCAGATCGAGTTGAATACCGGTGGCTACAGCAGGAAGAAAGTCCTCCGTGTGCCCGGTCAGTTCGATCCAGGGAATAGGAATCAGGCGGATGGGTTCCATGAGAATCAAACCACTGAGGGTGGGGAGGACCACATAGATGGCCCCAAAGGCCAGACCGATGACACCCCCGATAGAAAAGACCCGCCATTTCCAGCTTTTCTTTCTTTCTTCTGTTGACTCGGCCAGGGCCATGGTTCCCAGGGCAGCTACCGGGGCCATGGGAAAGGGAAGTTTCTCCACATCGCTCGTGATGCGGTAGAGAGCATACCCCAGGCCGAACTGGTCGATGCGTTGAATGATCTGTGTGCCCACGAGCAACAGGATCGGAATCATCCAGTCCCGGTGGAAAAAGGTACGCTGCATCAGAGACTCGGAATCTACACTGGGCGCTATCCAGGCGGGAATGAACTCGGTGAGACCCAGCATGCGGGCGGCATCCGATTGAACCAGGTACTGGCTCCACAGGAGCCCCTGAAAGGGTGTTGCTAGCGCGGCACCCGCCATGTAGTAGAGGAGGAAAATCTCCTGCTGTTTCAACTCGCTGTAAGATCGTTTGGCAAGTTCGGCAAATAGGATAATCGTAACCCATCTTGCAGCCGGACCGATGCCTTGGCCGATCACCAGCTGCAGATACATGCTGCCGGGCATCATGAGGAAGCCGATGAAGATGGACCCCACTACCGTCTTCCAGCTGAATCCTTCTTCAAAATGATCTGGTGTCTTGAGAAGATCTCTATATTCCTGGAGTTCTTTGTCTTCGTACATAAAATTACTTTACGATTTTAGCATTAAGCATTAAGCCATAAGCACTAAGCAGTAAGCAGATATTGGGTTTTAGCTTACAGCATACCGCTTAATGCTTTCAGTTACCCTTGAACCCTTCTTTAAATTGGCATTACATTATAACTTGCATCGCTGAAGAGACCATAGATAGCCCAGGTTCCGGCCATCAAAAAATCCCCAATGATGAGCCCGATGAAAAAATAACGTATTTTTTTATAAAGCATTACCCCACCATAGCGCATGCAAAGGGCATTGCAGAGCCAGCCAATAAAGAAACAGAACCACAAATACCACATGGCGGAACTGTAGGCGGTCAAATAGCCGATGGGATGTATTGGCCACCAGTAAAAACGGTGATAACAGATCACCAGGACCAGCATCAAGACCGCACCAACGATCATAAAGGTCATGATCCACTGGCTGGATTCCACAGGCGCCTCCATCAAGTTGAAAAGGTTGTCGTAAACAGCCAGTGTGGTGCGGCTGGCCCAGTCAAACTGGAGTTCCCGAATACCGAATTTGTAACACAGCGCGAGCATGGCCAGAAAGGAAACCAGAATACCCAGGCCGAGCGTAATGATGATGGCAATAAAAATTCGCCGGTTGCTGCTGGTGCCGTCTGATATTTTTCTTGCGTGGAGCAGAGACGGCATGAGCGATTCGCGCAGGTCGACAAAGAGCATTTTCTGGATAACCGCTGAAACGACAAGACCCACATGCGTAAAGGCCTTGGGTCCGAACAATGCCATGAGCCCGTCCATGGGTGCAGCCGTCAGGGTAAAATAAGCGATTCCCCCCTGGCAGATCACGCGTGTGGCCACCAGCATGAACAGGAAAAGGGCACCCACAACCAGAAAAGAAAAGAGGAAAGGAACACCGGCAAAGTGGCACCAAATAACGATGCCGAGCCCCCCCAGGACGGTTCCCCAGAAAGCTGTGCGTGAGGAGAGCCATTCATTTTCCGGATGAGCCTCCTTCTTCAGCCCGAACCCCATGCGAAGAATATCCAGCAAATGGAATCTTGCAAGCCAGGCAATAAAAATAAAGAATACAACATACGCACCGATCATCTGCATTTCTTCGGGCCTGGAGATGGTGGGCCCAAAGGTCACACCAAGAGCCCCGGCCGGGATGTTGACCCCCAGAAACGACAGGGCACCGAACAGCAGCGCACCGGCAATATAAAAAGACCAGAAGGAAAACGATATTTGTTTCGAGGTTAGAAACGCGAACCCGATAAATGCCGGATAAAAATAAATTTTCAGTTTATAGAAGCCGGAAAAGAGGCCTATCTTCGGAAAATATTTACCTGCTATGACCAGGGTGGGAATCGAGGGTATGGAAGGATTGTAAAAACTCAGACCGTTCAACAGATGGAGCAGGACCGGTATGGAAAGACCCACCAAAAGAAACCGGTTGCTAAAGAATCGACCCAGTTCGTTGTTGTCGAAAGCTTCCTGAACCAGCAATGGAACCCGCAGAAGGGGAAAATTAATCCGCTCGTGGTAGATCCCCTGTTTGCTCAGAAGACTGACCATACAGGCCATGACAAAATAACAAAGGAGGACAAAGCCCGCCCACCCCAGCAGCGGTCTCACCCAGGCTTCCCATGGAATACCGCCGAGGACTTCGATCCAGTTCATCTGGCGACCCCCAACCAGACCGTTGTATAGATTGGTGATGGCTTCCTGGCTCTGGGGGTACCATCCCGACGGCAGCAGGGGATGAAGAACTTCTTCCCAGCGATTTTCCACGGTGGCAAAATGATAAGGTGCCGTTAAATTGAGAAAGAACGTTCGTGCCAGGCCTGTCCAGGCGATACCGGAAAGAAGCACCATCAACGCCCAGGAAACCAGAAGTTCTTTGCCGGTGAGAAGATTGCGGCCCTTAAACAGCCAGCGGATGAAAGCGGTGATGAAAACCATCCAGACAAGAAAATAAAATGGGGCCAGTGGAAAATGACCCCCCCCAAGGGGTGTTCCCTGTCTATAGGCGTTATTAAAGGGTGTTACCAGACAGATGAGCAAGGCCAGGAAAGATCCTATGAAAATTGCCCGCCAGCGAATTTTGTTCAGTGGCGTTTCACGCTTTTCTGAAACCTGGTTCTGTTGTGTTGCCGCTATGTCGGGTGTGTCGTTCATGTATTCCTTAAATTGAGCTGATTCAGGCTGTAGGTGTTTAGTTCATAGCTTACTTAAGCAACCTGCGTTTGAGCGGCCTCATCCAAAAGACGTTCATATTGCTCCTTGGTCTCGTCATCAAAGGAACGCCACAGGAGCAGTTGTTTTCGGATTTCATGTAGAAACGTTTTGTTGATGCGTTGCCAGGCATTGGATT
>JAHEIB010000151.1 GCA_024639645.1 Deltaproteobacteria bacterium
TGATATGGTAATCGATTCCAACATAGGCTATAGTTTTCATGGGCTGCTCCTCCTATTTTAGGGTTTTGCTTCAGGTGTGATTTGTATCACACCTTGGAGCAGCCCGTTTCATATAATCTACGGGGAATGCGCTCGCTCTTGCCGTTCAACGGAGAAGGAAGAGGATTTAAGAGATAGGATCAAGGACCTGCAGGCCACAATTGAAGCTATGAAGCAAGAAACCTCTATAAAGATGGACTGGATGCGCAGAGAAACCGTCAATATTCTGGAGAAACTGATCAAAAGCCTAAAAAGGAACAAGGTCAACAATAATCTCAGAAGATGGGTATTGCTTTGACGCGCCAAGCCCGTAGCGCATGAAGTTTCTCCACCCTCCAACGCTTCGTTATTCCAAGAAAATATCAGATACCAAACATGTTGTTTACGTCGATTTGAGTTTCAATCAATGTTACGTTTCCATGCTATATGTCAGACGCAAACTGTAGAGATTCGCTATTTGGATTTGATAATGATACACAATTATTAATGTTGGAAAAAATGGGTGCTAGAATAAAATTGCATTGCCCATTCATAACAAGTCATATACGTTTTCAATTCAGCGCATCGCCTCAACATCTGTCACGATTAAAGATTGGTTTCTTGGTTTATCTGATAGACTGTTACTATTTAGGGCAACACCTATTGACGGTGGAAAAAAATCGTAACATATAAGTATTATTGCTTTTTCCCAAGCAAAAAATAAGGACGCCTTTATACGTCAGAAGTTGTTTTTGTTGACTTGAGATGCTTTTTATCATTTATTTTCCAGAGTTTTAGATTTCCCTCAGTGTACCACTTTGCGAAAGTTGCACCGATAAAGAAAAATACCAAGGTGATATCTATAGAATTTGGGAGCAAACTTTAATGTCAGAACAAATAAGTTTCAGGCGAAATATGGGCTTGTTTATGGCGGTAATGATTGGCATTGGCGCCACGATGGGGCCGGGGATATTTGCCCTGCCGGGCGAACTGGCGCATATGATCGGTCCGCTTGGCATTCTCGTCTATCTTGCGATGGGATTTTTGACCCTGTTTACTGCCTTAAATTACAGCGAGCTCAGTGCTGCCATACCGTTAGCCGGTGGCGGATATTCTTTTACCCAAAGAACGCTCAATCGACCCGTGGCGTTTTTTACCGGTTGGTTCTTCTGGATCGGCAACACCCTCGCCTGTTCGATGTATGCCCTTATCTTTTCCCTGACCATCCGGGCCTACTTTTTTCCGGAAGCCAGCATTGTGCTCCTCTCCGTGCTCACCACCGTCGTATTCACCGTCGTCAATTTCATGGGAATGAGAGAAGCAATTATTGTTATTACCGTTATGAATCTGGTTGAGCTGGCGGTTCTGATCGGGGTTGCTGCGCTCGGTTTTACTGACATTGAGCCGGTTAATCTGGAGCCTTTAGCGCCCATGGGTTGGGGGCCCTTTGTTCCGGCAATGGCTCTCATCTATATCTCCTATGTCGGTTTCGAACTCATTTCGAATGCGGCTGAAGAGATCATTCAACCGGGTAAAAACATTCCACGCGCTATTTTGATCACATTGGGTGTAAGTACGGCAATTTACGTTTTTGTGGTGGGCGTAATGATGGGCACCGTCAATTATACCGAACTCGCCCAAAGCGACATTCCGTTCATTTTCACTGCTGAGCGGCTTTTCGGCCCCTGGGGACGCTGGGCCGGGGTCATCGCGACGATAATGGCGAGTCTTTCCGCCTTCAGTGTGACTTTGGGCGCCAGCGCCCGCATTTTATACGCCTTGGGGCGCGATAAACATTTTCCCTACTTTTTCTCCAGGCTGCATCCAAAATTCCAAACACCGCATATCGCCCTTTTTGTTTGTGCCGTGATTGTGATTATCTTCAGCTCCTCCGGCATCGTGAAATTTGTGGCTTCATTGAGTGACTTCGGCTACCTCATGGGCCTCGGGATTATTAACTATGCGGTGATCCCATTGCACAAAAAAATGCCAAATTTGAGACGCCCATTTCAAACAATGTTTTTCCCCTGGGTACCTATCCTGGGAGTTGTTACTACCTGGATGTTCGTGCCGGCATTGGAATTCAGAAGTTTCCTTCTAGGCGGGATTCTGACCCTGGTTGGAAGCGCGATATATCTTTTCAACACCGATAACCGCGCTGAAGTTTCCAAACTGGTAAAAGATTATGTTACATCCTTGAAACATTTTATTTATAGATTAAGGAGAAAGCGTATGCGAGTACTTATCATAAGTGGAGAAAAGCAGGGCCAAAATATCGCAGATCGGCTCCTATCGAAAGATGAGTATCAGATGATGTTTCGCTCGGCGGAACATCAGATAACCTTTATTGAAGAAAACGAGGTGCGATGTAAGGAGCTTGAGCAACGCTACAATGTTCCCGTTTACCAGGGAGACGGCACAAAGAAAGAATTGCTGCTGCAGGTAGGCCTTGACAATATTGATGTTGTCATCGCTGCCTTTGAAGATGACGGCCGTAATGTAATTGCAGCCCTCCAGGCCAGACAGTTACAACTAGAAAAAGTCGTAGCCATTGTCCAAAATCATGAATACAAGCAGCTCCTTGAGCAGAATCGGGTGGTGGTGGTAAACGCGCCCTGGGCGACTGCGGCTATGGTTGAAAACATTCTCGACAATCCCGTTTTAGCACAACTTTTCGAATTTGGTATAGGAGCCGCAAGTCTTTTGGAAGTAAGCGTGCCTGAAAATGCAAAGGTAATTGGAGATCTTATTCGAGAAATTGAAATACCAAAAGGGTGCCTGATAGCCGCGATAATCAGGAATACGCAATTTGTGGTTCCACGCGGCGATACCAGTATTGAGGCTGATGATCGTGTCATTTTCATCGGACCGGCCTCTGCCATAAAAATAGCGTTCGATATATTTATGTTTAAGAAATAAAGTCACCCAAGAAATAGGCACCCAGGCTTTTCGACCAGTATGTGCGGGGGAATTTGTCTGTTGAGCAAGTTTTCATCGCAACACTCAAAATGCATTTTGTGCAATTCCGTTTGTTCTTTTTCCGATAACGCAACACCCTGACGAGAGAATACCCTGCCATCTTTCTTGATGAAACCAAGGCTGGCTGGAAAAATCATGGCAACATAACCTTGGATGAAATCCTCATTGGGTTGCGCTGCCATACCGTCAGAAGGTGGGCACAGCCAAACGACAACAGACCAAACCCTATAACATGTTTTTGAACGTGAACATCTTCGAGCACTGTTCTGGTGTGGATTATGGTGATTTTCCGGTGGTACCTGGCTACATCGAAGATTCCAATGATCTGATTGAAAGGTCCCTGTTACCTTTGATATCGATTTTGTTGACCCTGCATTTGCACCAGGTACAGGTACCCCTGAAGTTGGGGGCTTTACCAGTGCGGAGACATTGAGACTGATAAGAGGGCTAGAAGGGCTAAATATGATCGGGTTTGATGTTGCGGAGGTTTTACCTGCCCACGATCCTACTCAGATCACATCACTTCTGGCAGCGAATATTGCTTATGAATTCATATCACTGATCGCGCTAAGCAAAAAATGATCTGCTTGCCGCCAAACTCGTATTAGTGGATGGGAAGTTTAACGGTGAGTATATCCATCGGCTGATGATTTATTGGAATTATATTTATGACAAACCCTGTAAAGTGTGTAAATTTGAGACCGTATTCCAGGTCGTTTTCTGCAGCAATGAGGCCCTGCCTTTCTCCAGGTCCACCCGCACCTTACCTTTATAATTAAAGCTTCCGGGCAGCCCTTGGGGACTCTTTTTACATATCACGGAATAAAACACACAGGCCGTAAGGTAAGATCCAGTGGGGCTGGCATGACGACCGTCGCGGTGATACAGTTCAATCTTGGGATCCATGCGGCGGACAGCTTCCCATGCCAGACCTACAGGAGCCAGACCCGCCTTAAGCTTTCTGGCCGCCATTCTGTAGGCATGTGTTAACACCTTTTGGGTATCAGGCCTGGATCGATTTGCCCAGGTCATGAACAATAGTGTTCTGGCACCCTGCATCCGAATTTCCGTATCCAGCAACCCGGCATACTTTTTAAATGATTCCGGCTCTTCCAAGGGTCCCCCGCTTCGATCCTGCAAAACAATATAGTCCCAAGGCTTTTCTGCAATGGCATTCCGGGTGGTGGCATTTTTCCAGTGCCATTCAAGACCTGCCCCTTCACCCGTGCATTGATCGATACTCAGTTTCAAGATCGGGTTTTCAGAAGCTGCCAGTGTCCATAGCATTTGAGGCATATAATTATAATAGGTATGACTGTTGCCGATAAAGAGGATATTCAGTGCCACGATGGATTTTCCTATCCAGGTAACGTTAAATTGTTAGACTCAGCTGGCAGGTGCCATCATCAGGATCGCATTTTACCTTCAGGGTATTTGTTACACCCTCTGTTGAGAAATTTCAATTAGCCAATGGATCAATCAACTATAATAATTTGTCATGCAATTCATTATATTTATTAGGTTGACCTATGATTCGGGTTTGTTTATTAAAGCCAAAATTACGTCGGTATCTACCATGATATTGCGATCAAAAACGATCCTATTTGAAAAGATAAGCTGGAGGTAAAAATGGATAGAAAACAAATGTTTAGGAGGAAAACATCCATTTCCTACAAAACAGAAGAAAAAACCGTGATGCGAGGATACAATTTAAGCGATTTGGCCGAAGAGGGCTATTCCTTTTATGATGCCATGTTTGTACTCTTCCAGAACCGGATTCCCACACAGGAAGAAGAAAAAATGCTCAAATATGAGATGGGGGTTTTTTTGGAGCATTCCATGTCACCATCAGCAGTCGGTGCCATCGGCGTGAGCGCAGGCAGGCCGAACCTTCCCGTTTGCGTGGCGGCAGCGGTATCCACTTTCGGTGGCGTCCATGGCCCCGGTGCTGCACATGGGTATATGCTGAACAAATATCTGGAGCGGGCTCAAAAAGAGGGCAAAACCGTTGATGAAATGGCCAAGATCCTTGTGGATGATTACATGGATGCGGGTCGACCCGTCATGGGCATGGGGCAGCCCCAGCACATCGATAGCGATCCCAGAGCAGAACCGATTCACCTCAAGCAGGAAGAGCTGGAGCTCAAAGGGGTCTATCTGGAATTTCAAAGGGCCGTGGAAAAGTATTTTCATGCCAGACGCAAGGCAGATGGACGCTCCTATGTGGGTGTGAATGTGGTGGGATCGGGCAACACCGCTCTAATGGAAATTGGCTTTTCACCCAATGCGGGATGGTGTATCGGCAGTGTGGTACGCGGATTCAGCTGTGCCGCGCATGCCCTGTACAACATGAAAAAGGGACGCGCATGGGGCGCCAGCAGAAATGAACCCATGGTACAGATGATTGATCTATCCATGATCAAGTACGTGGGGCCTGAGGACAGAATCGTTCCCAAGCAGGAGGAACGCCAGGAATATGCCAAGAAGCAGAAAGAAGAAGGAGAATACAAACAATGGGTTATCTAGATAAAAAAAGAACAGATGCGCTGAATAAAGCAAAAAGGGAGCGTACCATCGGAAATCTGGGCAGCCCCAAAAATCCCTTTGACTATTACGACAGGGAATACGGAACCATGCCCAAGGATTCAAAAAGAGCCCAGTTCCAGTGGGTGTCGGAAGTGGCATACAAAAATGTGCACCGGATCGTGACCAGGGGTTATGATACCACAGAGTTGATGGAAGAAGGCTACGGTGTTATCGAAGTCCTTTTTGTGGATTACCAGGCGCGTATACCCACCATCGAGGAAGAGCAGATGCTCAACTACGTCATGATCCTGACCCTCGAGGACGGGTTGTCTGCGCCGGCTGCCATTTCCAGGATCGTTGCCAGATCTAAAACCTTTTTAACCCAGGCTTGTGGTGCGTCCATCATGGCATTTGGTCATGCATACGGCGCCTATTCTGCTTTTGGGAACCGTCTTGATAAATATCTGGCCATGGCCAAGGAGGAGGACCTTTCCCTTGAAGCGGCCGCGGCGCTCCTGGTGGAAGAGAATCTATATGATGAAGCCCTGGGTGTCTCGGATCTGATGTTAAAAGACCCCGCCGCAAATCGCATGATTGCCCGTGCCGAAAAACTGGGCACGGCTGGCAAATATATTGCTTTTATGAAGGAAGTCGTCAAGGCAGCCCAGAAGGCAAATGACCAGCCTGTGGATCTGGATATGCTGGGCGCCACAGGGGCTGTCATGATGGATCTGGGTTTTACACCGGAGGCCACCTGGGCGATTCTGGCGGTTACGCGCTCCTTTGCTGCGGGTGCCCATTATATTGAAGAGGTGGAAAGAGAAGAGACCAACCGGCTGGGGCAGGAACTGACGCCCAAAGAAGATTATGACGGTCCTGCAGATCGACCGGTGCCGCCAATTGCTGATCGGGAAAAAATCGCCACACCGGCAATATCTACAACTCCGGACCAATGGAAGCGGCGTTTTGAAAAAATGAAAGATGTTCAGGGCAGCGGTTTTAGCATCATTGAAGAGGTTAAGGATCCAAGTAAGAAATCTGGAATCAAAAAGGTCGGAAAACTATAATACCATAGGGGGCTTAAAATGGACGTAGTTAAACCAGTAAAAAGAAACGTGTTGCTGAACCCGGGCCCGGCCACGACCAGTGATGCAGTTAAATATGCGCAGGTTGTGCCTGATATTTGTCCCAGGGAACAGGAGTTCGTGGAGATCATGACCGGTGTTCGCAAAGATCTTGTGAAGGTGGTTCACGGCGACGCTGAAAAATACGCTGCGGTCATATTTACGGGTTCCGGCACGATCATTCAGGATGTTCTCGTAAACTCTCTGGTCCCCGAAGGAAAAAAGATTTGTGTGGTGAACAACGGGGCATACTCGGCAAGGATGGTGGAGATTGCTGAATATTACCACATCCCCTGTGTGAATCTCAAGTTCCCATCCACGGAACTGCCGGATCTCGCCGTTGTCAAGAAAACCCTTGAAAAGGACAAGGATATTGCAGTGGTGGCGACGGTCCACCATGAAACCGGTACTGGGGTTCTCAACCCGATAAAGGAAATCGGTCAGATGGCACATGATAATGGCGCCATTTTCGTGGTTGACACCATATCGACTTACGGGCTGCTTCCCATAGACATTGCAGAACAAAACATCGATTTTCTCATGTCTTCAGCCCAAAAGGGCTTGGCCGGTATGACCGGAGCTTCCTGGACGGTCGGTAAGATTGATGAGATAAAGAAAACAAAAGATTACCCACCCCGCTCCTATTACTGCAACCTGTTCATGCAATTCGATTTCTTTGACCGGGTCGGCGAGATGCATTTTACACCTCCCGTACAAACCATGTATGCATTGCGGCAGGCTATCAAGGAGTACTTTGAAGAGGGCGAACAGGCCCGATGGAAACGACTGACCAAGTGTTGGGAAGCCATTCACAAGGGCCTGTCGGAAATGGGTCTTGGGACGGTGATTGACAAAGAGATTCAGGGGCACCTGGTGGTGACGGTGCGGGCACCGGAAGATGAAAAATTCGATTTTTTCAAACTGCACGACTACTGTTTTGAACGGGGCTTTACTATTTATCCGGGAAAAATGTTTGGTCTCAAGACCTTTCGCTTGTGTAATCTTGGTCTTATCACAGAACAGGATATTCGAGATTTTTTTGTTGTGGCCAAAGAGGCATTTACGCAGATGGGATACAGTTTACCGATTGAAACGTTGGCATAAAACGCCATTGACAAGGTGATACCTAGTAAATCCGAAACAACGAATAAAATAGTAAACCCTTATAGGGCATAATCAGTGCTGGGTTCTTTGAGCCCAGGTAACTACTATTGGAGGAAAACCTATCATGGAAGACAATGTTCAAGAGATGTATGAACGCGCCCGAAAGGCATTCAAGGAAATTGAATTCTGGCCCCAGGAGAAAGTCGACGAAATGGTTGAAGCCGTGGCCTGGGAGTTTATGAAAGAGGATGTTCGGCAAAAACTAGGCCATATGGCTGTGGATGAATCCGGTATCGGAAATGCCGAAGACAAGGTCAATAAAATCAAAAACAAAACCCTCGGAACCCTTTTTGATATGCGTGATGCCAAAACATGCGGTCTCATTGAAGAAGATAAAGCACTGGGTATTCGTAA
>JAHEIB010000299.1 GCA_024639645.1 Deltaproteobacteria bacterium
CAATTGATCGCTAATATTCTTAATATGATATCCAAAGAAAAGATGCTATTTTCATGATAAATTCCGATGTATGGATCTAAGGACAGACCCCAGCGATGTCATCCTTCGTCCTTCGTCATTCGTCCTTCGTCATTCCTTTGATGGTCACCGGAATGCCGGCCACTGTCCAAACCACCTGATCGACACATGCGGCAACGGCTTGATTGGTCCATCCGACCAGATCTCTGTACAGCCGGGCCAGTTTGTTTTCCGGCACAATACCGGTTCCGACTTCGTTGGAAACCAGAATGACCGGGCAGGTTGCTGACGACACCGCCCGGGTTAGGCGCTGCACCTGACCCAGTATTTGCTCTGAATCATAGTTCTCCATCAACAGGTTGTTGATCCATAAGGTCAGACAATCGACCAAAAGCACGCTGGCCTTGCCATCGGCTTCGACAATCTCCTCCGACAGGAGAAGGGGCGCTTCCACGGTCAGCCAGTGCCGGCTGCGTTCCTGCTGGTGTCTGGCGACCCTGAGTTTCATCTCATCATCATGGGGAATACAGGTCGCAATAAATATTTTGTTATGGCCGGGAAATTTATTGGCTGTTTCGAGGGCATAACCGCTTTTGCCGCTGCGGCAGCCACCCAGCACAAATATTTTTTTATTCAAAAAACTTTCTCCATTGAAAAGGTTCAAAGGTTCAGGGTTGTAACCAATCCTTTGACATCTATATAAGATTCAAAATGCTCGGCCAGCAGGTCGTATTCCTTGTCCTTGGCTTCCAGACCTTCCAGGGTTGCGGTTTCGACATCGGGCAATCCAATCGTATTTAACCACCATCTGGTTACCGTCGGATTTTCAAACAGACCGTGAATGTAGGTGCCCATGATTTTATTATCCGCAGAGACACATCCGTCTGAATCTTCACAGGCGATACCGTTCCGCTCGATGACCTTAAATAATGGCTCGCCGCCATGCCGTTTGGTTTGACCCATATGGATTTCATAACCGCTGCCCCGGATAGAATCACCGTAAAACCGGGTCAGGGTCGTTGTCTTCGGGGCTTTTAAAACGGTTTCGACTGGCAATAATTCCACCCCTGGTGTGGTGCCTGGTTTTCCTTCCAGCCCGTCGGGATCATGCACGAAATTGCCCATCATCTGATAGCCGCCGCATATTCCCAGGATATGACCACCATTGGCCACATAATCGGCAAGCTTTTCCAGCCAGCCACCGGAATTAATCCATCGCAGATCAGAGCAGGTGTTTTTGGAACCCGGCAGAATAACGGCTTTAAACGTTGTCAGGGCCTGCACTTTTTCCAAAAAAAACAGATCCAGGCCATCCAGGGCGATCAAGGGATCAAAGTCGCTGAAATTGGAAATATGCGGCAACCGGATGACCGCAACCGCCGGAACGCCCGAATTGCCGGCGAACACTTTCTGGGGATTTTCAATGACCACGGAATCCTCGGGATCGATCTGAATATGGTTATACCAGGGCAGCACACCGAAAACTTTTTTGCGGGTCTTTTGTTCTATCCAGCGGATACCGTCCTTAAAAAGACGGATATCCCCCCTGAAACGGTTGACGATGAATCCTTTAATTTGATTTTGATAGGATTTTTCGAGGCAGCTCAAGGTGCCGACGATCTGTGCAAATACCCCGCCCCTATGGATGTCGGCGACTAAAATAACCGGTGCGTCGGCGTACTCGGCCATTCGGAAATTAACGATATCATGGGGCATGAGATTCACTTCGGCACAGGACCCGGCACCTTCCATGACAATCAGATCATATTCCTGCCGCAATCGGTCCAGGGCGGCACCGGCAGTGGCAAACAGGCGCTCTTTTTTGGTGTGATATTCACTGGCTGTGCTGTTCTCCACCGCTTTTCCCAACAGAACCACCTGCGAGCCGATATCGCTGGTAGGTTTCAATAAAATTGGATTCATATCCACGTGCGGCGGTATTTTGGCGGCTTCAGCCTGGACGATTTGGGCGCGGCCCATCTCCAGGCCCTCAGGCGTGACGCCCGAGTTGTTAGACATGTTCTGGGCCTTGTAAGGTGCCACCCGAATCCCTTGGTTTGCAAATAAACGGCACAAGGCGGTGGCGATGATACTCTTGCCGACATCTGAGCCCGTTCCAAAAACGGCGATGCAGGGGGCTTTCTTAAGGTTGTTTACTGACACGATATTTCCGATCCTTTATGACTGAATTTCGTATTTTTTAGCGTACCCTCTGGGCGTGAACATAAAGTCCATATACTTACTCGAAGTGCTGTTTCCGATAAACACGGTGGTTTGCATATCGACTTCTGCGGTATGCATGTCATCCAAGGTGACGATTTCAATATGTTGCGCCTCACGCATGGCCCGGGAAACAATGCCGACAGGGGTATTTTTATCCCGGTATCTGAGTATGATTTCCCGGGCTTTCCCAAATTGCCAGTTTCTTTTTTTGCTTTTGGGGTTGTATAACACAATGACGAAATCCGCTTGGGCGGCAGCTTCAAGGCGCTGTTCGATGCGTTCC
>JAHEIB010000152.1 GCA_024639645.1 Deltaproteobacteria bacterium
CGGTGGGCAAGCCCCTGCCGGAAACCGAATGCAAGATCAGCGAAGAAGGCGAAATACTTTCACGCTCGCCCTCGGTGTGTAAAGGCTATTACAAACTGCCTGAAAAAACAGATGAGCTGCTCATAGACGGCTGGATGCATTCGGGGGATGCCGGGTACATTGACGACAACGGCCATCTGGTGGTCATCGACCGGGTGTCCGATGTGATGCACAACAGCCAGGACGAAATGTTCAGCCCCATGTTTCTGGAGAACAAGCTCAAATTCAGCCCCTACATCAAAGAGGCTGTCATCTTTGGAGACAAACGCGATTTCGTATCCGCTCTCATCAATATCGACCCCATCGTGGTGGGCAAATGGGCCGAAGACCGGGGCATCTCCTACACCACGTTCATGGACCTTTCCAACAAGCCGGAGGTGGCGGAATTGCTCAAGGAGGCTGTGGCTGACGTCAATGCCCGTGCGGAGCAAGATCATTTCAAAATCAAGCGCTTTGCTGTTTTGTACAAGCTGCTGGACACGGACGACGGCGAACTGACCAAAACCGGCAAAATACGACGAAAATTCGTCATGGAAAAATACAAGGACCTCTACGACACCCTGTACGACGAAAGTGTCACCAAAAAGCAAGTCGAAGCGGATTTTCAATACCAGGATGGTCAGACCACGACTGTGGAGGCTGAAATGTCGTTTTATACAATGGAAGGAGTGGCATGAGTTATTTTTTTCAACTGGTGGTGAGCGGCATTGTCGTGGGCTCCATTTATGCCCTGTCGGCACTGGGGTTTGTTTTGATTTACAAATCCAGCCGTGTGCTCAACATCGCCCACGGCCAGATTATCGCCGCCGGTGCCTTCATCACCTACGCCCTCACCGTGTTTGTAGGTATTCACATCGTGCTCTCCTTTTTACTGAGTATGGTGATCACATTTTTTCTGGCCATGAGCGTGGAGCGAGTATTCCTACGGCGTCTAATCGGTGAACCCATCATATCAGTGATCATGGTGACCATCGGGCTGATGTCCATCATCGACGGTATCATCTACATGACACCGTTTGGCGCTGAGAACTTTTCGTTTCCCGAGTTTCTGCCTAAAACACCGATTTCCTTTATGGGGATTTCCATGTCCTGGACCCAAATGGTGGGTGTGCTGATCACCTTTACGATGATCGGGGCGTTTACCTGGTTTTTCAAGGCCTCCACCGTGGGCATCTCCATGCGGGCGGTGTCAGATGACCAGTTCGCTTCCATGTCCATTGGGATTTCCGTGCCCAAGGTGTTCGGCCTGGCCTGGGCCACGGCCGGGTTGAGCGCGGCGGCTGCCGGCGGCATTATCGGGAATATCACCGGACTGAATTTTTATGTACTGCACTCTTTTGGCATCATCGTGTTCCCGGTGGTGATCGTGGGTGGCCTGGACTCTATATTCGGGGCCATCGTGGCCGGCATCATCATGGGGTTGATCCAGCAGTTTGCCTCCGGCTATCTTGACGGGCATTGGGGGCTATACGGTACTGCCGATGTCTTGCCCTACATTATTTTGTTGATCATTTTGTTGTTCAAACCCCATGGGCTTTTTGGGATCCATGAAATAGAACGGGTGTAATCTATGTCTGAAAGTAGATGGTTAGCCACAGGCAACTTTTTTACCTCCTACAAGACTGAGCAACGCATATTTCTGACGCACATCGACCGATTGGTTTTTATTTGTTTCTTGGCAGTGTTGTTTGCATGGCCGCTTATCATTGAAGTCGGCAACAAGTACATGCTGGTCATCGACAGCATTCTGATCGCCATTATTGCTGTCTACGGTCTCAATTTGCTCACCGGATTTGCGGGATTGATTTCGATTGGCCACGCCGCTTTCGTGGGCGTGGGTGCCTACACCTTGGCGACCTTTGCTCGCACCCTGGGCGGCGACCACATTTTGCTGACCCACTACTGGCCGCTGATGATCATTGTGGCAGGGTTGGTGGGCGCGGTTATCGGTGGTATTGTCGGGCTGCCATCTCTGCGTTTGAAACACCTTTATCTGGTCATCGCCACCCTGTCCTTTCAGATGATTTTTCAATGGTTCATCAATTTTTCAAAGTTCTATGATCAGGGTCAAACCATTGCCATCGGCCGGGTATTCTGGTTCACAGGCAAGGTGGGCCGCAGGGATCACTATTTTTTCTGGTATTATGTGATCCTGGTCATCGTTGTCATCCTGGGTTTTGCCGTTCGCAACCTTCTACGCAGCAAGCACGGCAGGTGTCTGGTGGCCGTGCGCGACAACGATCGGGCTGCAGACGCCATGGGCATGCATCCCGGGTTTACCAAGGTGTATGCTTTTGCCCTAGCCGGCTTTTTTGCCGGTGTGGCCGGAGCCCTGCACGCCTATCTGTGGCGAGGGGTGGGGTTTGAATCATTTCTTTTGCACCACTCCATCTCCTATCTAGCCATGGCCATCGTTGGAGGATTAGGCACTTTAGTGGGGGCTCTGGTGGGACCGGCAGCCATCCTGATATTGGAACTTCAGGTGGAAAGCTTGGCCGAGTTCGTGGGTCACTACTTCACCGCCGTCGGTGATGTGGCTACGGCTTTTCGTCCGCTCTCTTTTGGTCTGGTGATCGTGCTGTTCCTCATGTTCGAACCGCGTGGCATCGCCAACTGGTGGCGGATGGTACGTTCATATTTTAAATTGTGGCCCTTCAGGTATTGATCAGCTTTGGCAAAAGCTTAAATATGCATTCATTTTGATACGTTTTGTTTCAACGGTCGTTAAAAGAATAAATGATTGTTTTACATCCGAGTGCTCGTCAATGGTTAACCAACACAAAAGGGAGGAACAAATGAAACACAAACAATTCACTATCATGCTTGTTGCGCTGTCTTTTCTGCTGCTCTTGGGGTTTTCCAGCCAGGTTATGGCCGGGGAAACCTATAAAATGGGTCTGTCTATAGACATGACCGGAGCGACATCCGACGTGGGCACTCCTTACTCCAAAGGTGTCGAGGATTATGTCAAATACGTCAATGACGAAAAGCTGCTGGGTGATGACAAACTGGTCTGCTTTATTCGCGATGATGGCTACAAAACCGAAGTCACCAAGCGAAACTTCGAGGACTTCCTGGATGAGGACATCGTGTTCTATCTGAACTACTCCACCGGCAGCACGATGGCGTTGCGCCAGGATTTTCAAGAAGAGCAAATCCCGGTTCTGCCGGCCTCCTTTCATGCTGGTAACCTGGAGGGAAACGATTATATCTTTCTGCCCATTGCCTCCTACTCCAGCCAGGCAGTCGGCCTGGCCGAGTATGTGGCTGCCAACCACAAGGGCTCGGGCAAACCCAAAGTGGCCTTGTTTCTCCATCCCTCCGCGTTCGGACGCGCGCCCCGCGATGATGTTAAGAAATCAATCGACGCAGGCTTGGCCATCGATCTGGTGGAAATTGTGGAACATGGCAAGGATCTGGACAACACAGCCATGCTCAAACGTTTTCAGAGCAAGGGGGTTCAGTATGTGATCAGCCAGACCGTACAGCCTCCTGTCGCCACCATGCTGAAAGGCGCCCAAAGCCTGGGAATGATTGCCAAGACCTACGGCGAAGCCGGTAAGATCACCTTTCTGGGTTGTCATTATGGCGGTGGGCCAGCGCTTGTGGCTTTGGCTGGTTCGGCTGCGAATGAGAACTACTACTGGACAACATCTTACAAAATGATGACCGCCAAAGGACCGGGAAGGGATGCGCAGTTTGCCTTGGCCGAACGCTATGGCCGCGATGAGAATGTGGCCAAGGATGCCAACTACACCAACGGCATCATGGTGGTTCAGGTGGCTGTCGAGACCATCCGGCGCGCCAAAGCAAAAGGCAAAAAAATAACCCGCGCGGCCCTGTACGAGGAGATGGTGGCCATGAACGGATTCAATGCCTTTAATTCGTTGACGACGGTGGGGCCGGTATCTTTTTCAAAAGCCGATCGCGAAGGAGTGGACACCCTGCAGCTTTACGTTTCCAAGGGGGGTCTATTCTATGAAATCGGAGCTCCCTTCGCTTCCGAGTACGTTCAAAAGATCAAATAACAACCGCACGTGCCTTGCTGTTGTGATACGCAGCTTCGCTGCTAAAATGTAAACCCTCGATGGAGGGTTGCTTTAGGCAACCCTCCATCCTCCAAGAAAGAACATTATGGGAAGCGAAAAAGAGACAAGCCATCTGCTGGATGTTAACAACATCGAGGTGGTCTATAACGACATCGTCCAGGTGCTGCGAGGGGTCAGTCTGAGCGTGACCGAAGGCAGCATCGTTTCTCTTTTGGGAACCAACGGTGCTGGCAAGACCACAACCTTAAGGGCCATCAGCGGCCTACTCAAGCCTGAAAACGGTTTTATCAAGGACGGTTATGTCAAGTTCCAGGGAAACGACATCACCAATGTCCTGGGGACGCAAGTGGTAAAGCTTGGCGCGGTCATGGTGCCGGAGGGACGCCGGGTTTTCAAACATCTCACGGTGGACGAAAACATCCGCGTAGGCTCCATTACACGCAAGGATGGTTCCCAGAATATCCGCAAGGACCAGGAACTCATGTACGATCATTTCCCGCGCCTTTCCCGGGTCACCAACCGTCTGGCTGGTTACTGCTCCGGTGGCGAGCAGCAGATGATCGCCATCGCCCGGGCCCTGATGTCTTCTCCTAAAATGCTCATGCTGGACGAACCGTCGCTGGGGCTGGCACCACTTCTGGTCAAGGAAATTTTCGAAAATGTCGAGAAGATCAATCAGGAGATGGACACGACGCTTTTGATCGTGGAACAGAATGCCAAGATCGCCCTGGATATTTCGACCTATGCTTACATCATGGAGTCGGGCAAGATCGTTCTGGAAGGGCCTTCGGATGAATTGAAAAACAACCCGGATGTCAAGGAATTTTATATGGGTGTCACCCAGGGTGGCGGACGGAAATCATTCAAGGATGTTAAATCCTACAAGCGGCGTAAACGCTGGATGTGAGAAGCTGGTTACACCGCTTGTCATAATAATGTTCCGAAAATAGGATGGCGGCATAAGGGTCTGTAGCAGAAAAACGGTCCTCAATCGGAACGTTTTTTTGACACCCCCTATAAAGGAGGTCTTGATGAAAATACTGGTGGCGTATAAAAGTACCAAAGAGTCACAGCTTGCACTGGAGCTTGCCAAGACGCATTCACGGTATTTCGATGCCGAGATCCTGCTTGTATCTTCCAGCGAAGGGGGCAAGGGTGAAGACCCGGAAGAAATCAGCAAAATGACCATCCGGTTGGAGGAGGTCAAAACAGCACTGAATCAGGAAGGCATATCATGTGAGGTAAACCAGTTGGCCCGCGGTCTCTCACCCGGAGAGGATATTGTCTTTTTTGCCGATGAGAACAATGTTGACTTGATCTATGTGGGTGTCCAGAAAAAATCACGTACCAGCAAGCTGCTCCTAGGATCCACAGCACAGTACATTATCCTGAAAGCATCATGCCCTGTCATTTCGGTTAAATAACAACTTTGCTGCGCGATGTTATAAGACGCGGCTGCGCTTCTATTTAGATGGATTTTTACCCACGCCTCAAAACTGCCGGTATAAGCTAATCACCTCAACACACCTGAAATGTTAAAGGAGCTTTCCGATTATGGGATTGTACGATGTTACCTTTTATGACCTGATTACACAAAATGCCGTCGTGTATGGCGGTTACTCTGCCTGGTATGAGGCTGATGACGACAAGACGGTTTCATTCAGCCAGTTTAAGGATATGGTGGATTGCCTGGCTGCCGGGTTGCAAAAGAAAGGGATTAAAAAAGGCGACCGTATCGGCGTGTTGGGACAGAACAGCCTGGCATATTTTACGCTTTATGGTGCGGCAGCGGCACTCGGTGCTGTGATGCTGCCCGTCAACTGGCGGCTGTCTGCCGAGGAAGTGGCCTTCAATCTCAACGACTGTGAACCGGTGATACTTTTTGTGGATCCGGAATTTCAGGAAATGATTTCCGGGGTCAGGGGCCAACTGCCTTCAATCCAAGGTGTTTACAGTCTTGGTGTTGACAAGGGGCCTTTTGAGGAGATGGCATCTCTGTTCAAAAATGAGGGTCTGTTCGAACCGGTGGATGTGGCCGGAACCGACGGCTTTGTAATAATTCATACTGCAGCCGTGGCTGGTAGACCCCGGGGGGCGCTGCTGAGTCACGGAAATCTGCTGTGTGCAAATCTGGTGCTGAATTACGGTTTCAATCTGGGGTCAGGCGATGTCCATCTCAATCTGTTACCACTCTTTCATGTGGGGGGCCTGTTCATGGCCACCAACACGTTTCAGGCCGGTGCTCAGAATATCAACATGCGTAAGTTCGATGCCACAAAGGCCGTTGATCTGATCGAAAAATTCAAGGTCTCCATCCTTTTCGATTTTTCACCGATTTTGTCCTCTATTCTGGACGCCGGGGAAAAGACCGGCAAGAATATCGGGTCGTTAAGAGCGGTCATGGGTCTTGATACACCAGACATTATCGAGGCCTATCAGAAGAAGACAGGTGGAACATTTTACAGTCTGTTCGGGCAGACGGAGACATCGTGCGTTGTGACAATGGGTCCCTACAACGACAGACCCGGCTCTGCCGGACGACCGGTATCCCTTGCTATGGTTCAGCTTCTGGATGATAACGGTGTGCCCGTCCCCCAGGGAGAGGTCGGTGAAATCGCCGTTAAAGGACCCATGGTTTTCAAGGGATACTGGAACCTGCCCCAAGATACAGAAGCGACATTTCGCAATGGCTGGCACCACACCGGTGATCTGGGTCGTCTTGACGTGGATGGATATCTCTGGTATTCCGGGCGTAAACCCGAGAAAGAACTGATCAAACCAGGGGGTGAAAACGTCTACCCAGCCGAAGTCGAGAAAGTGATTCTGGAGCACCCGGTTGTGGAGAGGACGGCCGTGATCGGTATTCCGGATCCCAAATGGAAAGAAGCCATCAAGGCCGTTTGCCAGCTCAAATCCGGTCAGGATCTCACACCCGAGGCCTTGATCCAGTTCGTGGGAGAACGGATTGCCCGGTATAAAAAGCCGCAGTATGTGGTGTTTGTTACCGAGATGCCTGAAACGGCGACGGGTGAAATCGATCGGCAGAAGGTTAAGGAACTTTACGGATAGCGATAAGCATTAAGCTCTAAGCTGTAAGCGGCTGCCGGCTTAATGCTTATGGCTTATCGCTTATAGCTTTTATAGAGGAGTGCCCATGGTACGAACAGAGATATCGTTATTCATGAAAAACGAACCCGGTGAGTTAGGCAAGCTGGCAACCGCTTTTGGGGAAGAAAACATCAATATCGATGCCATGACAATTCAGGATGCGTCGAGCTATGTACAGTCGCTTTTCAAAGCCAGGGGTAAATCACTGAAGCGGGTTGCTTCTGCAGCCAGCTACAACTCCATGCGCAAGGATTCGGCCGAATATGCCCTGCTGCGTCTCTTGGTGGATAAAACAGACAAGGCCATGGACCTGCTGACCGAAAAAGCGTATGTTTACGATATCATGCCGGTGGTTGCGCTGGAACTGGAGAACAGGCCGGGTGAACTGGCCAGCATTACCAGAAAATTCGGCGAAGAAGGAGTCAATATTAACTATGTCTATGGATCCGTGTCGTCGCCGGACGCAAAATGCCTTTTTGTCTTTTGCCCCGAGGATATCGATTTGGCCAGAAAAATCTTCACATAAAAGCCATCTAAAAACTGTCTTTTGGCCCAATCTCTGTGTTGAACCCTCCTTTCAACTCCTCAAAATACCATAGTATTCCTGCGGGTTGAAATAAGGGTTCGCCTTGATCTTGGACCAAAATCCTATTTTTTAGATAGCTTTAACAAGAGTGGCTTTTAGCGGTTTAGGCTGTAGACCGTCAGGAGCCGATCGTCCCTTGGCGATTAGCGACCCTCCAACCCTTGTATCCCCCTCGGACCCTCAACCCCTTGTTATTACAAGGTCAGCAGTTTTTCCCCCTTGTCCGTCAAAGGTTTTTCACCTGCGATTTTTGCCAGAAGACGACCGGGTCTGGCAAAGCGATCGACATTGATCGAGATGAGAATGCCGTCGATCTCGGCTGATACGTAATGCGTACTGCCGCCTGTGCCGCTATC
>JAHEIB010000153.1:0-3157 GCA_024639645.1 Deltaproteobacteria bacterium
TACGATGGCCAGTAGAAACGGGTATCAAAGATTTGATTGAGAACTATTTTTTGAATAAGCCAACGGGAACTTCGCCGGAAAAAGCAGAAGCCCACTACTATTGTGTCATGTTGGCACGATTGACTATAGATTATTTTCAGTCTATTTTATACATTCCACAATGGCGTACTCCCGAGGATTGGCAGTGCGTCTTGTCTACTATTCGAACAATTATCTTTAGCAATCAAAACTGCAAATTAAGTTTAGATGATTCAGGCGACCTGTTGCTCACCTATTTAGATGGTGATCGTCACGGCATTAAGAAAAAGCTTGCCGAAATGCTAAAGCAGAGAAAAATAATCGGTCTCAATCGAGTTTCATGGTGGGGTAATCGAGGGGCCCAAATAGAAATCAAAGATCAGTTTGATTTTTAAATTTGGCTCTCAAATCGTCCCGTTAAGGTGGGCTTGGAATTGAACGGGAAAAGTCTGGTAACAGATCCAGTCATGAAATGAAAATATACAATTTATTGAGTCTTTAAATATAGTGTCAACCGGCACCTAAGATTATAAACATTTTATAAGACAATTAAAATTACTGTTAAGATCCAGACTTGGATAGCCATAGCCGTTTTTTGGCAGTCATCATTAATAAAACACATGAAAATTGAGCAGAATTTCCATATAATTTTATCTTGACATTTTCCACAAATTACATCAGGTTAGCAGAATTGTCTTATTGTATGACAATGCGACAACACTTATCATACGTTCGATGGCCAAATGTGATTATAAAATTATTAAGAAAAAAGGAGTAACCCGATGTCAAAGAAAAAAAATATTTTCATGCTGAGTGACGCAAAAGAAAAAGTGACCCATGGCGGCGCAGGTATATTCAGAATTATTCTTGATGAAGAATCCTGTGGCGCAAAAAATTTTTCACTTCTGGTCAACACGATGAAAGCAGGGTTGAACTGCGATACCACCGGTACCGGACACGATCATGAGGAAGAGCACTGCATGTATGTACTCGACGGCTCAGGTGGTATATACATCGATGGCGTGAAATATGACCTCGAGCCCAATATGACTGTCTACGTACCTCCAGGAGCAATGCATTATGTATGGGCCGATCCCCTGGAAGATCTTACCTATATCGTCATCTATTCACCTCCTGGACCGGAAAAGAAACTATAGGGCACTTAATTAAATTCTAATTTTTGACGGTGCTACCATCTGCTGGCCTGGAGCACCCGTTAACCACTGACCACAGAAAAAAGGGGGATAATACCTATGAATATTCCAAACAAAATGAGAGCCGCTGTGCTGCATGCCTTCAACGATGTAAGGATTGAAAAACGCGAGGTCCCCAGTCCGGCATCCGATGAAGTCCTTGTTCGGGTAGAAGCATGTGGCATATGTGGTACGGACATAAAAATAATCACCCATGGAATGCCCAACCAACCCCCGTTCGAAGATTTCATCATCGGGCATGAATATGCCGGAACGGTTGTTGCCCTGGGAGAAACTGTTGACGAGTTTGATATCGGCGACAGAATCGCTGTCGAGATTCACAAGGGCTGTGGTCGATGCCGTAATTGCATTATGGGCAATTACACGGCCTGTCTCAATTATGGCAACCTTGCAAAAGGTCACCGGGCCAACGGGTTTACCGCCAACGGCGGTTTTGCCGAATATGCCGTCAACCACCTCAACACCCTGACAAAACTTCCAGACCACATTTCTTTTGATGAATCGACCATGGTCACCACCGCCGGTTCCAGTATGTATGCCCTTGATATGGCTGGGGGCTATATTGCCGGAGATACCATTGCCATTATAGGCCCGGGCCCCATTGGTCTCATGGCACTCCAGGCTGCCAAAACACTGGGTGCGGGTACGGTCATTCTCACGGGTACAAGAACCGAACGACTTGAACTGGGCCGGGAACTGGGCGCCGATCACGTCATTAATGCTAAAACGGAAAACTGTGTTGAAAAAGTGCTGGAATTTACCAATGGCCAGGGAGCCGATCTTGTTCTGGAAGCTGCTGGTAGCGAAAATTCACTCCAGCAGGCCATTGAAATGGTACGCAAGGGAGGTAAAATATCCATCGCGGCCTTTTACAAAAAACCGGTCACAGCAGACATCTCTATGGCTGTTCGCAATGGGGTCAACCTTTATACCATCCGTGGTGAAGGCCGTTTAAACGTACCTAGGGCCATGTCATTGATGGGCCAGGGGAAAATCGCCGGTCAACCGCTGATCACGCACACCTTCCCTCTGGAGAAAATCAATGAAGCTTTGGCAACCTTTGTTGAGAGAAGGGATGGCGCCATGAAAGTGGTTGTTCATCCCCAGCCCGCATGATTTTTCCGGGCAGACGTCAGTGCCGAAAGCGGAGAAACATATCTGAACCCGTGCGTGATGCGCTGCAATCTAAATTGGATCAGAAATTGGAGATAAATAAATGCCAGTCAAAAAAACCAAAAAATTAACCTCAAGGGGTGTTCGTATGGTCATGGACGCCGCTATCGCCAAAGCAAAAGAATTTAACATTGCGGTCACCGTAGCTATCGTAGACGCCGGGGGACACCTGCTGATGCTGGAAAGAATGGATGGGGGACGTTTTCACACGGTCCATTCATCCACCACCAAAGCTGTCTGCGCCGCTTCCAATATGCGTCCCACCACCACCAAAGGCGCCCAGGCACAATCCCTGGATACCCTGCATGCTTTGGGACTTGCCCTGGCGGCCGGTCCCGGAAACTGGACCGCCATGGAAGGCGGCTTTCCCATATTCGTCAATAATGAATGTATCGGCGGAATCGGTGTCAGCGGCGGCGACTGGGAGCAGGATGAAACCATTGCCAAGGTTTCTTTGGCTGCTATAGAAGCCAAATTTGACTAAGAAAGGATATAAAGGCCTGAAAATGAAACGTTTTAAGACTGAAGACTACATTCGGATGGAAAACCCTTCTCCGGGAAAAATCTTCCGGCCGGAAATTCTAACGGCTGAGCATGGTGCTAAAGACCTGGGAGGCATGTTTGGCCTTCTTTCTCCAGGAACCCAAGTGCCCTATCACTATCACAATAAGCGCGAATCGGTGATAACGGTCATCAGCGGCAGCGGCATCGAAATAATGGACGGTGAAGAGATCCCCATCAACGCCGGTGAT
>JAHEIB010000153.1:3257-8132 GCA_024639645.1 Deltaproteobacteria bacterium
ATCGGCACCGGGGCCTGGTCCGGCTCCGTGGGCGATGCCATGATGAAAAGCGACAAAGTAAAACTGGTCACCTGTTTTGACTCCATACCGGAAAAAAGAGAAGCCTTCAGCGCCAAATTCGGCTGTGAACATGAAGAAAGCTACGAAGATGTTCTCAGGCGGAACGATATTGATGGGCTCCACCTGGCCACACCCAACCATTTACATGCGCAACAAACACTGCTAGCCGCCCAATACGGAAAACATGTTTTTGTTGAAAAACCCATCGCCAACACCCTTGCGGATGGCAGAAAAATGATTGGTGCTTGCCGGAAGGCCGGCACTGTCTTGATGGTGGGGCAACATTTACGGCGACTCACCGGAATCCGCAAACTAAAAGAATTGATCGATGCCGGTACCATTGGGAGCCCGATTCAAATTGAAGGCAATTATTCCCAGAATCTGGGTTTTGCCTTAACACCGGAAAGCTTCCGTTGGCGGGGAGATGACACTGGTTGCCCTGCCGGTTCGCTTATGACCATGGGTATCCATCATGCAGATGTATTCAATTATCTGTTCGGGCCCATCAAGAGCGTGTTCTCATACTTCAACAAACTTTATATCCCGGCTCCCGTGGAAGATGTTACCGCAACCGTGTTCCAGTATGAAACAGGTGTTCTGGGATATCTGGGCTCAAACTATGCATCGCCCAAAGCAGTCTGGTTTTATGTTTACGGCACCGAAGCCAATCTGCTCTGCACCATTACACCTCCGGAGCTGCCTTTTGAAGAATATCTCCTGTGGTGGCAGCAGGTGGATCAGGATACTGATGTGCAGATTTTCGAAAAAGGGAAAACAGGGTCAACAACCGTGCCCCTGACTTTAGGGAATCCTATCATCGAAGAAATTCATGAATTTGCAGATTGTATCCTTACCGGCGCCCAACCGGAAACCGACGGTCAAGGGGCTTTGTCCGCCCTGGCATTTATTCGCGCCGCCATCGAGTCGTCCCAAAGCGGCAAGCAGGCAAAACTGGAAGTCTGATCCGTGTATCTACTGAAAAGACCAGCTGATAATAGTACCTCGCCTTGGTGACTTTTTGTAGATTTCGTAATAATATCATTCCGGTTACACCGAATAGAGGTTTCCATATTCCTGACAGCCCCAATAAATCCGATTATAACCATATGAAGTGAAACCCAAACCAATGAAAAAACGACTACTAATCGTTGGGGGCGTTGCCGGAGGCGGATCCTGTGCCGCCCGGGCCCGACGTCATTGCGAAGATACGGAAATTATCATTTTTGAACGCGGTCCCTTTGTCTCTTTTGCAAACTGCGGCCTGCCCTATTTTGTGGGTAAAGTGATTACCAAAGAAGAAGACCTGATCGTCGCCTCACCCGAACGCTTCAAAGATTACTTCAATATCGATGTGCGTCTTGGTCACAATGTCCTCCGGGTCGATCCTGAAAAAAAAGAGATCGACGTCGAAAACACGGCCACCGGTCAAACCACCCGTGAAGCATATGACACCCTTGTGATTTCACCCGGCTCAGCCCCGGTGTTCCCCCCTCTTGAAGGCATCAACCTACCGGGAATTTTTACCGTGAAAACCATTCCGGACACCCGCAAGATTATGGACTGGATCGAAGACCGAAACGCCAAAAAAACTGCTGTTATAGGGGGCGGATTTATCGGTCTGGAGATGGCCGAAAACCTGAAAAAAAGAGGCCTCAGCGTCAGTATTGTCGAAATGCAAAAACACGTCATGCCGGCAATTGACGAAGAAATGGCTGCCCCGATTCATGCACACCTGAAATCCAGCGGCATATCGCTGCGCCTGGGCAGCCCGGTCAAGAGCTTTCAACAGCTCGATACCGGAAAAATCCTCATAACCCTTGCATCCGGAGAAACCGAACACGTGGATATGGCAATCCTGTCCATTGGCGTGCGCCCCGAAATTGAACTGGCACGTTCCGCCGGTCTGAAAATCGGAACCCTTGGCGGCATCCAAGTTGATAAATTCATGCGAACCAGCGACCCCCATATCTGGGCTGTGGGGGATGCCGTAGAAGTCAAAGACTGTATCACCGGTTCAAACAACCTGATTCCCCTGGCAGGCCCTGCCAACCGCCAGGGTCGTGTTGCGGCCGACGCCATTTCGGGCCGCCCGAACATTCCCGGCTTCAGGGGGGTGCAGGCCACGGCTGTCTGCGGGGTAATGGGCATGACCATCGCCTCCACCGGTGCCACCGAAAAAACCCTCAGAAAAACAACCATCAATGGCCCGGATCCCAGACCATTATGATAAAATTGTTGTTTTCTCCGGATGATGGTCGCATTTTCGGCGCCCAGGCGGTCGGCACCCAAGGGGTCGAAAAACGCATCGATGTGATTGCCATGGCCATTCAGAAGCAGGGAACCGTCTTTGATTTAGAGGAAGCAGAACTCTGCTACGCACCCCAGTACGGCGCTGCCAAAGATCCGGTGAACATTGTCGGTATGATTGCATCCAATGTTGTCCGCAAAGAATTTGCCATTGCCCACTGGACGGAGCTAGACCAATCGGATGTTTACCTGCTGGACACCCGCACACCCGAAGAATTTGAAAAGGGCCACGTGAACGCTGCCGTTAACATTTCAATAGAGAGCCTGCGGTCACGGCTCTCAGAATTGCCCAGGGATCGGAAAATATGGGCCTACTGCCTGGTGGGCAAACGATCGTACTTCGCGGCAAAGCTGTTGGCCAATGCGGGATTTAAGGTTCGGACCATCAGCGGCGGATATATGGTTCACCTCTGTATCAAAAAGATCCAGCAACAGAGCAAACCCAAACCGAATCCATTCAAAATATAGACATCCTGCCGAGACGATCCAACCCGCAAATTACATGATTCTCGGCGCTATCGGGGGGTATCTATTCGGCATTCATCATCATCAACGCTTACTTTTTTCGCCGTCTGATAAGGGGTGATACAAAAGAGCCCACCGCAATAATGATAAATACCAGGCTGATGGGATGCGTAAAAAAAACCATTGGATTTCCCTGGGCAATAATGAGAGACATTCTCAGGTGTTCTTCCAGCTGAGGACCGAGTATAATGGCCAGAAGCATGGGGACTACGGGAAATCCGTATTTCTTCATAAAGTAGGCTAACAAGCCAAAACAAAGCATGACACCGGTATCGAAAAAAGTGTTTCTCAGGGCAAATGTTCCCACAACGCAGAGGGTTAAAATAATCGGTAGCAACACCCGCTGGGGCACCTTGAGCACACCGACCCACAACCTGATTGTTGCCAGGGTCAGACACAGGTTCATGATATTGGCCAGTAAAAAAGCCCAGAACACACTGTAAACAAATTGAGCACTCTGAATAAACAACATGGGACCCGGTATCAACCCCTGAATGATCAGTGCTCCCAGAAGAATGGCAGTTATAGGATCACCGGGAATTCCCAATGTCAACATGGGTATGAGCGCCCCCCCGGCCACGGCATTGTTGGCCGCTTCCGGTGCGGCAACACCCTCCAGCGCACCCTTACCGAATTCTCTCGAGTTCTTTGACGTTTTTCTGGCATAATCGTAACTGAGAAAAACGGCAATGGGCCCACCGGCACCCGGAATCGCACCAATTCCGGTACCGATACCCGCCCCGATCAGCATGGTCTTTAACAGTTTTATCAGATCCCTGAGCCTTGGCAGGACACGCTGAATTCTCGATCCATATGTCGGAATAACCTGAATCTTGTTCGAAATACCTAGTATGATCTGGGGAATGGCAAACAGACCGATCATGGCCGGCAGGAACGAGATGCCGGCTTGCAAATCAACGATACCGAAGGTAAATCGGGGTGTTCCCATCATGGGATCCAGCCCGGCCGTCATGATGATAAGCCCCAGGGTTCCTGAAATGAGCGCTTTAACAATGGACGCCTGGCCAAAACTGCAGATTAGCGTCAATCCCATAAGGACCAGTGCAAACAGTTCCGGTGCCCCAAACCGTAGCGCAAACTTGGCGATGAAGGGTGATGCCAGGGTCAGACACATCAGACCGAAAATACCTCCGAAAAAAGATGATGTCACCGCAGAGCCTAAAGCTGGACCTGCCTGGCCCTTTTGCGTCAAGGCATAGCCGTCAATGGCCGTGGCAGAGGCCGAGGGGGTCCCGGGTATATTTAAAAGAATCGCGGAGATGGAACCGCCGGTCATACCGGAGGCGTAGAGACCTAGCAACAGACAGACAGCTGTGATTGCTGGCAATTTAAAGGTCAGGGGCAAAAGCAGAACCATGCCCAGCGATATGGTAAGCCCCGGTGTTGAACCGATAAACAAGCCAAAGATCACGCCGAACATGACCGCAAAAATGTTCTGGAACTGTAACACATCGTATAAAGCTGCAAGAACAGGTCCGGTCATATGTTATTTACCCTGTTTAAAAGAATTCCCCGGCCGGAAGGATGATCTGGAATACCTTCTGAAAAAAAAGATAGATACCAAACGTAACCAGGGTTGACGTCAAAATGACTTCCTTCCATTTTCTAGCACCGATGGTGAGCATCAACGCCACCAGGAAAAAAGGCGTAATCAGTAAAAACCCAAAATATTCCATGGCCTTGATATAGACAATAACAAGAACGATCAGAAATAAAATACCGGTCCCCTCTTTCTTGGATATGGCATAATCACATGTTTCAGCCGATACCTTAAACAAGGATTGCAACAGTAACAGAATGGCGAGTCCGTACAGGCAAATAACCAGCACCCATGGCATAAAAGAGCTACCAAGGGTATTGGGTAAATTGCGATCCGGCAGATGCAGTGTCAGATAAGAATAAAAACAGCCAAAGAGTATCAGAACAACCGCCAATATAATATTTACAACCCGCATGAATCCA
>JAHEIB010000300.1 GCA_024639645.1 Deltaproteobacteria bacterium
CTTCGGATTAAACTTTAACATATTGATATATTTGAAAATAAATAAATTTGCGGCCCGCTTCCTAAAATAGGCCTTACTTTTGCTAAATGTTTGCATTTGGCGGTTACTCGGCAGAATTGGTTGGTTGTTTTCAACATACCAGATGTTCCTGTCTCGTCAGCACACCATCTGCCGTGCAGGTTTCAATCAACCTGTTGACCACCGCGATATGAAGGTTCATTAAACTGCATGTTCAGGGAGGGTTGTCATGGAAGGTATTGTCGAAAAGAAGTTATTGAACCCAGGAGAGGAATCGATTTTATCGGGCCACTGCAGCCAGTGCGGTGGTGTCATCCACAGTGGCAGGGAATTGGCGATGGATGACAAGCAGATTCTGTGTGAAGGGTGCTATCTTGTCATGGTCAATCCGGATACCGGGGGTGATGTCCCCTCAAAATGGTTATAGCCGCCCTTCGATAAAATACCCGGCCTGTTGTTCGTGGCGCCTCGCGGGTCATGCATCCTGTTTCAGAAACAGCTGAGCCCTGAATTTGGAGGGGCTATTCATATACAGGGCCATGGCCGCCTGGAATCCAAGGGTCTCTACCAGCTGAATGCCCCGGTCCCGGTATCGGTACTGATGAAGGGATGACGATGCCGGTCGCGTTTCAGCTGTGACGGAAGCCGGGATCGCCATGTGGTGCTGGGTGCAATAACGCTCCAGTATACGATTCACCAAGCCGCCCACCACCGACTCTTCGACAGCCATCCACTCTTCGGCCAGACGCTGGGCTGCTGAGAGGTTCTCCGGCGGATGGTTCTTCATGGATGCCTCAATTTCGCGGTCCGTTGCCTTTCCCAGCTGATAATGAAGGGTTTCTTCCACCGGTATCGACATGAGGGTATACAGATTCTCGGTATTGTTTTGCCAGATGGTAAACGGTTTGCGCGATAATCCAAACTGCCCAGGGGCTATCGATTGGATCTCCAGGTCCACCGCTCCCAGATGGTTAGAGAATATGGCGCCGGAAGCCTTGTACTTCACGCTACGGCCGGAGTCTGCGGTAAATCGACAGACCGCCCGATAGTCTTTTGCCAGGCGATGAACCAAGAAGGCAGATATTCCGGTCTGCGACAGCGGCGGATAGCTCTCATTCGGGCTGGTGATGGCCGCATAGCAATTGTCCAACTCGTTCATCTCGAAGAGAAAATCGGTGATATCGCGGCAATAGCGATGGTAAGCGACCGCATGATCTTCCTGCAGTTGCGGGACGAACATCAGGCGGACCTGAATGTCTTCCACCGATAATCTCACCTGTTTTTCAAATCCGATTTTTTTTCTGACCCGGTCCAACATATCCTTCCGCTGACTCAACTGCAGTCGGATATGCTGCTCCACCTCAACATCCGGATCTGGGACAAAGTCCCGAAAAACCAACATAGGGCCTTCCCGTTCAGCCATACGGGGGATGGTCGAGACCAACGATAGATCATCCCGCAAGGCAGCGGACGCAATCCGGACCGGAGAGAGCATCCAGCCGGCCAGCCCCATAAAGCCCAGGTGCATCATCTGACGCCGGGTCATTCCTCCCTTTTCGATCAGTCCTGTGTTCAGTTGTCTCATGAATCCGCTATCGGTCTTTTTTTCTTATCCATAAATTACATTCTGCTGGCATACGCCGACGCAATGCTCTTTTGTGCAATCTACCCTGAACTATTCATTTTTTATGCCTCTTCAAAATGAAACGGCTCAATCGCCTGTAGAAGTGCAATTTTGGGCATTCAGGTGCAAAATACGAAACGGCTTGAAGCCGCACGAATTTATCAAAAAGTGCAACACCCCGTATAAAAACGTATAGTTATTCGGTTGGCACACCCATTGCTCATAAGGGTGGGAACCACACACCATCGGTCGGTTCCGCAATGCTGTAGGTTCAGCATGGGGTGTGTTGGTAAAGGGAGGCGGTCTTGCCTCCCCTGGGCAAAAGAGGGGTCAGCAAAAAACAATCGAGGGAGGGAGTATCAATGAAAACATTAAAAAGAAGTATCGTAACCGGACTTGTTGCCGCCATGTTCATGGTGGTGGCCACTGCCGGCCTGGCTTTGGCGGAAGACAGCATCACCGGCACCATCGCCCAACAAGGCGACGTCATCATGCTCGACGCTGCTGACGGTAGCTACGTTCTCGAGGGCAGCGACAAGGCACCCGACATGGTCGGTAAAAAGGTCAAGGTGACCGGAACCGTTGCTGAAAAGGAGAACATGAAAGTAATCAATGTAATTTCCATGGAGGAGGTAACGGAATAAGGGTTCCATATACAAAGCGCAGCCCTGACGCCAAAGCACCTTGGGGCTGCTGATTGCAGTCAGTCACCTGTATCCGGGAAGGACCCCTACCGGGTGCGGGAATAATTGAATCAAAGAATAAAAGCAGGGAAAGTTGATGATAAGCGGCTTTCCCTGCTTTTTTTTACGGATTAAATTGTCCCATGCTTGCATGTGCGGCCTTTTGATTTACCTTACCCCTAA
>JAHEIB010000154.1 GCA_024639645.1 Deltaproteobacteria bacterium
TTGAGCCCGGATTCAAACAGATCGCCCATCTGCCCCATAACACCCAGTGAAATAAAAAAAAGAAAACTGATCCCCCAGGACAATTCCGGCAGAAGCAGCGCTTTAAAACAGACACCAACGATGATGTTGACAACAATACCGCCAAGAGACCCTTCAATGGTTTTTTTCGGACTCACCGCCGGATTCAGTTTGTGCTTCCCTAAAAACGTGCCCGTGTAAAGAGCGCCGATATCTCCTGCAAAAACAATTGCCAGTACTAAAATGATCCATTTTGCCCCTTCCATTTGTTCTCCATCTCGAATTAGGATCAGATAACAGAGAAGCACCGGGATATATGCAAAGCCAAGCACCGTCTTTTTGGAAATCTCAAAGACGAGGCGATCGTTTTTATATAGCAGGACAGACAATAGTGCGGTCACGATGAAAAAAAGGATAAATATGTGGAACATAAGGTCGGCAGCATGGTAATGGGCGGCCCATACGATCAGCGGGATGAACAGGTAGGCAACCAAAACCATGAAACCCGTGGCAGTTTCACGGCTGTCACTGAAAACCACACGGGTATATTCCCAGAAACCTAACACCGCCAGGAGTCCGATAAATACCGAGAAGAGAACACCGCCCTTGATGATAATGTAGATCAGAAAAGGTAGTGCGACGAGGCCTGTAATCCAGCGTTTTAAATGCATGGCAAAATTTGGGAAAAGCTCTTTCCTTTCCTAATATAAGAATGCCTGTGTATTTTATGAAAGAGACTAAAAGCAATCACGAAAACTGAAAAACACGAAAAAACACTAGGGTCTTTTCGTAATTTAGACCTTTCGTGATTTCGTGATAAAAGATCTTTTTTTTCAAAAAACAAAAATCGATGCTACACGCCAACCGGTCTGTCGGGGCCGGGTTATAGTGCCTCACGTATGGAGAACCCGGCCAAACCGGCGTTCCCGTTTCTGGAAATCAGCCAGTATAGCTATGAATTCTTCGCGTGAAAATTCCGGCCAGAGGGTGTCCGTAACAAAAATTTCCGTATAGGCGATCTGCCACAATAAAAAATTACTGACACGCATGTCTCCGCCGGTCCTTATGAGTAGGTCCGGGTCACACATCCCCCGGGTGTATAAATTATCGGCCACAATCTCAGGAGTGATGGCAGAGGGTTCTAACTGACCATTTTTAACATGATTTGCAATCTGCTTCACCATATCAACAATTTCTGCTCTGCCGCCGTAACTGAGTGCCAGGTTCAGCGTCAACCCCGTGTTAGAAGCCGTCATTTCCATATTCTGATACAGCAGATCGCGGACACCCTTTGGCATTCGATGCGTCTGTCCGATGGTATCTAAACGGACGTTGTTATCTTGCATTTCCTTTGATTCGGACTTCAAAAAACGTTTGAGGAGATCCATCAGGGCGGTAACTTCTGCTTTGGGCCGCTGCCAGTTCTCCGTGGAAAAAGCATAAAGTGTCAAATATTCGATACCGATTTCGCGGCAGGTACGGACAATCATTCTGACGGCATCGGCTCCTTTTTCATGTCCGTTGATGCGATTCATCAAACGCTGCTTGGCCCAACGTCCGTTTCCATCCATGATGATGGCGATATGGGAAGGAAGTTTTGAAAGGTCAGGATCACCTGGGCCGGGGTGAGACATATTAGAATTCAAGAATTTCTTTCTCTTTTTCTTTGTAAACAGCGTCTACCTGCTTGATGTGGTCATCTGTAATCTCTTGAACTTTATCCTGTCCCTTGAAGGATTCGTCTTCCGATATATCACCTTCCTTCTTGAAACCCTTGATAAGCTCGTTGGAATCCCGTCGAATGTTGCGCAGGGCAATCTTGTGGTCCTCACACATTTTATGAACCACTTTGACCAGCTCCTTGCGTCTCTCCTCGGTAAGAGGAGGAATCGATATCCGGATGATTTTGCCATCGCTCGAAGGCGTAAGACCCAGATCTGACTTCAATATGGCTTTTTCGATTTCTTTGATGACCGATACATCCCAGGGTTGAATGGTAATCAAGCGGCTCTCGGGAACAGACAATGTCGCCATCTGGTTGAGGGGCGTCAGCGTCCCGTAATAGTCTACCCGTATGCCATCCAGGAGGGACAAGGAAGCTCGGCCTGTCCGGATTCGTTTCAATTCGTTTTTCAATGCGACGATGGTTTTGCCCATCCGCCCTCGGGTTTCCTGATAGATGTCATCCAGCATCGGTTTTATCCTTATTAGTTATGAATATAGGTGCCTATGGCCTCACCACAGCCAACACGTTTGATATTACCTTTTTGCTTCAGGTTGAACACCACCAGAGGCAGATGGTTGTCCATCGCCAGCGAAATGGCTGTCATGTCCATGACCCTCAGTTGCTTTTCAATGACTTCCATGTAGGTAATATCGTCAAAAAGCTTGGCATCCGGGTTATCAACCGGGTCGGCATCATAAAGCCCGTCCACCTTGGTTGCTTTGAAAAGAACCTCGGCATGAATCTCCTGGGCTCTCAAGACTGCAGCTGTATCGGTGGTAAAATACGGATTGCCTGTCCCGGCTGCAAAAATAACGATGCGGCCTCTTTCCAGATGTCGGGCAGCCCTTCTCCGGATATATGGCTCAGCTACCTCGTGCATGGAGATGGCTGTCTGAACGCGGGTCTGTATACCGCCTTTTTCCAGTGCGTCCTGAAGTGCGAGACTGTTCATGATTGTCGCCAGCATGCCCATGTGATCTGCTGAGGTTCGTTCCATGCCATGAGAACTGGCTGAAACGCCCCTGAAAATATTGCCCCCGCCAACAACCACGGCAAGTTCGACACCCAGTTCGTAGATGGACTGAATCTCCTCGGCAACATAGGCCAGCATCTCCTGGCTGATACCGAATGCCAGGTCCCCCATAAGTGCTTCGCCACTCAACTTTAACAACACTCTCTTATACCTGGCAGCAGGCATGGATTACTCTCCCACCTGAAATCGTGCAAACCGTCTTATATTGATTTTCTCACCAGTTTTGGCGATGACATCGTTCAGGTAGTCCTGAATGGTCATATTGGGATCCCGAACGTAGACCTGATTCATGAGACAGCTCTCCTTGAAAAATTTATTGAGCTTGCCTTCTGCAATCTTATCCACCATCTTTTCAGGCTTTCCCATCTCCAGTGCCTGAGCGCGGTAGATTTCCTTTTCTTTTTCAATGACCTCCGGCGATACATCCTCCGGAAGAATTCCCACTGGGTTGGTCGCGGCAATATGCATGGCGATGTTTTTCACGAACGCCGTAAAATCATCGGTCTTGGCAACGAAATCGGTTTCACAGTTGATCTCCACCAGCACGCCAATTTTTCCTCCCATATGTATATAGGCCTGCACAGCACCTTCCTTGGTAGCCCTTCCAGCTCTTTTCTGCGCAGTTGCCAGGCCTTTTTTACGTAAGTATTCAATGGATTTTTCAATATCACCATCACACTCGGCCAAGGCGTGTTTACAGTCCATGATGCCTGCTCCGGATTTTTCACGGAGCTGTTTAACCATTGCTGCACTAATCTCTGACATATCTATTCTCCTGTATCTTCAGCTTTCGCTGGCACCTCTTCCACTGTAGCTGCTTCGGTTTCCGGTTCTGACGATATTTCTTCCTTGCTGGATCGGCGAATAATTTCTACGACGGGGCCCTCACTGCCATCCGAAATGACTTTCCTCTCACCCGGTTTCATATCATCGCTTGCATCAGCGGTGAGATCCTTCTCGATCTGTTTGTCCGAAGCCGCCTGTTTTCTTTCCTCGTAAAGCTCCCTGCCCTCGATACAGGCATCGGAAATTCTGGAGGAGATCAATCGTATGGCCCTGATGGCATCATCATTTCCAGGAATGATATAGTTGATATCATCCGGATCACAATTGGTATCCACTATCGCCACAATCGGAATGCCCAGGCGCCGACCCTCACGAACCGCAATGGCCTCGTTTTTTGGATCAATAATAAACATAGCCCCAGGGAGTTTTGTCATGTTCCGGATCCCCCCCAGCGTGTTGTCTAATTTGACTCGCTCTTTACCGAGTTTCAGTCTCTCTTTTTTGGGAAACAGTTCGATGGATCCGTCATTTTCTATCGTGTTTAGATAGTTGAGCCGATCGATGCTCTGCTTGATGGTCTTGAAGTTGGTCAGCATGCCACCAAGCCACCGATTGTGTACATAATACATTTCACATCGATTCGATTCTTCATATACAGATTCCCGGGCCTGTTTCTTGGTTCCAACAAACAGCACCGACTCCCCATTTGCAACGGTGTCAACAATGAAATCGTAGACCGTCCTAAACATCCGGACCGTTTTCTGCAGATCGATAATATAAATGCCGTTCCTTGCCCCAAAGATATAAGGTTTCATCTTGGGATTCCATCGTTTGGTCTGATGACCGAAATGAACGCCGGCCTCCAGGAGTTCCTTCATCGTAATGTACGCCATGTCTTTCTCCTTTTCACTTGGTTTTTCCTTCGCTTTTTTCCACCCCGCTTCCGACTCCAGCAGAAGAATTTCCATCTGAAGCACCGGGAAACAGGTCCAAAAGCGTGTGGTATTGGATGATTATTATTAAACAGTGATTTGTAGCAAATCCATTTGGGGGATGCAAGGGTTTTTTTGAGCTATAAGCAGTAAGCAGTAAGCTGTAAACGGCAAACGATAAACAGCTTATAGCTTACGCCGCATGCTAACCACCCGGTCATTTCCGCCGTAATCTTTTTGAACAGAGATGACCTCGTATCGCCCATCAGCCATGACAAGTGCCGTCACATCGTCTTTCTGGTTGTATCCAATCTCCACAATCAGATGGCCGCCCGGTTTCAGATATGGCCACACATTTTGAACAAGGTATCGCATACAATCCAGACCATCGACGCCTGCATCGAGGGCAGCCAAGGGCTCATAGCGATAAATTTCGGCCTGCAAATTGGGTATGTCGCCGCTGGGAATGTACGGCGGGTTCGACACGATCAGATCAAAGGGAATGGCCGATATCCGAACCGGAACCAGCCAGTCCCCTGTAAAAAAATGGACATGGCTCAATCCATTTTCCAGGGCATTGGCTTTGGCGAGGGCTGTTGCCTCTGCCGAAATATCGGAAGCAAAATAGACAGGGCCCCGGCACTGGGAAGCAAGGGCAAGAACGACAGCACCAGAGCCGGTTCCTAGATCCAAAACTCGAAGGGGCGAATCAGAACGTTCGTTTTTTAGGATACCCAGAGCCGTTTCCACCAGAAACTCGGTGTCGGGTCTTGGGATCAGGACATCCCGCGTAATCACCAGGGGCAGCGACCAGAATTCCTTGTTCCCCACAATGTACGCTACGGGTTCTTTATTTCGGCGGCGCTGTACCAGTTGTTTGAACACCGAAAGTTCATCTTTGTTCAGGGGGCGGTCATATTGCAAATACAGATCTATCCGCTGCATCCTGAGTGCATGCGACAACAATATTTCAGCTGTGGATTTGGGATTGTCGATATCGTATGATGTAAAGTAGGAGGCTGCCCAATTGAGTAACTTAAGAATGGTCCAAGGGTTGTTCCTGTCTGTCGCTTGAGTTTTCATTCTTCAATGCCTGGGCCTGATAATAAGTTGTCAGTTCATCCACTATTTCATCGATATTACCCTGCAGGATGCTGTCAAGTTTGTAGAGTGTAAGACCGATACGATGATCCGTTACCCTTCCCTGGGGAAAATTGTAGGTCCGGATTCTTTCGCTTCTATCGCCACTGCCCACCTGGCTCTTGCGCTCTTCAGACCGTTTTTCGTTCTGCTCCCGTATCTTTGCATCGAGCAGGCGTGCGCTCAGGACCTTCATTGCCTTGGCTTTGTTCTTGTGCTGTGATTTCTCGTCCTGGCAGGTTACCACGACACCGGTGGGGAGATGGGTGAGACGCACGGCGGAATCCGTTGTATTAACAGACTGCCCTCCCGGTCCGGTGGATCGGAAAACATCGACCTTGATATCGTTTGGATCGATATCGATATCCACCTCTTCCGCCTCAGGCAGAACAGCCACGGTAACTGCGGATGTATGTATACGGCCCTGTGTTTCCGTGGCAGGAACCCGTTGAACACGGTGGGTCCCGCTCTCGTATTTGAGACGACTGTAGGCGTTCTTGCCCTTGACCATGGCAATGACCTCTTTCAGCCCACCCACACCTGTGGCATGATGGTCGAGAATCTCCACCTGCCAGTTCGTAATTTCGGCGAAACGCTGGTACATCTTAAAAAGATCGCCTGCAAACAATCCGGCTTCCTCTCCTCCGGTACCGGCCCTGATTTCGATGATAACATTTTTACCATCCAGGGGATCCTTGGGAATCAGAAGCTTTTTGAGCTCCGCCTCCAGATGTGCTTTTTTTTCGTTCAAACGGTCAATCTCATCCCGTGCCAGCATGTTAATTTCCGGATCTTCATCCTTAAGAAGCTCCAGACTCTCGTCGATACCGACAGCAACCTCTCGATAGTCTGAAAATATGGCGACAATTTTGCTCAGGTCTGAATGCTCGCGGGCATACTTCTGGTATACCTCATAATCCTGAATGATTTTTGGATCACTCAGCAGTCCTTCGAGTTCATGATACCGTTTTTCGATGCCGATCAGTTTGTCAAACATGGCTTCCTGCTATGCCCATCGTGTCTATTGGGTCAATCGATCCCACACACCCTTAATGCTACAACAAGTCAATAAGTGTTATGGGGGTTTTCAGAAAAAAGATCCGATTGAGGGCCGTTTTTCTGCCACAAACCCTTATGCCGCCATCCTATTTTCGGAACATTATTATGGCAAGCGATATAAACGCAAAAACACGAAAACGCGTGGTTTCGTGTTTTTAGGTTTGGGTCATGTCCCGGAATTTAAACAACCTAAATTGAGCGAATATCGAGGTTGCTGTATCTACAAGGAAGATGCCGTTCTGCTGTTGAAGCACCTCGCAGCACGCAAAGCACCGCCAAACGGCAGAACCTAAGGGGAATGCGCTCGCTATTTCGGTTCAACTTTCCGCTTTCTTTTGAAATTTCTCATATTTTCTGCGAAATCTTTCAATGCGGCCGGCCGTATCGATGAGCTTTTGCTTCCCCGTGAAAAAAGGGTGACATTTTGAACAGATCTCAACGCTGATATTCTCTTTGGTTGAGCCAACTTCCAAAATGTTGCCACATGCACATTTGATGTTTGTTTCCGTATACTTCGGATGAATGTCCGCTTTCATTAAATTTTAACCCCCTGTTAAGTGTTCATAGATTCCAGAAACATTTTATTATCCTTTGTTCCGGTCATTTTTTCAAGTAGAAATTCAAGTGAATCAACCGGGTTTAAGGAAGATAGTAATTTTCTCAATATCCATACACGGTTAAGTGTCTTTTCATCAAGTAACAGTTCTTCTTTTCGCGTCCCTGATTTGTTAATATCGATGGCCGGGAAAAGTCGTTTATCCGAGAGTCTTCTGTCCAGTTGGAGCTCCATGTTTCCGGTGCCCTTGAATTCCTCAAAAATAACCTCATCCATACGACTACCGGTATCCACGAGAGCGGTGGCAATAATGGTGAGACTGCCGCCCTCCTCGATATTTCGTGCCGCACCAAAGAATCTTTTTGGGCGTTGGAGGGCATTGGAATCCACACCACCCGAAAGTATCTTGCCACTTGGGGGCATGACGGAGTTGTATGCCCTGGCCAGTCGCGTAATACTATCCAAAAGAATAATGACATTTTTTTTGTGCTCTACGAGCCGCTTGGCCTTTTCAATCACCATTTCGGCCACCTGGACATGTCTTTCAGCTGGTTCGTCAAAGGTTGAGCTGATCACTTCTCCCCTGACCGATCTTTCCATATCGGTAACCTCTTCAGGCCGTTCATCGATCAACAGCACAAACAACTCCACGTCTTTATGGCTGGCCACAATACTGTTGGCAATAAATTGCAGCAGCATGGTCTTTCCAGTTCTAGGCGGGGATACGATCAACCCCCTCTGACCAAACCCGATGGGTGTCATGAGATCCATAATCC
>JAHEIB010000155.1 GCA_024639645.1 Deltaproteobacteria bacterium
CTGCTTGATGCACTGAATATCCACACACATGGCATCTACAGCGTTGGTAACCAGGATGGCCTCTGTCGACATGAAGTTGCCGGCATGTGGAACACCGTGCCGGGACATCATTTCAGCACCGGAGCAGCACATGCCCACCAGGTTGATGCCTTCAGCACCGGCGTCTTTAGCGGCCTGAAGCAATGTGGGCTCGTTGACTGAAATCAGCATGGATTCAAACATGTTTGGCTCATGACCGTGAACGATGATGTTGACATGATCTTCTTTGAGAACACCCATGTTCACCTCCACCGCCACGGGTGACGGGGTACCGAAAAGGATATCGGAAATTTCAGTGGCCACCATGGACCCCCCCCATCCATCTGCGAGCGCTGCGCGGCTACTCTGTTTGGTGATGTTTTCATACTGTTGATCCACGCCCATATGGGTGCGATGCATCAATTCCATGATTTCACGCATGGCCCCCCGAGGTACAATACCCATCTTGCGCCAGGATTCCAGGGTCTTTGCCGGAACACGCTTGGCAAAGGGAATTTCACCTTCAACCTGCGTGTAGGTACGCTCCAGTTCCGTGTAAAGATCTGTGGCAATCTCTTTGACACTGCGATCCTTGGTTTCAATGCCTATGGACAGGGCCACCTTCTCCAGTTTTTGCACATCCTTAATCTGGTACTCCTTTATATGGCCATTGACCACCTCTCGAAACAGATCAACCATGGCCATACCATGGTCGGTATGAGCGGCACTTCCCGATGCTACCATACGGGCAAAATTACGGGCCTGAATCGTATCGATGGTTGCACCACAGACGCCCACCTTGGCATAAGGATTTTTGGCATTTAGACGGCAGGGCCCCATGGAACAATGTTTACAGCATGCGGATTCAGCACCGATCGGGCAGGCCTTCATGTTCAAAGCCCGGTCAAATGCTGTTTCAACCCCGTCACGCTTGGCCTTTCTTAACATCTGAGCCGTGGCATCACAGATTGTGACATCACTGATATTGATCTCTTTTTTTGGCGATATCGCTTTTTTCTTTTCCATGTTTTCTCCCTTCATAAAACCTTGTTCATGGTTGAAGAACCGCGTTGAAAGCTGTGAGAAATTCTGTACAGTAAAGAACTATCCTTCACTTTGCCCGCTAAACATGTGGTATGTGAAGCACTGCCCCACGACAGAACCCACGGGTAAAATCATTCCTGTTGCGGTTCATGGTTTATTCTTTACTTGCTAACAATAATGATTACTAATAGTATTATGATAAATAAAAATCCTTGTCAAGCTATAATAAAATCGTGTATTTGATTTTAACCCACTCTCAAAACAGTGGGATACAAGCAAATTGAAAGGAATGGAACATGACCGATAAACCGGTAAAACTTTATACGCTAAGTACCTGCAGTCACTGCAAATCAACCAAAAAATTTTTAAATGAATGTACGATTCAATATGATTTTGTAGATGTGGACCTGTTGGAGGGGGATGAACGGAAAGCCATCATTGAAGATATCAAAAAATTAAATCCCCGATGTTCATTTCCGACCCTCATCATCGGTGACGAGGTCATTGTGGGTTTTAAAGAGAAGAAAATAAAGGAGGCGCTGGGGCTCTGATGGATGTTGAAAAACTTTTCGAGAATCTCCGGAAGGTACAGGAACCCAAAGGCTATTATTTCAACAATGACAAGGCATATGTCATGGAGTTGTTGTCCGCTCTGATCCTGAACAAAAACCGCTATGGTTATATGGCGTGTCCCTGCAGACTGGCATCGGGGGACAGAGAAGCCGACCGGGATATCTTATGTCCCTGCGTCTACCGGGAACCCGATGTCAAGGAATATGACAGCTGCTATTGCGGTCTCTACGTTACAAAGGCCTGGAACGAAGGCAAGGTGGAAACAGATTATATACCCGAGCGCAGACCACCCGAAAAAATGGGTTTTTAAAGGTAAAGGGTGCGGTTTGACCGTCTCACGAAGCGAGATTGCCGTATATGCAAGGCGCCGGACCGTGAAGCCGTAGTTTGCTACTGCGAATGGTCCGCAACATAGCAGATGTTATCGGATTGATTTTTCTTGAAAATAGATCGTGAGTGTTATCCGTCTCACGAAGCGAGATTGCCGTATATGCAAGGCGTCGGACCATGAAGCCGTAGTTTGCTACTGCGAATGGTCCGCAACATAGCAGATGCGGCAATCTCACTTCGTGAGTCTAGCTGAACTTGTCAAAGGCGATCATCTCCGGATCCACCCCCAGATCATCCAGCATCTGTTCAATGGCACCGATCATCATGGGGGGACCACATAGATAATATTCGATTTCAGTGGGGTCCTCGTGTTTTGCCAGATAATGATCCTTTAGATTTTGATGGATATAGCCTGTCATGCCATCCCAGTCATCCTCCGGTTGTGGTTCCGACAGGGCCACATTGAATGAAAAATTGTCATACGTTTTCTCCAGTTCCCGGAACTCTGCATCAAAAAACAATTCCTGCTTGGATCTTGCCCCGTACCAAAAAGACAGGGTTCTTCTGGTTTTGAGGGTCTCCAGGTTATATAAAACCTGACTTCGCAAGGGCGCCATGCCTGCACCGCCCCCTACGAAACACATTTCTCTTTCCGTTTCTTTGACAAAAAAATCGCCGTAAGGACCGCTTAGGGTGAGCTTGTCTCCGGGATTTAAATTAAAAATAAAGGATGAGCCTTTACCCGGGGGCGCCTCTTTGATACCTGGCGGGGGAGTGGCAATCCGGATGGTAAATCGTAGGCGTCTATTTTCGGAAGGGGGATTGGCCAGAGAGTATGCTCGAAAAATAGCCTCCTCAGACTTGGAGCGCAACCCCCAGAGATTGAAGCGGTCCCAGGCGGGCTGAAACCGCTTACCCACCCGTTTTCTAAACTCGGAAAAAGATAGTTCATATTCCGGTACATCGATCTGGACATAAGCACCGGCGTCGAAATCCAGGGACTCACCTGCGTCTAATTCGAGAATAAGATCCTTGATAAAGGTGGCCACGTTGTCGTTGGACACCACGGTAGCATGATATTTTTTGACCTCCAGAATATGTTCGGGAATCCGGATCTTCAGATCCTCTTTCACCTTGAGTTGACACGCCAGGTGGATATTCTCCTTCATTTCTTTACGGTTGATATGGGCCAGCTCCGTGGGCAAAAAATTCTGGACGCCTTCTTCTACCCTGCACTTGCACATACCGCAGGACCCGCCGCCACCGCAGGCGGACGGGATAAATATATTGTTGTTGGACAAGGCCTTTAAAAGACTGGTGCCGGTATCCACCTGAAGGATCTTATCCGTATCGTCATTGATCATGACGGAGCGATTCCCTTTCAGGACGACCTTGGCCTCCACCAGCAAAAGCAAGCCGACCAGCAGCATAATAACGGATGAAAAAACAACGGTGCCGATGAGATAGATCATAGATAGTTAGCCATTAACTATAAGCGATAAGCTATAAGCAGGCAACCGGATACCGCTTATGGCTTAAAGCTTATAGCTTAATTCTTATTGCTTACAGCTTAATCCTTATAAGGTTATTCCCGAAAACAGCATAAATCCCATGGCCATCAATCCCGTGACAATCATGGTGATACCAAAGCCCTGAAGACCTTCCGGGACGTCGGCATATCTTAGTTTAATCCGGATTGCCGCCATTGAGACAATGGCAAGCAGCCATCCTGTACCGGATCCGATACCAAAAACCAGTGATTCCATAAACGTATACTCGCGCTCCACCATAAAGAGAGACGTTCCCAGTATGGCGCAGTTAACCGTTATCAAAGGCAGAAAAACCCCCAGCGCATTGTAAAGTGCCGGCGAAAACCTGTCGATGACCATTTCAACCGCCTGCACCATGGCGGCGATAACAGCGATAAAAGTAATAAATTTCAAATAACTGAGATCTACGGTAGGCAGACCCACCCAGGCAAGTGCACCCGGTGACAACAGATAGGTGTAGATCAGCCAGTTAACGGGCGCGGTGATGGAAAGCACAAAAACAACGGCAAACCCCAAACCGATGGACGTCTCCATATTCTTGGATATGGCTACAAAGGAACACATGCCCAGGAAGTACGCCAGCAAAATATTGCCGACAAAGACGGAGTTTAAAAATATACTGATCAAATTTTCCATGATTACCTGTCGTGCGTTAGCCAGTTCTGAAGCCAGACCAGGAGCCCGATGATAATGAAGGCAGCCGGTGCCAGCAGCATGAATCCCATGTTTTCATATCCCAGGTCATACGCCATGGTGGGAATGACCTGATATCCCAGAAGCTTTCCGGAACCGAGCAATTCCCGGATAAAGGCTACGGAAATCAAAACCGAGCTGTATCCCGCACCATTCCCAAGACCGTCCATAAAGGAAAGTCCCGGCGTATGACCCAGAGCATATGTTTCGGCCCGTCCCATTACAATACAATTGGTTATGATCAGTCCCACGAAAACGGATAACTGCTTGCTGATATCGTATAAAAACGCCCGCAGTATTTCGTCGGCCACAATCACCAGAGATGCGATGACGCTCAATTCCACGATCATGCGTATATTCCGGGGTATGACATTGCGCATCAAAGAGATGGTCAGGTTCGAAAATGACAACACAAAGGTCAGGGAAAGCCCCATGACAATCGCTGTCTTCATCTGGACGGTTACCGCCAGGGCGGAACAAATGCCAAGCATCTGTATGGATATGGGATTCTCCTGTAACAGTGGAACGGAAAACGCTTTGTAATGATCTGTTTTTGTCAGCTTCATTTTTCCCTGATCTGTATGGGTTGCTGCGTCCTGAATTTAATGGATACCGGTTCATAGGCCTGCAGAACATTTTTCAAACCGGTGGTAAGGTACTTGCCGGTCAATGTAGCGCCGCTGATGCCGTCAACAAAATTGGGAAGCTTGTCCTGGGGAAACGTTTCCGGCAGGATGCCTTTGGCAATCGAGATGGAGGCAAATTCACCTGTTTTGTCCAGTATTTTCTTACCTTCAAAATTTTTCTGGAACCATCTTTTTTCAATCTCTCCACCCAACCCGGGTGTTTCAGAGTGTTTATAGACCGTAAATCCTGTAATGGTGGATCCGTCACGTTTCAGTGCCAGGTATCCGAATATTTTTCCCCATAGGCCCGTGGTGTTGATCGGTATGATGTAGGAAGCGATTTTACTTCCTTTTACGTATAGGTAGATAGGTAATGAGGTTTCAGTTGCCGAGGCCTGTTCAAGGCCGAGCATCTCACCTTCCGGTGATACCCGAAAACTCTGAATATTCTCTCCATAGATATCCAAGATATCTGCTTTCCGGTATGTCTCCCCGCTATTCACCAGGCCCACCGCCATCAAAATATTTTTTTTCTTGTCCACGTCAATGTTCTCCATCTGAAACCCTTTCAACCCCGCTGAAGCCGCCGTCAACAGAAAACTGCAGACAACAGCGGTTGTCAAAGCGAAAATAAGGGATTTGACATAACTAGACATTGACGATCCTTTTCTTGAGCTTGAACTTGATAACGAAATAGTCCAGCAATGGAGAAAATAGATTCATGAAAAGTATTGCCAGCATGATGCCTTCCGGAAAAGCTGGATTAAAAACACGGATTAAAACAGTTAATCCACCGATACAAAACCCATAGATCCACCTGGAGGCATTCATGCCGGGTGCTGAAACCGGGTCCGTGGCCATGTAGGCGATTCCAAAGGCACTTCCTCCCATGACCAGATGGTATAGGGGATTCAATGAGAACCACGCAGCAGTGGATTCGCCGGCCAATAGATTCAGAAGCAGTCCCATAGACAAGACACCGACAATACCGCCGACAATAATCCTGAAACTTGCCACACCCACAAAAACCAACAGTCCGGCACCAACAAAACATAGTAACGCCGACGTGGCACCGATACTTCCGGGATAGCGTCCCATGAGCAGAGTAAAAAAGGAGTAGTCCATGTTCGACAAGACGGATTCGATCCGGTCGCCGGATTCCACCAGTTTGGAGACAGCCAGGGGTGTGGCGCTGCTGACGGTATCGACAACCACTTCTTTGGCCTTGCTAACTGCCACCCATACTGGATCGCCCGACATATTTCCAGGATAGGCAAAAAACAGAAACGCCCTCCCGGTCAATGCCGGATTCAGTATATTCCGACCGGTTCCTCCAAAAATCTCTTTCCCGATAACCACACCAAAAGAAATGCCGACGGCCACCTGCCAGAGGGGAATGGTCGGCGGCAACGTCAACGGAAACAACAACCCGGTCACGAGAAATCCTTCACTGATGGGATGATTTCGAATAGAAGCAAAGGTTGTTTCCCAGAAGAATCCCACCAGGTATGAAACCGCCACAATGGGAAGGACCAATGCGAGCCCGCATAAAAAAACGGGTATCAAATCAAGGCTTTTACCCGAAAAAAGGTTCGACTGGTAACCCGCGTTGTAGATTCCGAAAATAAACGGCGGCATGAGCGCCACAATGACGAAGCTCATGTAGCGTTTCACATCCAGGCTGTCACGGATGTGGGAATCCGACCGGGTGGTATGACCCGGAATGAAAAAAAATGTCTCCGTCGCATCATAAAAAGGGAATAAGAATGCCAGCTTACCGTTTTTTTCAAAGTGCCTGCGGCTTTTATCGAATATGGTTTGAATGAGCTTCATGATGTCAAACGTGTTCTGCTGATCTTGAAATAGCGTTTGTAGCCGTTAAGTATCTCATTTGCATCCCTTGTATGCTGGGAAGCTGGGATGCCGCTTTCCGCTTGTAGCTCTCAGCCACCCTCGAACCCTTGCATCCCCCTTGAACCCTCGAACCCTTATTTACGATATTTCTTTATAATATTCATTCCTGGCCTGTTGCAGGCTTGCACACAGATCTATTTTTGAAGGACACACATAGGTGCAAAGTCCGCATGCCACACAGTCAAGCAGCCCATGAGCCAAGGCCTCTTCCACCTCCCCGGCAAGGATGCTCTTGAGTGCAAACTGCGGGAGGATGTCCACCGCACATACCTCTGAACAATATCCGCAATTGATACAGGCACGCACCTCCCCGTGCATACCACAATCCATGGAAAGTGGTTCCTGGTTCAAGGAGGACAAAAACGCCCGGGAATAACTGGGCTTATGGAAACCGGGCCGTGCAAATCCAAATAGTTCTTTTTCATTCCCTTCCGGCAGGAGCACCAAGCTAGTCTCATAAAGACCCAAATAGGAATCCTTTTTCGATGCATAGCCACTGAAAATACCGCCGACAATAAACCGCAGTCGGTCTGACGCTTCCACCAATTCTCCTAAGACATGACGCAATGGCACGCCGAGTCGTGTCGTTAGATGCTGTGGATGTTTGGCCCGCTTCCCGGCCACTACCATGACCCGTTCAACGGGATAGGAACCATTTTTCAACAGGCCTGCCAGGAGCAGCAGATTCTGTCCGGTGATGTTCCAGGCACGATTTTCTTTTGGATGCCGCTTGGTGTGGTAAAGCAATACACCCGGCTCCCCGGCAGGGTAGGGGCCCTCCATGACGTGGGTCAGCATGCCCTTTAAATGTGTTTCTCCAGCATACATATCGGCACTCGTCAAATAAACTTTTTTCGATAGTTTTTTCAATATGTTGACGCCAAATTGAAACAGACCGGCTGTATGCTTGAGGTACACCTCCGGGGAAGGCTGAAACGGCTCTTTGGAATCGATGTTCACAATAATGGAAGGGGGTTCTGTCTCCTGGCCTGGAATATCACCGAACGGTAATACCCGGAACAGCCCCCAGCAGCCGCCTTTCATAATTGCTCCCACAAGATCCGGCCGTTTGATGACGTCAAGGTCTGCTTCAGTGTAGGGCTGAAATGATTCCCATTCTTCTTCCCCACCAAGCTTGATGACGATTTCTTTGATGACACGTCTTTTCCCGAAGCTGATCTGCTGTATGCTGCCACCACCCGGGGAAAGAAATTTTACGTCGGGGTTAC
>JAHEIB010000156.1:0-3610 GCA_024639645.1 Deltaproteobacteria bacterium
GCATAGGAACCCAGGAAATCGATTTCTTCGAGGGAATCGGCTATCCTGGCGGCGTTTGCCACATCCGCCAGCCTCGACTCTCGCAACATGCCGGTCACCAGGTCATAGGTCTTGATCAAATCCGTCCCCATCCCGAAATAGGTTTTACTGCCTTCCAGCAGCATGGCTTCCTGGCCCAGGCGGTTATATATGGTAATCCGTGAAGGCGCACTGCGGATACAGTCTTCAACCAGCCAGTTGGGAATCTGGACGATGTTGTCAGACTTTATCCGGCACCCCGCATGGGCCATCATATCCAGGGCCTCGGGATGCATAACCTTTACGCCGACCGTTTCCAGAAGTTCCAGAGTTGCACAATGAATATGTTTGATCTGATCTCGGGTAAGCACACGATAGGCCGGCAGACATTGCGATTTAAAGCCCGTGTTCATTACCATCTGTTTCTCCTTTAAAAATAGCTTACTTTATTGTTGTTGCCCAAGCACTTTCGGATTGATATTCTAACCGCTATAAATGAAAAAGATGCAGGTCCTTTTGCAGCACCCCACGAAAATCGATCTTTCCCAATGCGTTAATGGCTTCCGGTGGTCCAATAAAGACGATACGGTTCATACGGGGTGTCATTTTTTCCGTCTGCATAATTTTCTCAAAGTTACCGCGTCCCATTACCCAGTTAAACAGGTAGGACCCGGTGCTGGTTTCAAAAAGGCCCTTGGCCCTTACCATGCCACGGGGAATCAAGGTCATCATCTCTTCAAACTGGCTGCGATGCTCCCCATTCCATACAAAAGATCCCGACACCAGACGATCCGGAGGCGTCATGGACGCACCTGAATCCTGAAGGAGCTTGTCGATAACTGCCTCAAGGGTTTTATCTGATACCAATTCATCCTCACAGACATTACGGGTTCCAGCTTCTTTGGATTCCGGTATAAATTTTTCAAGGGGTATATCAGCAAAGGTGGTTTCGTAAAACTCAGGGTCTGGGTGATGTTCCCTGACAATCTGTTTTACCCTCTGAATAGTCCCGGCATCCACCTCATCCGTTTTGTTGACAATAAAAACTGTGGCGGATTCTATCTGCTTTTCAACCGATACAAAGGTGTCATAGGCATCTTCAAAATTTCCGGCATCGACAATACAGAACTGTTCTCTGAGTTGAAAACGGTCTTTAAATATGGACAACTTGAGATCTCGCTTCAAGTCGGAGGGGTTTGCAACCCCCGTCGCTTCGATTATCAATACATCCGGTTGGATATTCTGGGCAATATTCATCAGGCCCTTGATAAAATCGGTTTTGACACAGGCACAGAAAATGGACCCCTTGCTGATTTCCAGCATGTCCAGATCATCATTTTCAACCAGCGCCCCATCCACCCCCATCTCACCGAACTCGTTCATAAGGATCATACGTTTTCGATTGTCTGGAAAAGCATGGATGATCCGGTTGAGAAATGTGGTCTTGCCGCTCCCCAAAAATCCGCTGATCAGATAGACTGCCGTGTTTCCTGCCAATTATAGCCTCCCTTGATAGATTAGAAGCTATCTCAAAAAAGTTTTTTTGCCCAACTTCTGTGTTGGTCCCATACCTCAACTCCTCGGAATACTAGCGTATGCACCCCAAGGGCATTTCCTGCGAGCACCTGCGGGTTGAAGCTCGGTTTCGCCTTGAACTTGAACCAAAACCCTTTTATTGAGATGGCTTATAGGTATGAGTACGCAGATTCTTGCCGGAGCCGGCTTTATCCAAATTTTCCTTGATATTGTCGAAATCAAAGCCTTCATCACGCAGGGAGGCTAACCGATCTCTCAAATCCTCGCTGCCTGCGCGTTCTACCAGCGCATCGATCAGTTCTTCATACTGGGGGATAATGCTCTGAAATACCAGGTCCTCTTCAATACAAATGGTGGGCAGCACCTTTCCCTTGAGTCTGGTAAACATGGCGATGCCCTCTTTGGTTTTGATGGACCATTCTTTGTATTCAATCACTTGCTGCACGTCCTTTGGCAGCGCAGCGATCGATTCCATCATATATCCACATGCCGCACACTGTACGCTGTCCAGGGTAAGAACGTCTATGCGAATTTTATGTTCCATCGGTTATAATCCCCCTTATCAATAAACGTAATGGCTCACTTGAACCCGGCCCCAACAAAATTGAAGCGTGCCCTGCAGCAAGCTGCAGGGAATGTTCTGCCGTGTGGCAGTGCTTCGCATCTCGGTAAGGATTTTATCTGTTTGATTCGCTCGCTAACCCCGCAGAAAGCTACGGGGAATGCGCTCGCTATTGCCGTTCAAAATACGAAACAAATGATATTATAAAATACTCAAACGATAAAAACGTGGTCCAGGAAAAAAAATAAAATTGCTTGTTTGGACCATTTGTGCTTGGGTCATTTGAAATTGTTTAGAATTTCGAATTTCGTGCTTCGAAATTAATAATTATTGTCGACAACATAACCTAATGCCTCAAATGTTTTATGTGTCTGACATTGATTGTTCTAAAAACCGCGTGCTTGGTACGCGGTTCCAAATCTGAACCTGCGGAGGCGTGCCGTCTCCTTTGACTGCCATGCCTAGTGCTCAGGGTGCTTGGGATAATGCTCGTGGTACCATTCCCTTGCTTCGTAGGCCTGGATGAGATGTTCCGCCGGAACATCGAATGGAATATCTCAGCCGGGGGCAAATGTAAACCCATGGGTACCACCTGCCGCAAGACTTATCAGGGCATCTTCTCTGGGTGATAAAAGACCCAGGCTGAGGGCAAGGGTCAATTTCAGATTTCCACCAAAACCTTTGCCATGTTTTCTTGCGATATCACGGACAAAGTTCAGGTTCATCTGCTCATCGATGGCAAATCCATGCGTCCCGACCTTACAGACATCTTCCATGACTTTGGTACAGTCGCCACAGATAAAGAAACTGGAGGTTTTACCCGCATCATGTATGGCTGTGACCGCTTCCTTGCAGTTGGGTGTCACATATTCCTGAAAGGTTTCGGGTCGAATCTGTGACGCTACCGGATCCACGATCGCAATGATGTCACAGCCCATTTCCGTATAAAACCGTGCAGACTCTGCGCATAGTTTTCCGGCATAGGCAATAACAGCGTGGGCAAAATCCTTCTTTTTTTTCACTGCCGTAAAAATCCGCACGCCTGCCAGATGGGAGGCCAGGGTCAGAGGACCTGTCACCAGGCCGAGCATGGCGCAATCCATTTCATTCAGTTGCGGTTTGGCTTTGGCTGCCGCCTCGAAGATGATGGGCCACCTACCGGATGTTCTGTTAAACACTTCCAACCCGAGTTCTTCAGGTGTTGATTTCTCACAGGGATGGGTCCTCACCGAAGGCACATTGTCTTCCCAGTATTCCAGCTCGCACCCAATGGATTCCGCTTCTATGGAGAGGTCGAACATGAGGGGGATACCATCCGCGTGATAGGTTTTGGCAGCCTGCACAACCCCCCGGGAGAGAATATCAGGATCCTTGAAATATCTGTCCGCCCGTTCATTGATTAGATAGGCACAGTTGACACCGGCATATGGAACCCAGGGGGCTTTTTCCGTTTTTTTCCCCCTTGTGGCGTCGATTAGCATCTGTTTGGCCATG
>JAHEIB010000156.1:3710-7941 GCA_024639645.1 Deltaproteobacteria bacterium
CTGCATCTTGACTCGAGGGCGCTACCCAGGGTGCCGACATAAACTGCAAAATATCGGGCGTGACCATCGGTACTGTCGGGAAGAATGTCCGTATAAGAACTTTCGGACAACAGGATTCCACATTCTTCTTCAATTTTATCCATGGGAATCGCTCGATAGCAAACAACCGCGTCTACCATCTTCACTGCCTGTTGTATCCCCTGGCATACCCTCTGGTAGGTCACCGGGGTCATTTGATAACCGGGGCCCCCGAAATAGCGTGCAACGGCCCCAGGTGTGGGTTTGATATCTTCCGGTTCGATTACAATACGCATTGTCGACCCATCGTCGGTCTCGAATATTTGATCCGTAATTGGGCTTTTCGGCATGACACTTATCAATAGAAACGTTTTACGTTCACCACAACGTTGTTCAACGACCAAAACCCGAATAAGCTAGAAGCTATCTAAAAAAACAAGATCAGCACGCATGATAATATCGCAAAGCGATTTTATTTTAGAAAGGAAACTCAATGCCCATGTCCGCGATTTCATCCTTTACCCTGCGGTACATATCGTAATGCTCCTGGGTCGGCACTGCTTTGGCAACATCGTAGCATTCATGATACTCACACCCGATGGGCGCGTCTGCGGCCTGGTCTTCATATTTAGCCAGCAATTTTTTGGAAATATCATTGACCTCAGCCCGGGATAAACCCTGGCGCGCGACAGCATGCCCCACCTCCATACCGATTCTGGCTTCCAGAGGTGTTGCACGATTTTTGTACTTGTTGCGGGTCGAAGCCATCTCCCACAGGTGCCATCCGGTAACTGTCGAAACCATGGCGTGAACCGCAGTTTCCCGGAACAGCATTTCCGTCATGGGACCGGCGTTGGCAAATCCATTGGACGTATGCAGCAGCCTGCTGTTCCTGGCAAGCGCCTGACCGGCCATGGCGATGGACCACAGCAGTTCCCGGGTGGTGTTGGAACCGTAATTTAGGTGAAATGGAAAGTGCTGATTGAAAACCGCACCGTGAATCACCAGACCGATAAGACTATAGGCGACCGTGGTCACGGCCGTTCCCTCGGAACCGCCGCACCATCCACCATAAATCGCTCCGGTCAAATTCCCGGTAAAACAGCCATACTGGGCATAATGAAGGGAACGATTGAGTAGTGTGTCAGCGGTCTTAAACTCGGTCAGAGATCCTACGAGCCGTGCATCTGATTTTTGGACGCCCCACTCCTGGTCGGATACGGCAATTTGTCCGCTATCGTGCTCTGCAGTACCCACAGCGACCATAAAGGTTCCCGGACGTCCCAGCAGCCTTGCCGCTAGTTTCTGGTTGGTGATGTGCTGGATACAGCCGCTGATTTCGGAAGGACCCGAAGATTCGATCAGGTGACCAAAGGTCTTTTCCAGGATCGGCCCACAAATACCGTCCAGAAGGGGCTCCTTGAGATATGCCATGCAAATGGACTGGTGGTATTGCTCATCGCAGGTGATATCCGGGCTCATGATGCAGAACGGCGGATCCATGTCTTCAATCTGACGGTGTTTCCACAAAACAGCGTCCTTTCCGGCACCTACCCAATATTGATCATGAGCCATATACAATGCTTCCCGAATCTCCTCATCGGTGACCTGAATAAGCCTATGGGAATCGGTGTTATAATATCCCACATCCCGGAACAGCTCCCAGGCAGCTTGCCAGATCCTGTCAGCCATAGCATCGTCTGTGGGACATGGGTTTTCCGGGTCATATTTGATGTCATACTTTTTGATTAGTTTTTTCAGGGTCGGCGTAAAGTGCTTGGGGAGAAAATCATCCTCATCCATAAAGGGACCGGTCTGGGATCTTTCAAGAATCTCCCAGTGCCTGTAGGCTGTTGTCATTGGTATTCTCCTAATATTTCCTGGTAATTATCCAGTCTATTTAATTTATGGTTCTTTTTCCATTTTATTGGGAAAAAGGGTCCGAGGGGTCCAGGACTCGAGGGTTCAAGTGTTTGTTTTTTTAAATTCGTTTAATGTTTAGGTTTCCAGTTTTATCAGATGCTTAACTGTTAAAACTACCTAAGCGTTAAGCACTTAAGCTTCATTTCGTGTCACTTGAATCCTTGACCCCTGGAATCCTCGAACCCTATATTTGATTCAATGCGTTTATCGTTGAGTCAAATTCGTTAAAAGTTCCGGAGCGCTCTTGGCGTCCTTGCAGTAAAGGTCGGCACCAATCTGGTCGGCCCACATCTGGGAGGTGGGTGCCCCGCCGATAACAACCTTGTATTGATCCCTTATCCCTTTTGCATTTAATATCTCTATGATCTCTTTCTGACGCGGCATGGTGGTGGTCATCAGTGAAGAAGCACCAATGAAGTCAGCACCCATGGCCTCTGCTTCTTTGATAAAGGTCAGCGGGTCCACGTTGTATCCCAGATCCTTTACCTCGAAGCCGTTGGTTTCCAGAATAAGTTTGACGATATTTTTACCGATTTCATGCAGATCCCCTTTGACCACGCCGATCACGATTTTGCCTTTGACTTCCTGACCACCCACCTCTTCCAGATAGGGCGCCATAACCTCGACCACACCGGACAAGGCCTCCCCTGCCAGCATGATTTCGGGAAGAAATATTTCCAGTTTGGAAAACAAATCCCCAACACGTGCCATGGTCCTCGTCATTTCCGCTATCATTTCAAGAGGGTTTACGCCATCTTTCAAAAGCTTTTCAGCAAGCGCCTGAGCATCCTCTGTTTCACCATCTTCCACAAATTTACTCAATTCCTCCAGCGACATAGATTGCCTCCTTAGCAGTAATAATTTAGGTTGTATATACAACCTAAATATCTATAAAATAGGAATTTGCTTCTTGTCAAGCCATAATTAGGGTAAGCGTTTTATGAGGCCACGTCTTCCCGTCCCTGGATATTGAAAAAATCGGATGGGTCGAACTGGGGTGAAAAGGTGTCCCGAAAAGCCATCTCGCCCCGCATAAAATATTCCACATACGAAACAGGATCATCAAATGAATAGATCGTCCGTTTGATGTGGAAAACAGGGTAACCCGGACGCACATCAAAGATGGGCGCAGTCTCTTCTGTAAGAACAATCGCCTCCATGCTCTGACTGATTCTGGTTAGCTGCAGCTTATACTTATTCATGAGAATGCTGTGAATAGATTCATTTTTTAAGTCTTCCCAGAGAATACCGGCGCATATATCAGGCCTGAGATAACGGATCTCATAACGTACCGGCTTTTGATCGAAGTACCAGAGCCGTCGAATGCGGATCAATTGATCGCTGGTTTCCAGCTGTTTGGTGACCTCCACAGGCGGGTCCACCAACTGGGCCTCCTGGACCTCAGTGCTCAAAGCAACATTCAAATCGTCGGCCCATTTTTGGAAAGGTCTCACACGGAAAAAGCCAGTGGTATAATGCTGTTTATTTTTGACGAACGTTCCCTTTCCCGGTACACGTTCCACAAACCCTTCCCTCTCTATGGCATCGATGGCTTTTCTAGCGGTCATACGACTGACACCGAATGTTTCCGCCAGCTGATTTTCCGAGGGTACGGCATCCGTGAAGTTTCGTGCCTTGATGCCTTTGATGACATAATCCTTTATCTTTTCGTACTTGGGATACTTTTTTTTCATTGCGCTGCCTTGTCCTGTAGTCAATAGACCTGTATATACTGCCAAAAATTTCTCGAAATCGATTCGATTATGGTGTCTTAAGGATGCCCCCCTGATAAGTCATAATATGTTTTTATTTAAGATAGATACACTCATTTTGCAGGCTTTCTATAGTCCCACCCAATATGGATTGTTGAAAGCAGATTTATCTTGACAAGTTCAGGGCGATGGTCATAACTAATCTCTAATTGTATATACAGCTTCATTGCATCTCTGCAAGAAACAATTTTCCATTTCTAATAAAAAGGAGGTTGCATGACAAGCCATTCCTCTGCTGACAACACCATGATGGTTGAACTGGATAACAACCTTCCTGAACCATTGATATTTGAAAAACATATTCGCCGGGCACCGGACCGCGGGTTCCGTCTGACAACAAAACAGACCGAAATTTCGTTAAAGAACGCCCTGCGCTACATCCCTACCGATTTACACGAAACGCTGGCATCCGAATTTCTGAATGAATTGATGACACGCGGCAGGATCTATGGATATCGGTATCGACCGGCTGGAGCCATCAAGGCCAAACCGATTCATGCCTACAAAGGCAGGTGTCT
>JAHEIB010000157.1 GCA_024639645.1 Deltaproteobacteria bacterium
GTCAAAGCATCCTATCATAAAACCGCCCTCAAACTTGATTACAGCACGGCAGTTGCCTGACCATATCGGGCTTGGGGCATAAACGCACGCGGCTGTCTATATTGGACCGTCGCGTGCGCGGTTTAAAAATAATCAACCCCGACCTATGGACTAGGAGCCCTTAAAAGTCCTCAAAATCCTTTTCAGGTACATGAGCAACCTGAAGCGGCGCCTTTGGTCGCACCTTTTATATTTCAGGCCGATGCGTATCGTCTTGCTTTGGTAAGCCGCCGGGTTGTATCGTGTTTTTCGGCGTTGTGGTCCCGCCGCTGCCCCTAAACCATAGCCGACATGTCCGCGACCAATATTTTCATAGGCTCAGCGTGATCGCTCATCATCCGAGAAGCCGCCGCCGATTCCTCGGCTATGACCGCATTTTCCTAACAACATTGTCGAATTCTACAACCGTTTGGCGGACCAGTTCGATGCCTTTGGCCTGCACAACCGGAGCGACCGCGATCTTGCTGACCAGGGCAAATCAGGATAGACTCTTTGGTGTATTCGTAAAAAGGCTACTAAACGAAATCTATAAGAACTGATTTGGTTAAACCCTTGAGATTTGATCACTCTCGCCTATCAAACAAGATTAAAGTTTGTGTAACAGAAAATTGGATCTCACTTAATATCAATTTGTTGGCATAATCCGAGAAACCTTAACCGTACTTGGATTGTCCACTTGGGAGTAATTCCACAACTAAGCGGCATTTAAGAACTAAAAATATTCGAGCTCATTATTAAAACGCTAAGCCGAATCCCTCAATGATAATCGGCTATTTCAACATTGTAGCAGCACCTTCAATGAATCGAAAACAGATTCGCCATTGTTCATTTCAACTGGCAATAAGCAATAACTTTTGATAATAAAACCGTAAACGATTTTATTCTTGGGAGGCAAAAAATGTCCGTAACAGCCAAAAAAGTAAATGGATTCTATTTCATGCCGCCATCACTCAGCGCCTGGATCGGTCAAACCATACCCGACAAGGAATTCGATGGTCAAATCCCCTGGACACCTCTGAAAAAACCGGTTTCCGAAACCATTTTTTCTTTGATGACCTCCGCCGGTATCAACATGAAAACTGATCCGGATTTTGACATGCAGCGGGAAAAACAGGAACCCATGTGGGGAGATCCCTCATACAGAAAAATACCGAAATCGGCAAAGGAAACCGACATCCATATTAATCATCTGCATGTAAACACGGATTATATTCAACAGGATATGAATGTAACCCTGCCGTTAAAACGCTTTCGGGAATTCGAAACCAATGGTGTTATCGGCGCGTTGGCCCCCACCACCTATTCCTACTATGGATATCAAACAGATCCAACCGTCCTGCTGGAAGAAACCATGCCCAAGGTTGTGTCAGGCATGAAATCCGAAGGGGTGGAAGCCGTTTTTCTCACCCCGGCCTGACCCTTGTGCTGCCGGTCCGTGGGACTGGTTGCACGGTTTATAGAAGAAAATGGGCTTTCCACCATCCTTCTCACCATGACACCCGAATTCAACAGGGAAATCGGGATACCCCGTATTGCGGCCATCGAATACCCTTATGGGCGGGTCGTGGGTGAAGTGAACGATGCAGAGGGGCAACGGCAAGTGCTCATGAAAGCATTGTCGGTTCTGGATGCTGCAGAAAATCCGGGTGAGGTGGTTCATCTGCCATACACCTGGCACGAAGACCCCAGGAATACAAAATGGCATCCGCCCGAGGCTTCCCCCATCATCAAAATGTATTTGGAGACCATAAAGAAAGCCGGATCCGAAGCCCGTAAATAATTTTTCATTTTAAGTCATTTGTGCTATATAGCGATCCATAATAGCGTATGTTTTCCCACCCCAATCATGATTGAGATAGGAGCCTGTATGAATAAGATTCAAGTGCAAGAGACAATGATCCCCATTTCGAATTACGTGACGGTTCAAAAGGAAAACAGTCTGGTGGAGGTTTTGCAGTCTTTGGAACAGACCCGGAAATCCAATATCGGACACGCCCATAGAGATGCGATTGTGGTAGATGCAGATGGTGTCTTTATTGGCAAGGTAACCATGCTCGATGTTTTTCGGAACCTGGAGCCCAACTATAAAAAGATCGAAAAGCAGCAAGAATTGGGCACCCTTACGGCCGATTTTGTCATGAAAGCCGTCAAAGATTTTAATTTATGGATAGAACCCACGCAAACCATTTGCGATCGCGGCAGCCGCTTAACGGTTTCCGATGTAATGCATGTCCCTGAAAAAGCTGAATATATCAATGAAACAGACACCCTTGAAAAGGCAATGCATTTATTTGTCATGGGCGTTCACCAGCCACTGATAGTGAAAAATGCAGACGGTAAGGTTACAGGTATTTTGCGGTTTGGTGATGTTTTTGAATCTGTCAGGCAGCGTTTACTGGACGTAAGCTGTTCTTAAGTTTTCAGGTCAGTTTTTCACCAGACACCGATAGTAGTGATCGATATTGTAAACGGCTGCCAGCGGATTGTGACCGAGCAATCGGTCTTTGACTGCAAGGACGGTACAGGGCGCCTCGGCATATTTAAAAAATAAAGAGTCGTGACCAACGCACAGGCCAAGCAGCACATTGAAGTGCGTTCTGGCCTTATTCAAGACCATGGCCTGCAAAACGGGGTTGCACATGGCCTCTTCCGCCTTCGGGTCGATCTGCTGTTCTTTCGCGACCCCGATCTGCTCTTTGGCGGTTCTGCCCACCTTGCAGACAACTGAAATCACATCAAACCCAGCAGCTGAAAAAACCTTCTCAACAACATCGGCCTCTTTTCTCAGGCCGATACAGAAAGCAAGACCGAGGTGTTTGTAACCCATTTTCTCGGCAAACCCCATAATTTCTTCGATACGTGTTTTTTGAGCACGAACATGCCCATATCCGTGCTCACGGTTCATATAGCCCTCTGCTTCCTGTATGGATGCCTGTTTGGCAAATTCCCCAACACCATCAATCCTGTGGTATTCTTTCAGGCTTTGCCCCACGCATGCCGACATATTTTTTGTGGGGCAGAAATCAGGCGCATTGCCCTCTTTTGTGCGGCAAATCCGGTCCGAAACCTTATAGGGACATCGGGCACAATTGGGTGCTTTCTCTTGCATCGTCATTTCCTTTTCATACAATTTTACGATAGGCATATCCGGGTTAAAAACGTAAGGATAAACAGGTCAGACCTCCATCCATTTTGGCCACTTCGCTCACATCCAGTTCGATGATCGGCACCCCAATCCCGGACAGCTTTTCTTTCGCGGTCGGGTATCCCTTGGGCATGATGAGAGAGTCGTTAAGTCGCAGCGTGTTGGCAGCGTATGTCTCTTTTTCTCTTAGGACAATTTTGTCAAAACTGTCAAAAAGATTCAGATTTTGAAATACCTTCGTTAGAATCAGGGTGTTTTTCCCCACAAAGTTGACACTTGATTTCAAGTGCAGCCCCGCTCCAACTGAGATGGTATCCCACACATAGCCGTATGATTCAAGGATGGCACCCAATTGGTGTGCGCCCTCGGTATTGGTCCGGTCGGAAATACCGATAAAGAAACGATCGCCCGCCATGAGCACATCCCCGCCATCCACAGTCCCAGGCAACTGGATCTTCTCGATATTTCGAAATCGTGACAAGACAGGTTCGATACTCGTTTGTTCACCCTGCCGGGAGATGGCACCGGGAACGGTTATCACAGCCACTTCCGGTGTCACCACGGCCGTATCCTCAACAAAATAAGCGTCCGGATAATCGGGCTGCGGGTCCAAAAGTATCACCTCGAGACCGAGTTTCTCCAGCGTCTCCACATATGCATCGTGTTGTTTTTTGATCAGTGTATAGCTGGGCGTTCCGAGAAGCGACGTTGTCAAACCCTTGCTGAAATCAGGACCGGGCTTTCTTGTCAGTGCATAAGTGAACATATGGTTACCCTATAGCTATAAGCCATTAGATATAAGCTTTAAGCAGCTTAGTGATTAAGCTCTAAGCAGTTAGCGGCTTATGGCTTACAGCTTATAGCTTATAGCTTGAACATGAATATCCAGATTAAAACCCCTCAAACGGTTCTCGTTTAACGAATCGACCCCTGCCGATTTCGCCGACAAAGGCAAGCTGCTCGCCATTCCATTCTGCAACGCGTTTACCTCTGGAATAGACAGCATGCGGCATACCGGTCATTTTCATGCCCTCATAAGGCGTGTAGTCGACATTCATGTGAAGTTTATCCTGGGTGATTGTAAACGCCTGTTCCGGATCGAATACAACAATGTCGGCATCCTTGCCCACGATGATTTCACCTTTGTCCTTCAATCCAAACATCCGGGCAGTTCCCGTAGAAAGAACATCCACCATTCGCTCGAGACTAATGCGGCCTTTGACGACACCTTCTGTATGCATCAGCATGAGAAGTGTCTCGATGCCTGGCGCACCATTGGGAATTTTTTTGTAGTCATCCTTTCCAAACATGTCCTTTTTACCATGGAAGTCAAACGGGCAATGATCCGTTGCGACCACCTGGACATCCCCACCCTTCAAGCCTCCCCACAGGGCTTCGCTGCTCTCTTCTGTTCTCAGCGGTGGTGACATAACGTACTTGGCACCATTAAAATCCGCCTCCTTGTAGCGATCTTCATTTAGAAGTAAATACTGGGGACAGGTTTCTGCAAACACTTCAATACCGTGGTCCCGGGCTTCTTTAACCTTGAAAAGCCCTTCTTTGGAAGAAAGATGGACAATATAGATCCTTGAACCGGTCAATTCCACCATTTTGGCAGCCCTGGAAACAGCCTCTTCTTCGGCAATATTGGGCCGGCTGACGGCATGGTAATAAGGTGCCAGCTTTCCTTCCTTTTCGAGCATTTCGTTCATGTGCTGAATGATATAGACATTTTCTGCGTGGACCTGTACCAGCCCGCCGTATTTTTTTGTTTCCTCCAAAAGTTTGATCATGGTGGCATCATCCACCCTGAAATCATATACCATAAATATTTTAAAGCTGGGGGTGCCATAGTCCAGGATTGCCTTCTTGACCTCCTCGATAACCTCCGGTCTCGGATCCATGACAGCTGGATGCAAAGAGAAGTCTACCGCTGCTTTTCCTTCCGCCCATGATTTTTTCCGCTCCAGGGCCTCCAACAGGGATTCACCTTTTTGCTGCAGATCAAAGTCGACCACCGTGGTGACACCCCCACACGCGGCTGAAATAGTGCCGGTTTCGTAGTCGTCTTGGGCACTTGTTCCCATAAACGGCATGGAGATGTGTGTGTGGGGATCGATGGCGCCGGGTAGCACGTATTTACCCCCTGCATCGACGGTTTCATCTGCTTCGACGGCAAGGTTCTTTCCAATGGATTTGATCTTATCATCTTCCGCATACACGTCCGCGACATAACGCCCGGTCGTGGTTACAATCGTACCACCTTTAATAAGTACACTCATTGGGTCCCTCCTTGGTAAATGCTTCAAGCTTGATCTCATTTTTCAGGTTATTATCCATCACCTTGGTTTCATCACGGCTCCATGTTTCGGGCATCTCCTTAAATGAGATCAACCCGGGCACGGGACAAACAAAGCTGCAGAGCATGCAGCTCAAACACTTCTCTTCCATCAGTTTTGGTCTGCGCTCTGCTGCTTCCCACTCAATAGCCTGGCCGGCGGCATCGGTACACACGGTGTAGCACTGACCACACCCCACACATTTATCCAGATCATACTGAGCAATACCCTGGCGGTTCAGATCAAAATGATCGGTGGTTTTCAGATTTGGCAGTGCCTTGCCCACCAGATCGCCGACCTTTGTCACATTGCGCTGTGCCATAAAGTCCGACATCCCTTCGATCATGTCTTCGACGATTTTGTAGCCATAATGCATGATGCCGGTGGTGACTTGTATGGTCGATGCACCCAGCAGGATGTATTCCAGGGCGTCAACCCAGGTCTCGATGCCCCCGATGCCGGAGAGTGGCAACGCGAGTCCTTCACACCTGGCCATGTCGGCAATGAAATGCAGCCCGATGGGTTTGATGGCTGGCCCGGATGTCCCGCTGACAGCGCCTATGCCGAATATGTTCGGTTTTGGAACCAGATCTTCCAGACCGACTTCTGATATGCCACTCACCGTGTTAATGGCGGAGATGGCATCAGCACCGCCATTTTTGGCATATATAGCCGGTTCCGTCATATCCGTAATATTGGGGGTCATCTTGGCAATCACCGGGATAGAAACCGTGTTCTTGACCGTGCTGGTGAATTTCTCAATCAGCTCAAAGGCCTGGCCCACATGATGCCCCGATCCCTCGATGCACATATGGGGGCAGGAAAAATTGAGTTCCAGCATGTCTGCGCCATTGTCCTCGGAAACCTTGGCCAGGTAGGCCCACTCCTCATTCGAAAACCCCATGATACTGGATATCAAAATGTGTGCCGGATAATGTTTTTTCAGATAGAGAAAATCGGCCAGGTTGTCCTTCAACGGCCGATCGGAAATCTGCTCTACGTTCTGAACCCCCACGACCCGTTTGGCACCATAATGATAAGCGTTCATTCGTGGGGACGGATGAATGATTTCCAGCCGATCTGAGTTCAACGTTTTGAATACTACGCCGGACCAACCAGCCTCAAAAGACCGGGCAACCATCTCGGCACTGTTGGATACCGGTGACGAAGAGAGCAGAAAAGGGTTCTGAAAGGTCTTCCCGCAGAATTCAATGGATAAATCGATGGGTTGACTGGACACGATGTTTCCTCCTATTATATTGGAAATAACCCTGACAACCAGGCTAAAACGAAGCGGCCATCCCGGTTTGCTTGGGAGATGTCTATTCTTTTGTCATGAAATCACGAAAGGATAAAAACACGAAAAAGAGTATAGAAAAATTTCGTGCTTTCGTGATTTTTTTGGTCTTAATCGCAATCACTTATACCTGAAGCGCTACAACGAGCTCAAATAGGCTTTTATCGACCGGGCTGCTATTTTCCCGTCCTGTACGGCGTTAACCACCAGCGCCGGTCCCCTGACGATATCACCACCAGCAAAAATGCCTTGCACCGACGTTTTGCCTGTCTCGGAATCTACCTGAATCAAATTTTTGGCGTTCAGCTTTACGTTTGGGTACCACGCCGGTGACTGGTCATCAGCCTTGTTGCCGATGGCCTCTATAACCACGTCAGTGTCCAGAATCCATTGGGAGTTCTCGATGTTGACAGGTGAACGCCGGCCAGAGGCATCCACGCCGCCCAGGGCCGTACGGATAAGTTTAATACCCTTGATACACTTGTTGTCGTCGATGACAAAATCCACGGGCTGGTTCAATAGTAAAAAGTGGATGCCCTTCTGCAGTGCCTCGATTCTTTCATCTTCTTCAGCCGGCATCTGGGTGTAAGAGCGTCGGTAGACAAGGTAAACATCTTTGGCCCCCAGTCTGGCAGCCGATTCCACACAGTCCATCGCCACGGAACCACCACCGATGACGGCCACTGTTCTGTTTTCAATTTCCTCTGCCAGGGATTCCAAGCGCCCGTCACGCAATCCCTCCAGATATTTCACAGAACTGTAAAGGCCCTTAATGTGTGGTCCCGCAGCTTTCAGGCTCACGGCATCCCACAATCCAGGTGCCAGAAACACCGCCTGATAGCCTTTCTTGAGAAGATCCTCTGCGCCTACCCTGCTGTCAATGGGGGAGGAACACTTGAATTGAACCCCCAGATTTTTGATGTCCGCCATCTCCGCCGCCAGGAAATCCAGGTCAAACCGGAATGAAACAACACCATAGCGCAGTACACCACCGGGCTCTTTGCGTGCTTCAAAAACCGTTACCTGATAGCCGTCCTTGGCCAGCTCCCCTGCACAGCTCAATCCCGCAGGCCCCGAT
>JAHEIB010000031.1 GCA_024639645.1 Deltaproteobacteria bacterium
GCATGACGATCATCCTGGTGGAGCAGAACCTGCGCTTTGCTCTCAAGAACGCCGACTATGTGCATATCATCAACAAGGGTGTCATTGTCCATTCCTCCAGCCCCTCGGAACTGGACACCGACCAGGAAATAAAACAGAGATATCTTGGTGTGTAAGCGTAGGTTCTGGGAGAGACCGGAGCCCAATTTATCCGCCTTCGGCTCAGTCAAAAAGAAGATAACGTTGTAGGAGCGAAGCGACATCTAAGTTCTTCCATCCCCTGACTTCTGCCGTCTGAACCGAAACAGCGAGCGCATTCACGGTAGCTTGCTGCGGGGTTCTTCAATTCTCTGGTTCATATGTTTTGTGATAAAGCTCCTTATAGGCGCAACCCAAAGCCTGGTCCTCTAGGCCAGAGATCTTTGGTTATGCCGATGGTGGTGGTTCCACATCCGAAGCACGAAATTCGAAATTCTAAACAATACCGAATGATCAAACGTACAGTGAATGCGCTTCAATGTTATATATAATTATAATATATATAACATTAATTAGTCTATATTATACAATATATAGTGTAATTATACTTTTAACCTGGGGGATTTAACTTTTTCGCTCTTTTACACCTCCTTTCATTTTTTGTGGCCCTTTCAGAATGTAACAGGGGCCACTCTATTTTGATGGATCACATTTAGTTTTTTCTATCCTGCCAGGCCAAAAACGCCGGTCCAGAACCTGCTACGGTAAATGCACGGTGACTTTCATTTTTAAAGAGATCGGCTTGAACGGTAATAGCGAGCGCATTCCCCGTAAGCGCTACTGTTCGGCAGAACATTCTTGGCGGCTTGCTGCAATGAGTTGACGAAAAATGAATAGGTATTATTTTATTCTGTTTGTTTAAACGGGTCTTTTAGTAAATCAACAAACAGGAGCTTGTCCAATATGTCGGAAATAATTTTTGGAATAGATTTTGGCACGACAAATTCTGCCCTGGCAGTAAATGTCAACGGCCGTGTAACGGTTGTGGATGTGGATCCTTTCAATGTTCTAGGGAGCACATTAAAATCCGTAATCTATTTTGATCCGGAGGAAAAAGCGTTTTTCGTGGGCCAGGAAGCGATTGATAATTATATTGAAAATGATGGATATGGTCGATTTATGCAATCCATCAAAGCCTTTTTGCCGGACGAAAGCTTTCATTCCACTGAAATACGGGGGAAATATTATAAACTCGATGATCTGATTGCAATATTGTTAAAAAGACTGAAAAGCGAAGGGGAAAAATATATCGATGCAGTGGTTGACAGCGTTGTACTTGGAAGACCTGTTTTCTTTTCCGAAGACAAGAACAAGGACAAACTTGCCGAGGAAAGATTGAAATCGGCGGCCAGGAAAGCCGGATTTAAACATATTCATATGCAATATGAACCCATCGCAGCCGCATTGTCCTATGAAAGCAGTCTTTCTCCAAAAGAAGAAAAAATTATTTTTATCGGTGATTTTGGCGGGGGCACCTCAGACTTTACGATTATGAAAGTTAAGGGGGGGCAGGAAAAAAGAGAACATGGCAGTAGGGAAAATATTTTATCATTAAATGGTGTCTATATCGGCGGTGATACATTTGATTCACAGGTAATGCGGGAAAAAATTGCTGTGCATTTTGGAAAAGATGTCAGTATCAAAGCTTTTATGGACGACTATTCCGTGGGGTTTCCAAAAATTCTGATAAGAAATCTCTGCAAATGGCACTTGATACCACAACTTCGCTTACCCAAAACACTGCAAAGTATTCGTGAAATGAAAATGAGGGCTGACAAACCAGAATTGTTAGAGAATCTTATCAATTTAATTGAAGACAATTATGGGTACATGTTATTCCAGGCTATCGAGAAAAATAAAATCGAACTTTCCAGTCAGCCTGCGTCACAAATCGTTTTCGAGGGTTTGAGACAAAAAATTGAAGAAGATGTCACAAGAGTTGAATTTGAAGAAATTATCGATGGAGATATCAAAGAAATAGCAAAATGTGTTGAAGCAACTTTGGCAGATGCATCCTTGTCTCCCCAAGATATCGACGGGGTCTTTTTAACCGGTGGTTCGTCATACATTGTATGTTTAAAAAAGTATTTTGAGGCGCTGTTTGGAAAAGAAAAAATCAACCAAACCGATGCGTTTACAAGTGTCGGTTATGGTTTGGGCATAGAAGGATCCTCATATCTTTAGAATCTGTAAAAAGACCCATTGATCTTAGTCTTGCTTCAAACAGCATTACTTCAGCCCACCTTTCCAGTTAAAAGATCTTACCTCTCTAAAGCCGCCGCCTCTGGCGGAGTACCCGGAAAGGTTCTATCGATCCGGTGAAAGTAAAAAAAGAAAATATCGAATATCGAACAAGGAATGTAGAATAGTGAGTTAGCGTATCGCTCTGCGGGTGGCGGCTCTGTTTGGATTATAGGTCCGTTTTTTTCTTGACAAGTTTGGGGAACTGATTTATTTATAATGAACAAAAGAGCAGATAGCGCTCATATGAGCATTTTTGTTGAGCACAAGGCAATGAACCCATGTAACTGTTTAATACTTCAGGAAGGAGAAAGAAAAATGGCTGAGAAATTTTGGACGTATGCAATGGAAGAGATGTCGTATCCGGATGTAAAGGAAATTTTGAAAACCACAGACATTGCCCTGATTCCCATCGGAAGTCAGGAAAAACACGGACCGCACATTCCCTTGGCCTGTGATTCGATTGCATCGATTGAAACCACCAGAAGGGCTGCCTATAAGGCTGAAGTACCCTACACACCCCTTATTCCGGTAGGTTATTCCCCACATCACATGGGTGAAATCAATCAGGGCGTAGGTTCACTGACTTTCACGGGTGAGACCCTTCGGCGTATTGTTTACGAGATCGGCAAAAGTCTTGTTTTTCACGGATTTAACAAATTGATCTTTATCAGCCAGCATGCTTCCAACACCAAAGTGGTTGATGAAGCCCTGCGTCGGCTGCGTTATGAGTCGGGTGCATTTGTGGCCTGGTATATGACCCCCACCGAACGTCGAACACAGGTAATTGCCCACCTGCTGGAAGAAAAAGTCGGCTGGCATTCCGGTGAAATGGAAACCTCACAGTGTCTGGCTTATAACGAAAAGGCCTGCCATATGGACCGTGCCAAAAATCACAAGGCCCACGCACCCGCGTGGCTTGGACCTGAATTTGCAAAAAAAGACGGTGTCCCCACGGTTGTCTTTCAGGGTACCGAAAATATTTTTATCCCCATGGAGCACCATGAATATGGTGACGAAGCCACCATCGGCAACCCACTTTTAGCCAGTGTTGAAAAAGGTGAAAAGATTTTTGAAGCAGCCTCAGACAACCTGCGGGATTTTATCAATGAAGTCAGAAAATTTCCGGTCGAGATCAAGACCCGGGAATACGACTTCCGTGCCTATTAAACCGATTTTTCATGAAACCAGAAGGATCTGGTCTGTGAAAATTATGTATGGTTTAAGCCTTTCTCCAACCGGGCTGGAACATCTGTGCCCAGCCTGGTTGGCAGGTAACCACACCCACTTAAAAAAATACTTAATTGCCAAAGCAAAGCAATCCTTACAGGGAACCATCTATGCGCAGTCTCGGCCGACGGGATATAATAGAAATAAGCTATTTGTATTATAACGAGAAAAAAACCCAGGAGGAAATTGCCACACTCTTGGGTGTCAGCCGTTTCAAAGTCGGCCGTATGCTCAAAAAGGCGGTTGAAGAGGGGATTGTTTCCATTACGATTAACGATCCCATGAGCGATCTCATAGAAATGGAGATTGCGCTGGCCAAGAAATATGGTCTCAAGAAAACCATAGTGGTCAGGACTGTTGCATATAATGGGGAGACACCCTTTGATCAAATTGGAAAGGCCGGTGCCCGGTATCTTAGCAGGATTGCCACTGACTACAAGATGCTGGGTGTCACCTGGGGCCGAACGCTTAGGCACATGATCAGCAATATCGATGAGATGGATGCTGGAAATTTGACCATTATTCAGCTCAGTGGTGGCATGGGGAGCATTGAAGGAACCGATACCAACATGCTTACCATGATGCTGGGGCAGAAGCTGGGCGCTAAACCGCTCTTTCTGCAATCTCCTGTGGTGGTCAAGGATAAACAGACAAAAAAAGCCCTTTTAAAAGAGAAAAGTGTTGCCGAGATATTGAGCATCGCACGCAAAACAGATCTGGCTCTGGTTGGCATTGGACTGCTTAACCGGCAGGGATTGCTCCGACAGTCCGGCATGATGGAAGTACAAGACTATAGGATATTGAAAAAAGCCGGAGCGGTGGGTGCCATATGCGGTCGCTGCTTTGATATCAGTGGTAAGCCATGTGCTTCAGATTGGGATGATCGTGTCATCGGTTTGACTCTGAAAGAGTTGAAACGTACCAAGCACAAGGTGGGTATCGCTTTTGGCGAGGAAAAGCTGGACGGTATTGTCGGTGCCCTGAATGGGAAGTATCTGGATGTGCTGATTACCGATGAGGGTGTTGCCGACCGTTTATTGTCATGATCTTATGCGGAGCGATATGGCATACAACATAAAACTGGATTCGGATGCCTGCATTGGTTGTGTGGCCTGCACACGTTGTGAATATTTTGAAATGCGCCTGGACATGAAGGCCCATGCAATTCAAGCTGTTGTTGATGACATCAGCTGTATTCAGGACGTGGCAGAGGATTGCCCTGTGGGCGCCATAACCTACAGACAGTATGTATCATGAAACGTTATGATAGATTTTCTATTTTTCCATTTCAGAATCGCGTTTCGAAATTGATCCGGCAAATAACGTCAACCATCCGCTCGAACTTGCAAACAGGCGACCGGCTGTTTGCCGTCAGCCGCCGTAGCGTCAGCCAAAAGGCAAAAGAGACGTATCTATGGCAATCGTGATATATTCGTCCAGAAACTAAATCACCAAACACCGTCATGCCGGATCCCCGATCCGGTCGGGGATAAACTTGATAAGCCTGCCCCGGCAAGCAGTTAGCGGGGGGCATCCAGCGCCATTCTGGATAGCGCTAAAGCTTCACTTCGTGCCCCGCCTTCGCAGCATACCACGGGCATGCCCGGGGGGATCCATACCGCTTGTCATAATAATGTTCCGAAAATAGGATGGCGGCATAAGGGTTTGTAGCAGAAAAACGGTCCTCAATCGGAACGTTTTTCTGGCAACCCCTATAGCTGGCAGCGTAATAAGAAGGGAGTAGAAAATGAACTCAAAAATCCACCCCATACGTATCCCGTTTCAATTGCCGGTCAACAAAAAGAAGAAAGTCGACCGGGTTGTCTACAGCTATATCATCACCGGGGAGGAGTTGTGCCTGGTGGATACAGGAACCGTTGGTAATGAGCATTTCATTTCCACGGCACTGTCCGAAATGGACTTGTCAGTCAAGGATATAAAGCTTGTCATCAACACCCACGAACATCCTGATCACGTGGGAGGAAATACCTATTTCAAAGAGACAACCCAGGCGAGGTTTGCCTGTCATGCGGAAGCAGCTCGTTGGATAGAATCTCTTGAGATTCAATTCAATGAACGGCCGGTGCATGGGTTTTACTCTTTGGCTGGTCAATCCATCCAGGTTCACCAGAAATTAAAGGATGGCGACGAAATCGATCTTGGAGGCGGGACAACCTTACGGGTTATCTTCACACCCGGCCACTCACCTGGATCCATTTGCCTGTTTTGCCCCCAGGACGGTTCTTTGATTGCGGGAGATGTGATTCAGCCGGTTGACGGTCTTCCACTTTATAATAATTTGGTCCAGACACGCAATTCATTGAAACGGCTGATGGATCTTTCAGACGTAAAAAAAATGTACCTGGCCTGGGTGGAAAAGCCTTTCGTGGGAAATGAGATCCGGGAGGCGTTGACCACCAGTCTAAATTATCTCGACCGGGTTGACGCCGAGGTAAAACACGTGGTGGGTGAACTGCCCCAGGACGCAAAACCTGAAGACGTTACACGGGGGGTGTTGATCCGATTAGGGCTGGAGCCGCCGCCTGTCATGCCCATGACCATTGAAAGCATCATGACCCATCTGTCTATCCCGAATATTTCATGAAACTTGACGAAGAATTCTTCGTTAACTTTGTATGTCAGAAAACTATCAAGTTATCAAAAGTTAATTAAAAAGGTACGCTTTGTCATAAAGGAATGGCTATCTGTTTGACTCGTCAAGTTTCACCCTCCGGGATTTCCTGATCGGATCTGGCACTGTGTTATTCAGCCTTCGCAGTAAATTACTACGGCTTTAGGATGAAATGCCTTGTGCCAGAACCGATCAGGTTCGTGAAATTTTCTGGCTGACCCCCATATTTCATGAAACTTGACGAAGAATTATTGCGGCAAGTGACGGGCTTAGCACCCGCTGTTGCGGTTCACGTTTGCCATGTCTTCCAGAACGGCGCAGACCGAAGCGGTATCCTGTTGAGATCGGCCGCCGGCCAGGGCCTGGGTGTAAATTTGGCAGGAGGTGGAAAGCAACGGGGTGGGACAATGAAGGGTTTTTGCAAAGGCGGTGATAATATCCAGATCTTTTTGAAACACACCGACTTTCATGGTGGCTTCGTCATATTTTCCGGTCGTCATCATTGGGCCTCTTACCTCAAACATGCGTGAGGTGCCGGCCCCGTCGCTGATGACCTTATAAATGAGTTCTGGATCCAGACCCGCCTTTTTCCCCAGGACAAAGGCTTCGGCAGAAGCAACGTTGTGAATGGCTACCAGCAGGTTGGCAATGAATTTCATTTTGGAGCCGGTACCGAACTCGCCGATATAATAATTGACCCGTGCAAAGCCGTCAAATACGGGTTGGCATTTTTCACATAACTGGCGATCCCCGGAAGCATACACAGCCAGATCTTTGGTAACTGCCTGGGCACCGGTGCCGCTCAGGGGGCAGTCGAGCATTACCGTACCGGTTTTTTTCAGCATTTCAAAGGCTTCCTGCTTGGCCGCGATGGGAAATGTGCTGACCTCGACAACGATCAAGCCTGTTTTGGCTGCTGTCAGGAGCCCATCAGGACCACTGACGACATCCTGGAGAGCAGCCACACTGGGCAGTGAGGTAATGACGACATCGGAATCATCGGCCAGCTCTCGAACACATCCGGCGCCGCTGCCGCCCTGGTCTTCCAGGGCTTGGATAGATTCGGGCCGAATATCATACCCCGTCACCGTAAAACCGGCCTCGAGCAAATTTGCTGAAATGGCGGACCCCATGATGCCTAGACCAATGACGCCTATTTTCTGATTCAAAATCGCCATCCTTATCGTTTCAAGAGTTTACTGCCGTAAAGACCGGTGGGTTTTATCAACAGGATGAGCAACATGATGGCAAAGGGCGCCATTTGAGCCAGGGGCCCGTAAATGATGGCACCCAGGGAAATGACCTGGCCAACGATGAAGGCCGATACCAGGGTGCCTTTGATGCTTCCCAGGCCACCGATAATCACCACCATGAAAACAAAGGGCAGCACTTCCAGCCCCATCTGAGGATCCACCATTATCAGGGGGGCGTGCAGACCGCCCGCCAATCCGGACAGCACACCGGCAATGATAAAGGTTGTCGTAAACAGCTTGTATACATTGATTCCCAGGCCTTCCACATGCTCAATATCTTCGATCCCGGCCCTTATGGCTTTACCGGTAATGGTTTTGTTCAAAAAGGCCCAGATGCCGACATACACCAGAATGGAGATGACAATGACCACCAGGCGATAGACCGGTATTTCCGTCCCAAGAATGGTTGCCATAGCACCAATGGGAGAAGGAACCGGCAACGGCGCCAGACCCCAGACATATTTGATTGCTCCCACGCCGGCGATTAGAATTCCAAAAGACGCAATCATGGTAAAGGTGATGTCTCTTTCGTATATCCGTAAAAATATAAAACGTTCCACACCAAAAGCGACAAGACCAGAAATGACCATACCCCCTAAAACACCGATCCACACGCTTCCCGTAGAACGGAACAGGGCATAGGTAATGTAAGCGCCGATGGCATAGTACAGAAGTTGATCAAGACTGATGATGCGCATGAGTCCAAAGCACAGAGAAAGACCGATGGCCAACAGAAAAAAAACGCTGCCGATGCTCAACCCAAAAATGACGCCAGATATCAATAGTTGTGTATCCATAATACGTGCCGTTTTCCGAATGTTTAATTGGTTGAATTTTTTTTCTTGAAAATAAGCTTTTTAAGAATAGGCTCCAGTGTACCCCAGATTCCTTTTTCACCAGCCAACATGATAAAGACCAGCAGTAAACCGATAAACAGTTCCCAGTTGGCAATATAACCACTGATGAGATCTTTCATGCCTGTATACGCAAAAGCGCCGACGATGGGACCGTACAGTGTGCCAACGCCCCCGAGCAGGGTGACGATAACCGGATCTGCGGCCCGGGACGGTGCAGTGATTTCCGGACTTACAAAGCCGAAATAAACGGCATATAATGATCCGGCCATAGCGGTGGTGGTGTTGGCGATGACAAAAGCCAGCCAGCGTATATTGAAGTTGCTGTAGCCCAAGAATTTCAGTTTGTCTTCATTGGTTTTTGTGGCCAGACAACAGGCCCCGAATATGGAATCGTCCAGATATTTATATAAAGCCCATACCCCAAAGGCGAGTAAAAACGTGAAAATGAAAAAGTCACTGGGGTTGCCAAGGTCTATGATGGGCGTAGACGTCATGTTGGTCAGAAACCACAGACCATTGTCGCCATGGGTGATTTTTGCCAGAATTTTTTCAAATAGATAGAACATGATAACGGCCAATGCCAAGTTAACCAGGGCAAAATAATCACTGCGCAGACGTACAAAGAAAGGACCGACAAGCAGAGCTATGGCCACACCACTGAGAACACCTATCAGTATACCCACAAATGGGTTGGACCCGAAATAAAAGAGGTAGAATGCGGTGCCATAGGCTCCAACGGCCAGGTAGGCCGGCTGCCCAAACGAAATGAAACCCACCCGCCCCAGCAGGAAATTACAGCCTATGGTATAGATGGCGAAAATTAAAATTTCGTTGGCAAACGGTAGCGGCAGAAATACCCGGACCAGGAATAAACAGAAAAAAGCCAGCAGAAGTCCCCAGGACCACCTGAATATGTTAACCATTGAAGCTTCCTTTTTTACTGAGTAAGGCCTATAAGATATTCTCCCAATTATTTGGGAGAAAGGGTTTCAGGATTCAAGGACTCAAGGATCCAAGAATCCTTCATTTAGATCAAATCTTTTTGAGATGCCTTCTAAAGAAATTGTTCACAGACATTGCTTTTGATGTCACTTTCATCTGAAATTTCGTGTACGACCCGGCCTTCTTTGACCGCGTAAACCCTTTCAGAAATGGCACTGACAAGGGACAGGTTTTGCTCGACAATTACCAGGGCCGTTTTTTTGCTTAACTCCAGAAAAACGTTCTGGAGCTGGGTCACGATACTCGGGGCAAGACCTTCCGTGGGTTCATCCACCAGCAGCACCTGGGGATCTCCCAGCAGGGCTCTGCCGATCATCAGCATCTGGCGCTCGCCCCCGCTCAAATAGCCGGCTTTGCGTTCCATTAGCGATTTCAGTTTGGGGAAATACTCGGTGACCTTATCCCAGTTGTAGTCCTGGGTGGCATAGCTGCCGAGTTCCAGATTTTCTCTGACCGTTAAGTCAGAGAACACCTTCTTGTCTTGGGGGATGTACTTGAGGCCCATCTTGGCGATGTTGTAAGACTTAATTCCAACCAGGCTTGTATTTGCAAACATGATCGAGCCGGTGGTCGGTTTGATAAATCCGCCGATAGTCTTCAGCAGAGTGGACTTCCCTGCTCCGTTTCGTCCGACGCAGGACACAATCTCATTCGCCCTGATATGGATCGAAACATCGAACAATACTTTAGATTCCCCGTAGGCGACATTCAGGTCATCGACCACCAAAAGTTCATCGGTAGGCATGTTGTACTCCGAACCTTGTCTATAAGCTGTCTTAAAATTATCTTTTGGCCCAAATTCCGTGTTGTGCTCGCGTTTCAAGTCCTCAAAATACTGTGGTATTCACCCCAAGGGCACTTCCTGTGGGCGTCTCCGGGTTGAAACTTGAGCTCGCCTTGGTTTTGACGTAGATCCCGCTCTTTTTGCGGGGAACCAAAATCTTAATTTTGAGATGCCTTATAATAAAAAATTTACGATTAATCGATCTGCCAATAGCTTTTGCGTACTTCCGGCGCGTTAAGACATTCTTCGCATTTGCCGTCAGCGATAATTTTACCTTCATGCATGACGGTAAGTCTTTCCAGGAAATCTTCAACTTTGGAAATTTTATGCTCAACAATAAGGATCGTCTGCTTACTGACATTCAGCCGCAATACATCAAGAACACCTTTAATTTCCGTTTCGCTCAAGCCTGCCAGGGGTTCATCCAGGAGTAGTACTTTGGGCTCGGCTAAAATGGACATGGCAATTTCCAGTCGCCGTTTCTCACCCAGTGAAAGATGCTTGACATCACGCTGTGCTACCTGTTGAAGATCGAAGGTTTCAAGGCATTCTTTGATTTTATCATTGTTCCGATGGCGACTGCGGGGCGTAACAAAAAGGTTGAACAAAGAATGTTTTTTGTGAGCCCTGATAAAGGACAGGACCAGGTTGTCGGTTACCGTCAGGCTATCAAAAGTCGAGGTGAGTTGGAAAGTTCGCATCATTCCCAGGGCAACCCTTTTTTGGGCGGGTAAGGCGGTGATGTCTTTGCCTTCATAAATCACCGTGCCTTCTTCAGGTGTGTAGTATCCGGTGATGAGATTGAAAAAGGTGGTTTTTCCGGCCCCGTTGGAACCGATGATACCGGCAATTTCATTTTCACACAGGGAATAGTTGACATGATCAACCGCCACCATTTCACCAAATTTCTTGGTTACATTATCCGTTCGAATGATTTCCGGACTTGCATGTGTATTCACATTAAACCTCTTATGAGAAAGACCATCCCGGCGTCTATGCAACGAGACACCGGGATGGTCAGATCTTTAGCCCGAAGATTTCACGAACCCAATCGGTTCTGGCGCAAGGCGTTTCAGGCTGGAGTCGTAGTAATTTACTGCGAAGGCTGAATAACGCTGTACCAGGGTCGATCGGGAAAGCCCGAAGGGTGAAACTTGACGAGTCAAATAAATCGCCATTCTATTATGACGACCTGTACCGTTTTGATTCACTTGTGGTATCTCGATAATTCCTGTCACCTTAAGGCACTTAAAGAAATTTTCGTCAAGTTTCATGAAATGATCGGGTTAGTAACCTAACGATTCAGGCGTGGGCATAACAGATGTGCCGCCCTGATAGCCTTTCACGGAAAAGAGATCCCACTCATTCTTTTGTTCCTGGGGACCCTTGCCTTTAACGAGAAAGGCTGCATATTTGTAGACCGCCGCGTGGTCTTCTTTGCGCCACTGGGCAGGTCCTTTGACAGAGTCAAATTTCCCGTCGTTTGCCAACAATGCCTTGGACACCTTCATGGCATCATCAAAGGTACCGGCGGCTTCAAACCCGCGGAACATTTCCATATAAGCCACATAGGCGATGGTGGCATACGCATCGGGTGGCTTGTTGAACTTCGCTTTGTACAGGGCCGTGAATTCGTCGGCGCTCTTTGTCAGTGCCGGATCTCCGAGTTCACTCAGGTCATAATAGAAATAGTGCATGGCATAGATGCCTTCCAGTACCTGGGCCGGAATTCCTTTTGCAACCACATTGGTCATAAAGGCATTGAAAATGGTCATATCTTTGTGGAGACCCATCTGATTACACTGTTTGAGCAGATTGACGGCATCACCGGCAAACTGAGCTGAAATAAAGACATCGGGTTTGGCTGCTTTGACCTTTTGAAGGGTGGTTGTATAGTCGGCGGTGCCTTTGGACACTTCGTCGTAACCGACGATTTCCGCACCGTATTCCTTGGCTGCGGCATAGATGCCGTCACGGATATCCCATCCCCAGCTGTCGGCCCGGGCCAGAACAAAAATCCGTTTCTTCCCCAGGACTTTAATGGCTGCGGAACCGTCCATGTATCCCACTGTCCAGGGACTGAAAGCGGCGGCGAAGGTGGTGTCGGAAAGCTTTCCTTTTTCAAACGCTTCCTTGGCCATCACGCAGACCGGAAAATAGGGCAGAGGGTCTTTTTTTACAACAGCATTGATGGCAAACGACAGGGGTGACCAGGTCTGACCGCCGACGGCTTTTACACCCTCGGAGCGCATGTACCGGAAACGCCTGACACCGACATCCAGCTTGGCCTCATCATCGGCGACCACGCCTTCCACTTTTACTTTGCCCCAGGGCATGTCCAGTCCGCCTTTATTGTTGATAACGTCCACGGCAAGGAGGGCACCCTCCTTCTGGGTTTCAGCAACGGCGCCAAACACGCCGGTGAGCGGAAGCAGTATACCGACTTTTATTTTAGAGGGGTTGTCAGCCAAGGTGTTGTTTAAAGCAAACGCAAATACCAAGAGAAAAATAGAGAGCAATACCAGATATTTTTTCATTTGTTCCTCCCTGATTATGTGGTGGGTGTTATGGATTTTCCAAAACAAAGCAATGTGAAAAAGTAGCGAGCATCACCTCCCAGCGGATAGTAAGGTTAAAAATTAAAACGCTCAAGCGATGAAAAAGTTTGACCGATACGATATTCTGTTGCCTGGCCAGGATACGCTGAAAAACAGATACAGATTTTTCCTTATTGTCAGACAAACATACTGAATGCTTATACATTGACTTAGCAGTGGGAAAGTGCGATGTCAATAAAAAGGTTTCACTCTAAACAGAATTAAACGGGTGTTTCCAGGGGCATTGCCGATATCATCAGAACATCAAAATCACTGTAAGCGTGATACCTGCAACGTGACAATCCACGGTCAATAAGAATAGTTGTTGCCTCCAACTAAAATTCACTGTAAGTGGAAAGAAGTTTATTCTCGATAAAAAAAATGAACCAGCGACAGATATTTTTCCGGTTTTAAGACCAGGAAAAAGACACCCCAATAGGAAGTGAGAACATGCAGGCAGAAATTATAACCATCGGTACGGAACTTTTACTGGGACAGATCGTGGATACCAATGCCGCTTATCTGGCCAAGGAGCTGGCAGCCATAGGGTTTAATGTCTTTAGAACCACGACTATTGGTGATAATCAGGATAGGATTTCCAATGCGGTCAGGCGCGCATTGGATGACTGTGATATCGTCATAACATCGGGTGGTATCGGACCCACCGTGGACGATAAAACCCGCGATGCGGTGGCAGCCGCCACGGGTCGCGATCTAGTGTTTGATCAAAGCCTGTTTGATGACATTAGAACCTTTTTTGAAAAGAGGGGACTGGTGCTTGGGGAAAATAACCCACGCCAGGCGTTTATTCCCCATGATGCCACGGCCATCCGAAATCCTGTTGGCACCGCCCCCGGCTTTATCGTAAAACAGGGCAGTCGCTATGTGATATCCCTTCCCGGTGTACCCCGGGAACTATACCACTTGATGGAACATTTGGTGCTCCCGTTTATTCATCGTGAATTCGGTTTGGAGACTGTTATCAGCATGCGTGTGCTGCGAACAGCCGGTACCGGGGAAAGCAATATCGATCGTTTGGTTGCAGATCTGGAAGAATCGGACAATCCCACCGTGGGTTTGTCCGCACATCCTGGGGCGGTTGATATTCGGGTCACAGCCAAGGCAAAAGACGCCATCACAGCCCAGCAGCTACTGGATGACATGGAAACTCAGTTGCGGGCCCGTCTTGGTGATATGATTTATGGTCTGGATGATGTAAGCATCGAGGAAGTCGTTGTTAACATGCTTTTGGAGCGGGGCCTAACACTGGTGATATTGGAAACCAATACAGGCGGAACCCTGGCTTGTCGATTGACAGCCGTACCCCACGGTTTTGAGATACTTGCTGGGTCCCTGATTGCTTCATTGCCCAGAGCCGTTGGTTACTTATTGAAAAAAACTGACCACCGGCATTCTGTTTCCGCCGGGACCGCTGAAATATTGGCGGATAAAATCCGGGAGGCCGCAGGAGCGGACATCGGTATGGCCATTGTAGGGGATGAGGACCCTGATGCAGGGCCTTACGGGGGTGTCACCGGCAGCACCTATTTCGGGCTAAGCCGTCAAGATCTCACCGAAAGTCAGCATATTCAGCTGGGGGGTATTTCCGAGGAAGGGCGCACAAGGATAATCAACAGCGGCTTGTCTATTTTACGAAACTGGTTGTTGAATTAATGTTGCACATGTTGATCATCTTTATGGCCGGATTTTTAGCCAGCCTTTTCGGAACCTTGATAGGGGGCAGCAGCCTTGTGACCATACCGACGTTACTTTTGTTGGGCCTGCCACCGCATACTGCCATCGGTACGGACCGTTTTGGCATCATGGGGGTCTGTTCAGCCGGCTGGTATCAATTCCACCGCAAAAAACTGATCGATTATCGACTCGGTCTCACCCTCACCCTCCCCGTAGTCTTTGGTTCCTTTCTGGGCGCCCGCCTGTGTCTGGAAATCAGTGAAATTATCCTGAAATGGATCATCATCGGCGTATCGATCATGTGTATGGCATTTCTTTTATGGAACCCAAACCTTGGTGTTAAACCCGGTCAGCGCTCAGCAGGTAAAAATAAATACATCGTCGGTATCCTTTTGACTTTTGGTGTGGGTGTGTATGTGGGTATTTACGGCGCCATGGGAGGGACGCTGTTGATGTATATTCTGATTCTGTGGTTTGGCCAGACGTTTCTGGAAAGCGCTGGCACAATCAAAATTGCCGCATTTTCCATGAATGCCATTGCAGCGGTTGTTTTTGGTTTAAATGGCGCCATAGCATATGATTTGGCATTCCCCATGTTTTGCGGCTGCTTTATTGGTTCTTCCATCGGTGCTTACTACTCTGACAGAATAGGGAATGTCTGGATAAAACGGATTTTTTTCGTTCTGCTATCGGTATTGATCATCAAATTAATAATCTAACCTGTCATAGAAACCCACTTGTTTTGACGCCCATTTAATTTTGTTTATAGTTCCGGTTTGTGACAACGGTAATAAAAGCCACGGAGACGGGCATTATTACAGCCAAAGGGCTCCTTCTTCTGCACCCGTCACCATTTTGCGATAGGCGGTCAGCATGCCAGGCGCTGGGTGATCGGGCCGTTCCAACGGCTGCTTCTGTCTTCGGGTCATTTCTTTCTCTGAAATAAGAACCTGAAGTCGGTTACTCTCGATATCGATTTCAATCACATCCCCGTTTTGGACATAGGCCAGGGGACCCTTTTCCCATGCCTCCGGTGTGACATGACCCACGCAGGGGCCCCTGGTAGCGCCGGAGAAACGCCCATCGGTAACCATGGCTACGGATGTGTGCAGACCCATACCCACCAGCATAGCTGCCGGAATGGACAGCTCCCGCATCCCGGGTCCGCCCTTGGGACCTTCATGGCGAACCACCAGAACCGATCCGGGCTGGACCTGCCTGGCCAAAAGGAATTGCCGTACATCTTCTTCTGAATCAAAGACGACAGCCGGTCCCTTGTGATACAGCATGCCGGGTTCTACGCCGGTCTTTTTCACCAAAGCGCCTTTGGGGGCAAGGTTGCCGTAAAGGATACTGAAACATCCATTAGGGGAAATCGGATCAGAAAGGGGATGAATGATGGTTTCATCCGGTGGTGGTGTTGCATCCAGGGTCTCACCGAGACGGTCGCCCATACACAAGGGAACGTCCAGATGCAGATAATCTGCAATGGCTTTCTGCAGCCCCGGCACACCCCCGGCTTCATGAAAATCGGTGATATTATATGTTGAAGACGGTTTAAACTTGGCCAGGACCGGTACAGCGGACTGGATTTCCTCGACTTGTCGCAGGTCCATCTTCAGATTCATCAGTTTGGCACAAGCCATCAAATGCAGAATTGCATTGGTAGAGCCACCGGAAGCCGAGATAAATTTCAAGCCATTTTCCAGACCGGTTCTATTGAGAAAAGAATCCATGCGAAGTCCCTGCCGGGTCAGACCGACGATTCGTTCGCCCACATCCCGGGCCTGCCGGTGTTTGGCGGCATCAAAGGTGAGCATGGTCGCTGAGCCAAAGGGAGCCAGACCCACGGCCTCCAAAAAGCAGCCCATGGTATTGGCGGTCCCCATCATGGAGCACGTGCCGGATGTGGCGCAATAGCGTTCCTGCCAGTCTAGAAAGGTGGGCATATCGATATCCTGCCGACTCACTTTTCCGATGGCTTCTTTGAGATCCGAGGTGACTTTTGTATGGCCGCCTATCCGACAGGGCAGCATGGCCCCGGCAGTGAGAAAAATGGTAGGCAGATTGAGACGGATGGCCGCCATGAGCATACCGGGAATAATTTTGTCACAGGAACCGAGCATGACGAGTCCATCGAATCCATGCGCCCTGACCATGGCCTCAATGGAAGCGGCGATAAGATCGCGTTGTGGTAGAATATAGTGCTGCCCGGGACCCTGGGCCATCCCATCGCAGGGTGCTGGTACGTTAAACTCTCCCGGTGACCCGCCTGCCGACCAGATGCCTTCCTTGACCCTTTGGGCCAGATCTTTCAATGGCAAATGGCCGGGATTGACATCGGTCCAGGAGTTGACCACTGCAATTTGAGGCTTGTCCAGGTCTTTTTGCCGATAGCCGACAGCGTGCATGAGACCCCGGTAATAGGCCTCGGTGATATCTTCGGATCCACCACGATGGGATGTCATTTGCCTGCCTCCTTCCTGCGGAATTCAACGTCCAGGATCTTTTCGAACACCTTGATCAAGGCCCCCTTGCTTTCGGCACCCAGCCCCTGGGCCAGTGCCATCTGAAAAACGGTTGTGGTAGCCTGGGTCAAGGGCAGGGGTATTTTATGCCGGGCACTGATTTCAGCGGCATTGATCATATCTTTATAGGCGCTTTTGAGCGGGTAGCCCTCATCAAACTTGTTTTCCAGGGTTAAGGGTGTAAAAAAATCCGCTGCAAAGCTGCGACCGGTTCCCGTGGTTATAACCTGGCAGACCTTGGCCGGATCCAATCCCAACTTGGCGGCCATGGGAAGCACTTCGGCCAGGCCGGCCGCGTTGATGTCAAACAAAAGCTGATTGACAAGTTTGGTCAGTTGACCCGATCCCACCGGTCCCATGTGGAGAACCGTATCGCCGATGATTTCCAGCAAGGGCCGGATGCGATCAAAAATCTCTTGCGTGCTACCGACCATGATCGTGAGGGACGCTTCTTTGGCGCGGGTTTCCATTCCCGATACGGGTGCATCGCAAAAAAAGATGTTCATAGATTTCAATTTGTGGGCCATGTCAACACTGCTTAAATAGCTGATGGTGCTCAGATCGACGATCAGCATTTCTTTTTCAGCGGCGTGGACAAGACCGCTGTCACCAAAAATGACCTGTTCAACAATATCGGTGTTAGGAAGACTGAGGAACACCACCTCTCCTTGCGCAGCAATATCGGCGGGTCTCCGGCCGGCATCAGCTCCGTTTCGAACCAGAAATTCCACTGCCTGGGAATCGATATCATATACGCTTATCTTGCAGCCCGCTTTGAGAAAATTCAAAGCCATCCACTTGCCCATCTGCCCCAGGCCGATAAAACCGATTCGATGCATCATCTTATTATTTCCTTGGTTAGAATACCTTTTTTCTGCGATATTTTTTAGGGTGGTCACTGGGAAAATTGAGACCACTGGCATCCACGCCTAAATCAACAAACAGTTTGGCCAGAGTGATGGCACTGCTATAACCTTCCAGTACAGGGATTTCCCAGCCGATTTCAGCCAGGCGTTTTTGCAGAAAAGATTGGAGCCAGAAGACATCGGAGCAGCCAAAGGTAATGACCTCTGCACCGTCCTCTTCTATGGCTGCTATGGCCTCTTTGACTGCACGCTCCACCGCTTCAGAGGGTTCGCCCCGGAGGGCTTTGTCACGTTCCTCATCAATGGTGCTCTCTTCAGTGTGACCGGGTCGGCCATGATAAAAATTAATGTTTCGGATGGAGGCGCAACGGTCGGTGAAGCGATGACCCACCACCAAATCGTAGTAGAACATGTTATGGGTCTCGGTAAAGTCAATGATGCTGAACTTATTTCCCAGCATGGAGGCGATATGCATCTGGGAAAATGCGCAGGATGTGACAGGTATGCCGTATTGACGGGCAATCTCTCTTGACTCCTTAAAGCCCGGCTCACCACCGCCTAATAAAATGATGGCGTTGTATTTGCCGCTCTCGCATGCTTCACGGACAATAGGCAAGCGGGCGGCGGCAACATGGGCAAACTCCTCACGGGTTTCCACTGCCCAATTTCCGTAGGGTGGGATGGGCCCTCCGTGAAAATCCCATTCGACATCTTCCAGTAGATGCCGGATGTTAAGATATTCCATCCTGAGCCGTTTTTCTTTGGTAAGTTCATCCGAATGATACCGGTCAACAAATTCTCCTCCGGTGGCCAATTGAAACGGCTGAATGAAAAGAAACCGGTATTTGCTTTTTACTTTGGTCACGGGGCAACTCCTTCTTGTATTTGATAGGTTAAAAGGTATTCTCTACTCTTGACGGCATCCTGAATAGGCTGGTCTGTTGCCCGGTATTCAAGCAGCCAGTCACCATTATAGGAACTGTCATGTAAGTGTTTAAACAAGGCAGGGAAATCGACAAAACCCTCTTCCAAATGAGCGCACACGCCGGTATGGTTTTTTTGTTTCAGGTGTACGGAGATAATCTGACTGTTTTGCACAGCGTTCCAAAACAGGCTGCTGTCTCCCAGGGTCAGACCATCTTGATTATAATTGTTGGCCTCGTCGTATGCCATATGGACATTGCATTGGTTGGCCAGATTGAGAATGACATGGGGGGCTAATTGGCTGTTCTCCACTGCCAGCGCCACTGGAAATTCCGGTGCCAATGACTGGTATCGTCGCAGATTGGTTATAGCCGTTTCTTCATCCAGGGCTTGCCCAGCAGTCAAATCCACCAGGCGAAGTCTTGCATTCGCAGGTGACAGCAGGTAGGCCAGCTTTTTAGCCTGGATGATGCGGGCATCGTCTGCAGCCGTGTTTTGCGGGCGACCCATCCAGGGATGTGCCATGGCATAACTGAATACTGCCTCGGGGTTTATTTGAAAAAGCCGGCTGAAATCACTTATGGGCTGGAGTTTTTGAGCGTCCAACTCTGGCCGGTCATGCCATGATCCGGGATGAAAGGCCAGGCAAATCTGAAGCCATTCAGTATCACTAACCTCTTGAATGGCTGTTTCAACGCCCTCAATAATTCCTCCAAAAGCGGATTGACGAAGATAGTCACCATCACGTATTTCTATATGCAGGAACCCGTTTTGAATAAACGCGCCAATCAGTTTTTCGAAAGAATCATTGTCTGCCAAACGTTTGGCCAGGCAATTGGTTACGATACCCAGTTTATCAAACATGGATGACTCCTGTGGCGTTCAACAATTAGGGCGTATCGTCAAGATGATCAGGCAGCCCCAGTTTTTTGGCAATTTCACGTAACTGCAACAACACCGGTTCGGCCACTGGTACACCATTGGCACGCATGTCTTGTTCACGCTTGAGGGCCATTTCTCCAGGCAACCGGATGGGTTGTGCGCCTTCCATGGGGGTCGAGTTACGGATTTCTTGAATACGCATATCCATCTCAGCTTTGAATTCAGCCAAATTCCTGAAGAGATCCGGGCGCATGGTGAAAATCAACTGACCCGAGTTGGTGGGGGTAATAAAGTCCTTGTTGAAATCGATGACTGCGCTACCAAAGGCTGCCGTGTTTAAAACCCCCGCCAGGGCACCGATGACGAAATTAAGACCAAAACCCTTGTACTCTCCGATGGGTAATAAAAATCCGTCCTTGATACGTTGGGAATCTGTGAGGGGCTGTCCTTTTTTATCCACCATCCAGCCCACGGGAAGCGCATCGCCTTTTTGGGCCGCCACCTTTACTTTACCGTAGGAGGCATTTGTGGTGGCCATGTCGAGTACAATGGGTGGCTCTTTATCGGTGGGAATGGCAAAGGCGATGGGGTTGGTGCTTAATAGAAGATCGATGCCTCCCCACGGGGGCATGTGATTGGCGTTGCCGATGGCCATATACATGGAAATCAGATCGTGGGGGAGGGCCATGGCTGCATAAACCCCACCGGCACCGGCGTGGTTGCTGTTGCATATGCCAACCCAGGCCATCCCGTTTGTCTTGGCTTTTTGAATAGACAGCTCCACAGCCCGGGTAACCACGACTTGCCCTAGACCGTTGTCACCATCCACCACGGCACTGACCGGGGTCTCTCGTTTAATTTTGATATCCGGGTTCAGATTGTAGCCGCCCGCCTCTAAACGCTTACAGTAAGGGGGCAAGCGGAAGATTCCGTGACCGTGCATGCCCCGCAGATCAGCTTCGATCATACGCCGGGAACAAATGCGGGCATGATCGGTAGCCACGCCCTGTCCGATGAGTACGCTTTCTACAAATTTTACTAGCCGTTCTACGGCAAATATGTGTTGATCCATGGCCTCTCCTAAGTTCATATGGAAACAAGAACGATGAGTAAAAAGATTTGGCTTACGGCAGACTACTCTTCGGGAAGTCTGTTGATATCGGCCATGGTTGATTCGACGGCAATGACACCCTCCACCCCTTTGACCGTCTGGAGGATATCTTCTCTGGCGCCCGCATTTGGCGCATATCCGCCCATGTGCACGGTTCCTTCCTGATCAACGTCAATCTTTAAAATGGATATGTTGTGACCCTTTTTCAGCAATGCAAGCTCGATTTTTTTAACCATTCCCAGCCGTCCCATGGCCTCCAGGGCGGACAGACTGCAGGTATTCATGTTTTCGGGGCTGGCGGCTTCGACAATCAGTTTTACGGCTGCTTCCGGGCCCAGCTTGCCTGGATTGATTACCAGGTCATACAGGGTGGGGTCGTCCCACTGCATATTGAAGGCATATTGAAAAAATCCCTTTTGGGCATTGTCACTTTTTTCCACCATTTTTTCCGCGGTATCCTGATCAAGTTTTTGCTGTTCCATGATACGATGGAGGCGCTGTTCCAAAGGGGCATGAATCAGGACATGCAGGGCACAACTGAAATCCCGCAACAGGAACTGGCTGCCATGACCGATGACAATCCCCTGATTTTTTCGGGACACTTCGTAAATGACGGTTTCCAAAATGTCCTGGTAAATTTCAGGGCGTTTGCTGAAATAGCGGCTGAAAAAGCCGGGCGCTTTTTCAGCCAGACTGTCCAGCTTCTGCGTATGCAGCCCCAGTTCCAATGCCTTTGCCTTAAGTTTTTCATCATCGTAAATGTCTAGGTTCAACGCTTTGCCCACCTGGTGGGCGATAAGCATCCCCATGCTACCGATACTCTGTGAAATTGTAATTAAACCCATTATTTCTCCTGTTGATAAATGATCACGCTATCCAAGGTCAAGATTGTACAAGATCGTCGTAGAAAGACACGATGGCGGCATTGTCCCACTCACCCCGTCCTTTTGCCACTAAAGAGGTCAGAGCCTGGGCATGCAGGCAGCAAAGGGGCAAGGGAAAATTCAGCTGGCGGCTCAAATCGAGCATCAGGCGAACATCTTTAAGATGAAAGGCGAGTTTTCCCTCGGCAGGTAAAAAATCCGCGGTGGTCATTTTAAGGCCTTTCATGTCCACGGCCTTGGAGTACGCGGCGGAGTTTTTTATTACGTTCAACATCTGTTCGCTGTCTACACCAGCCTTTTTGCCCAGAGAGAGACCCTCCGCCAGAACCATGCGGTTCAGCCCAAGAACAAGGTTGACAATCAATTTCATCAATGCCCCGGATCCGTTGGGTCCTAAATAGAAAGTTTGAGCGCCCATGGCCGTAAAAATAGGTTCACATTCTTCGAAAGACGTTTTGTTGCCGCCCACCATAAAGGTGATGTTTTTCTCGGCACACATTTTGGAGGTCCCGCTGATGGTGGCATCCAGCATGGTGGTTCCCGTCTCCTGCAACTGTTCAGCCAGGGATTTTGACATGCCGGGATCGGCGGTGGTGGTGTCGATAAGGATCAAATTTTCCCGGTTGGTTTCTCTGAGTCTTAACGTTTTTTCCACCACATCATTGACCACGTTCGAATTGGGCAGGGAAAGTATGATCACATCCACGTGCGCCGCCATGCTTCCCGGGTCATCTGATATTTTGCCACCATATGCGGCAAAGGCGGCAATTTTTTTTGGATCCAGATCGTATCCTGTAACGTGAAAGCCGGTCTGGAGTAGGTTGCGGGCCATGCCGCTACCCATCAGACCCAAACCCACAAAGCCGATTGCTGGTTTCATACGTTATATCCAAATGTTATTGTTTTAAAAGTGAACAGAGGGAAAAAACCGGCACCCTCTATGTTTTGAGGATGCCAGTTTTGTTTTTATAAGCAATCGCGTCTGATTATTGACCCGAAATCTTTTTGACCAGAGAACGATATGCTTCCTGGTTCACCGGACGGATTTTGTCGTAATCAGGTCCATCCATGTACTCGGTATTCTCACCGATGCGCACCATCAATCTTTTGTAGGTCTTGTCCCCGTTGAGCTTGGAGAACGCATCCCGCAAAACTTTCATGCGATCTTCAGGCACATCTTTGGGGGCCAAAACGATGCGATCCATTGTACCGGTCTCGTATCCCAGTTCTTTGAGATTGGGGACATCCGGAAAAACGCGCGTGTTGCCCGCACTTGCAAGAGCGCGGATCTTACCAGCCTCTACCAGGGGGCCTGCCTGGGACGGAAAGGACATCATGAAATCACCATCGCCGGCAAGCAGCGCCTGCATGGCCGGACCGCCGCCCTTGTAGGGAATGTATGTGGCGTCAACACCAGCCTGCAGCAGGACTCTGGCGCCAGGGGTCATGGTTGCACCCCAGTTCCCTGAAGTCGTAAAGATGAGCTTGCCAGGACTTTCCTTACCATATGCAAGCATTTCATCGAGCGTTTTCCAGGGCTTGTCAGCACGTACCACCACGCTGGAAGCGCCATAATTGATTCGGCAGACAGCTTTCAGGTCCTTGAGGGTGTCGTAAGGGAGTTTCTCAAGCAGGGGCTGAAGCTGGTCAATATAGTTGTGGGTGAAGATCAGGGTATATCCGTCCGGTTTGGCTTTGATTGCCGCCGCCGTGCCGGTTTGACCACCGGCGCCCGGCATGAGTTTGACCACCACGGCCTGGCCCAGATACGTTGGGATGACGCTGGTAAAAACACGGGCATTCAGGTCATGGGAACCGCCGGCTCCCAGGGGAATGATAAGGGTAATCGGCTTGCTTGGGTAATTATCGGCCATAACGGGTGTCAGGCCGACAAAAACCAAAAGCACCGCGACCAAGATTGAACGAGATATTTTTCGAAAAGTCATGTTGTATCCTCCTTTGTATGGTTGTGTTGATGTTGGCATAATTATTTGGGATGGAACAATCTACTTCGAACAACCAAATACCACCTCCTCTCATTTTTTAGACAAGGGTTTTTTGATATGCTTGTTTCGCAGACGTGCACTCCGCCACCACAGCCCGGCCGTAATAAAAGGGGTGATGGCCAGGATTATTGCGGTAATGGGGCGCCCAACAAATATGTAGTGCAGGGTATCGCCCCGCCCCAGGTTGATGGTCTGGCCAAAGGAGTACTCGAGGACCGGTCCCAGGATATAACCCATGACCATGGGGGTGACGTCAAAATTTAATTTTTTGGCAGTATAGCCGAAGATACCGAAAAATACCAACACCAACAGATCAAAAGGGTCGGAACGGTACACATAAGACCCGGCAAAGGCAAAGATGGCTGTCAGCGGCAAAAGGGCTGATTTCCGAATCGTCACTACTTTGGCAAACAACGGGATAGTGAGATACCCCAGCACCACAAATATGAGGTTTGCAAATATCATGGCCACAAGAAGGGCAAAGACCAGGGGGCCTTGTTCAGCGAAAAGCTGGGGCCCCGGGCGCAAACCCTGGGCGATAAACGCACCCAATAAAATGGCGGTGACTTTGTCCCCGGGAATACCCAGGGTAAGCAGCGGCACCAGGGTAGGGCCGTTTACAGAGTTGTTGGCCGCTTCTGCGGCGGCAATCCCGTCTAATTCCCCCTTGCCGTATGTTTCCGGGTGCTTGGAGGCATTTTTTGCGGCAGCGTAGCCCACAAAGGCTGAGACAACCTGACCAACGCCGGGAATAATCCCCAGAGAGGTTCCGATGGCCGTCGATCTGAGAATGGTCCTGATGCTACGCTTAAATTCCTTAAAGGTTAATTTTTCTCCTGACTTAAGATTGAATTCCTCGGCCACGAAAGCGGTTATCTTTTTTTCAACGGCTTGAAGAATTTCAGGAATGGCAAACAGGCCGATGAGCATGGGAAGCAATGGAATGCCAGATTTGATTTCAAAAAAACCAAAGGTAAATCGGGACATGCCCCCCAGGGGGTCCTGGCCGATCATGGAAAAAAATAGCCCGATGAAGCACATGACCAGTCCTTTGATAAACAGGCCTGATGTGGTGGCAGAGATGATAATGAGGCTGAGAAGAATAATGGCTCCCAGTTCCGGCGGGCCGATTTTCATGGCCATGATCGCAATGGGACCGATAAACAAAATGGTGAGAACATCGCTGGACAGGTCCCCGCAGACCGAGGAGAAAAGGGCCATTTCCATGGCTTTTCGCGATTTTCCCTGTTTGGTCA
>JAHEIB010000032.1 GCA_024639645.1 Deltaproteobacteria bacterium
CACACGGACAACCGGCCGGCACTGGCCCTGCTCCCCACGATGATTTCCCTCAGGGATTCGGCGATGACGGCGTATCATTTCAAGAGGCCTCTCAGTATCGGGCTGGGGGGGGAATCGCCACGCCTGAATCCGCCGCAGCGGCATTTGCCATGGGTGCAGATTATCTTGTAACGGGTTCCATCAACCAGGCTTGCAGGGAAGCCGGCACCTCGGATACGGTAAGACAGATGCTTTCAGAAGCCGGGCAAGCCGATGTCACCATGGCGCCCGCCGCTGACATGTTTGAAATGGGTGTCAAGGTCCAGGTTTTGAAACGGGGGACCATGTTCCCGCTTCGCGCAGGGAAGCTTTACGAACTTTATACGAACCATGATAGATATGAGGATATCCCGGAATCCCAGAGGAAGATTCTTGAAAGGGATTTTTTTCGCAGATCGTTTCTCGAAGAATGGGCCCATACAAAAGCGTTTTTTATGAACAGAGACCCCAAACAGGTCGAATGGGCGGAAACGAACCCAAAGCATCGAATGGCCCTTGTGTTTCGTTCCTATCTAGGCCAGTCATCCAACTGGGCAAATACGGGTGAACCCTCCAGAAAGATCGATTATCAAATCTGGTGTGGCCCAGCCATCGGTGCATTCAACCAGTGGGTAAAAGGCACCTTTCTCGAATTAGCTCACAATCGGCAGGTCGTTGTCATCGCCCTCAACATTCTGCTGGGAGCCGCCATTGTTACCAGAAGGCAATGGCTCCAACAGCAGGGAATTTTTCTTCCCGATGTCCCCACCCGCATAGAACCCCTTGAACTTGCCATGCTCGAAGATATACTGGGTAAAGCTTAGTTTCTTTGTTTATTGCGTTCTTTGGGTTTCTTTTGTTGATTAAGAGCGTCTGTAAACTTCTGATAAACCTTCGTAATATATAATATTCTTGCCGCCATCCAGTATGGCACCCTGTCTGATCTATGGGGGTCGGTAACCGGCTCTCCGTCTTTTAGCCAGTTCTCTATATACCGTTCCGTAACGATCCTGGCACCTTTCCCATGTGATCTTTCCTGGTCAATCACCCTCCGAATCATGTATGAGTGGTCCTGTATCGCCTGGGTGGGTTCGGGGTTCATGAATATATAGATACGGTATTCTTTGACAGACATTTGGACCAAAGACTGTTTTTCAGGCAGCGGGTAAGAAAAATACTGGTTCGTCACCCATTCCTTCAAATCTGCTAAGATTATTTTCGTTTCGGGGATAGAAAATTTCAAATCCGCCACCAAATGTCCGCCCAGGTATACCTGAAATGCTTCCGGCAAACTGTACTGGCGTGCAAAACCTGATTGCAGACCCCCCAGGGGATCGGGCGGTAAAAATTCGCGTGACCATCGTTTCCAACGTGCAAGCTTAAAGCCAAACATCATGGAAAGCTCACGGTTGAGATAAAACCGAATCATGCAGGACCCCCTTGTTTGTTATCATGTTGTGATACCAATATAACAAGTTATTTTTTTAGCGTCAATACTTGATAATCTATTAATTATACATTATATTGTCGTGATAATCTTTAAAAGCGTTAACGCAAACCAGGGTTCAAGGAATCAAGGATTCCAAGGTTTACATCAAATGGACAATAATTACAAAGAATTAAAAGATAGACCCGTCGCCATCATTGGGATCGGTTGTTTGTTCCCGGGTGCTCCAGGATTGAAAGCATATTGGCAACTTCTCTATCAGAAAAAAGATGCCATTCAAGATATACCCCAGACACACTGGTCAGCCGACGATTACTTTCATGAAGATCCCAAAACACCAGACCATGTCTACTGCCGGCGGGGAGCCTTTCTTTCCCCTATGGATTTTGATCCGTCTGAATTCGGCATACCCCCTTCATCTCTGGAGGCAACCGACACCTCCCAACTCCTGGCATTGATTACGGCCAAAAACGCCCTCGAAGACGCCGGCTATGGGCAGGATGTTGATTTCAACAGAGACCATACCAGTGTCATTCTGGGTGTCACCGGAACACAGGAACTGGTCATCCCCCTGGGTGCAAGACTCGGTCATCCCATCTGGCGTCGCGCTTTGAAAAAAGCGGGCGTTTCTGATGAAACAGCCCGTGACGTCATGAATGATATTTCCAACGCGTATGTTCCCTGGCAGGAAAATTCTTTTCCAGGTCTATTGGGCAATGTGGTTGCCGGAAGAATTTGCAACCGCCTGAATCTTGGGGGCACGAATTGCGTTGTGGATGCTGCATGTGCCAGCTCCCTAAGCGCACTCCATCTTTCGCTTTTAGAGCTTCAAGCTGAAAAATGTGACATGGTTGTTACCGGCGGCGTCGATGCCATTAACGATATTTTTATGCACATGTGCTTCTCAAAAACCCAGATTTTATCACCCACCGGCGATATCAGGCCCTTTTCAAAAGATGCAGACGGGACCGTACTCGGTGAAGGTGTCGGGTTGATGGTATTGAAACGCCTCGATGATGCCGAAAGGGACGGCGACAGAATTTATGCCGTTATCAAAGGCATGGGTTCTTCCAGCGATGGTAAATCTCAAAGCATCTATGCACCCGGAATCAAAGGCCAGGCAAAGGCGCTCCAAATTGCCTATCAGGCCGCTCACATCGATCCTGCGACCATCCGAAACATCGAGGCTCATGGAACAGGCACCAGGGTCGGAGATAAAGTCGAATTTACCGCATTGAAAAAAGTCTTTACTACGGATAAGCATCACCCCATGCGTTGTGCCATCGGCTCTGTAAAATCCATGATTGGGCACACCAAGGCCGCCGCCGGATCAGCCGCCATTATCAAGACCGCTCTGGCCTTGAAAAACAAGGTCTTGCCCCCAACGTTGAAAGCCGAATCACCTGATCCGGATCTCAATATTCAGGATTCACCCTTTTATGTCAATTCGGAGACCCGCCCCTGGTTTGCTGAAAAAGACTTCCCCAGGAGATCGGGTGTCAGTTCCTTTGGTTTCGGCGGCAGCAACTTTCATGTGGTGATGGAAGAATACACCAAAGATAAAACAGATATTTCATGGGATGGAAGCGTCGAACTTTTTACTTTTTCAGGTCAAACCGTCCAGGAGCTTCACCAGCAACTTACCAGCTTAAAAACCGCTGTCGCAAGCGGCATTTCCTTAGATGACCGGGCCCGTATGGCCGAGAAAACTCGGCGCCAATTCCACTCGGACCGTCAATTCAGGATTGTCCTGGTGCACGACCTTTCCTTAAGAAACACGGATCCCAATGAATCCCTGAAAAAACTCATCGCGGATGCGCTCTCAGGTCTTCAAACCCATTCCGGTCAGGATGTCTGGCACTTGAAAAATATCTATTTTGGCAACAGATCGGATCCGCAAAAAACAGCCTTTCTGTTTCCCGGTCAGGGGAGCCAGTATGTGGGCATGGGCCGGGATCTTGTCTGCATGTTTCCAGAGGCCCTAAAATTGCTGGAACATGCCAATGCCAGATTCGGACCGGACCGTCGCCTGACCGATCGTATCTACCCTGTGCCACCACAAAACATGCAAGAACGTCAGGATCAGGAACGATCACTGCGGCGCACGGATATTGCCCAACCCGCCATAGGCGCCATCAGCCTGGCCATGGCTCATGTGCTGAAAAGCTTTGGGGTAAAACCTGCAATGACCTGCGGGCACTCTTTTGGTGAACTGACGGCACTTTGTGCCGCAGGCTGGATTGATGAAACCACATTTCTCGACCTTGCCGTTGCACGAGGCGATGCCATGGCTGACGTCGGCAAAAAGAACGGTTGCGGCAGTATGCTGGCCGTGAAAGCCCCCTTGGAAAGTCTCATGTCCTTTGCCGACAACACACCCGATCTTGTATTGGCGAACCGAAACAGCCCGGAACAGGGGGTTCTGGCCGGTACGGATGAAGCCATCGACCGCGCCAGAAAACAGATGCATGACATGGGATTTCAATCTGTCCGGCTCCCTGTGTCAGCAGCTTTTCACAGCCATCTTGTCAAGGGAGCGGAACTGCCTTTTCAAAATGCGCTTGATAATTGTTCGGTCACCCCCACTGACATACCGGTTTTTGCAAACAATACTGCCGAGCCCTACCCCAGGAACAGCACAGCCGTCAAATCGATCCTGGGCAAACAACTACTGGAACCGGTTCTTTTTATGGACGGTATCCAGCAATTGTACCACCAGAATGTCCGCACCTTTGTGGAAGTAGGCCCCAGATCAGTCCTTACCGGACTCGTGCATTCGATTTTAAAAGACCGAGACCACCAAGTTCTTTCCATGGACACATCCAATGGAAAAGCCTTTGGTATCGCAGACCTTGCAAGGACCCTTGCATTTCTAACCGCATTGGGGCATCCGGTTCATTTGAGCTCTTGGGAAGACCCCGCACCCCCTAAAAAGACACACCGGATGAAGATGCAGATTCTGGGAGCCAACTATCGGCGTCCCTCTAACGAAAAACCGGATCAAACCCCAGTCCGGCAAATAGACGATAATATAACCATGAAAAAATCATCCCAAACACAGGCTCCATCACCGGTTGTAGAAGACGCCCTCCGCACCGTCCAGGAAGGACTCAAATCCATGCAGGCGCTTCAGGCACAAACAACCGAGGCACATAAAAAATTTCTTGAGACCCAGTCAGAGGCCGGACGCTCGCTCCAACGCATGATGGAAAGTATCCAGCAAATATCCGAAGCCTCCATGGGTATTGTCCGGAAAGATGTTTCGGCGCCTGAGGCTCTTAATTTTCCGAATCAAAGCGAAACCAGAGTACCCTCCCCTGCGTCAACTATTACCCGTGAAACGGGTGGCTTGGATTTACCCCAAAACGGGGGGAAAGACAACGGAGACGGCGCGTCTCCGCAAGTTCAGGTTCGGAACCGCGTGCCAAGCACACGGTTTGTAGAACAATCAATGCCCCTGGAAACTGAAACACCAGACCGTTTAGCGTTATCCGGCGGCAGCGACGGACAGCAGCGATCCTCATCTTCTGTCCTGTTGGACAGCCTTGACCATGAACCAAAAACTCGAACCGTTCTGGCCTCCCAATCCCATCCAGATGTCATCGAAAGCACTTTATTGCATATTGTCAGTGATCTAACAGGATATCCCATGGAAATGCTCGGCCCTGATATGGATATCGAATCAGACCTGGGTATCGACTCCATCAAACGGGTCGAAATCCTATCGACACTTGAAGAAAAACTTCCCAACCTTCCCGCTATTTCACCGGAGATCATGGGCAGCCTTAGAACACTGGCACAAATTGTGGACGCCCTGGCCGGGGAATCTGAAACAGCTACTGTGAAAAATACTTACACGACCGAGAGCCCACAAGACTCTGGCAAAGCAATACATCCCTCAGACGGCAACACCGAAAATATTCAAACGGTAATGATCGACATCGTCAGCGACTTGACAGGCTATCCACCAGACATGCTGGGACTGGACATGGATATCGAGGCGGACCTGGGCATCGACTCCATCAAGCGGGTGGAAATACTTTCCACCCTTGAAGATCGACTGCCGGGGTTACCCCAGGTGACGCCGGACATCATGGGCGGCCTGAAGACCCTCGGGCAGATATGCGATTACCTGACATCAAGCCCCGACAAAACGGATATTGCCGGGCATTCGACTGAATCACCATCCGACCATCTTCAGCCAGCCAATACAGTTGAAAAGATTCTTTCACCCGAAGGCGAAGCTGCATCATTTTCAGCCATTGAGCGACATAAGGTGACCATCAAAAACAGTCCTTTGCCCAATACAAAATTTGAAACAATACCGTCTGACAGACACGTAAGCATTATCGGCGATTTTTCGCGTCTCGGGGAAGCACTCGTTGATGCATTTACCGCCCATGACATTCAGGCGTCCTATCTGCCGTCATCAAAGATTCCGGATATACTGAACGGGTCGTACAACATTTCCAATACCGCAGGACTGGTCATTCTTCCGGATTCTCGCCATGGCGATGACCCGAAAAACGATACATCCCTGAAAAATGCATTTCAACTGACCCGATTTTTTGCGGTGCCTCTGATCCAAAACAGCAGGAATGGCTTCACATTTTTTGCTACTGTCGCACGTCTCGACGGTGCCTTCGGCTTCAAAGACGGCACCCTTGAAAATCCTGTTTCCGGTGGTCTGGCCGGGCTGGCAAAGACGGCCGCCATCGAATGGGAAGACGTAAGCTGTAAAGCCCTGGATCTTGATCCTGCCTGGACGGATGTTACGGAAATGGCACACAAGATTACCGCGGAAATGCTTGATACCAAGTCACAGGGCCATGTTGAGGTCGGATTCGACAGTGAAAATCGTTACACCCTGAATCTCACACCACTTCCCTATGACAAAAATGCTGACATCAAATTGGCGTTTGACCCGGGCGATGTGGTTCTTGTTGCCGGTGGTGCCAGAGGTGTTACCGCTGCAGCGGCCATGGCGCTTGCCAAACAGGTGCCGCTGTCCTTTGTTCTTCTGGGAAGATCCCCCATCCCGACCCCGGAACCGGTCTGGTTAAATGGGCTTGAAAAAGAATCAGAGATTAAAAAAGCGATTCTTGTCAACGAGTTCAACAACAATGGCGCCTCGCCTAAAGATATTGAAATGTCCTACAAAAAACATATGGGAAGTAGAGAGATTGCGACGACCCTGCAAGAACTCGCAGCAGCCGGATCTACGGTCCAATATGAAACGGCTGATATCAGGAATGCCGATATTGTAAGGCCCCTTCTTCAGCGTGTCCGAAAATCACTCGGCCCGATTCGGGCAGTCATTCACGGTGCGGGCGTTATCCAGGATCGTCTCATTCAAGACAAAACCCTGGAACAGTTCAACCGGGTATACGAAACAAAGGTCCATGGATTCCGAACCCTCATGGATGCTGTATCATCGGATCCATTGAAGTACATCGTTGTCTTTTCTTCTGTAACGGCGCGCTTCGGCAACAAAGGCCAGGTGGATTATGCCATGGCCAACGAAGTCCTTAACAAGGTCTGTCGCAGAGAAGCCCAACAACGAAAAGACTGTCGGGTCATCGCCGTCAACTGGGGTCCCTGGGATGGCGGCATGGTTACACCCGGTCTGAAGCGGGAATTTGAGAAAAACCGGATCGCATTGATTCCAATGGAAGCCGGTGCCCGTTGCATGCTGAACGAAATGAGCGAGGCAGGCACACACCCGGTTGAAGTCGTGGTGGGGTCTTCACTGCCTGCCCAGGGTGCTACCGAAACCGTGACAAAGGACAAGCCAGGGCGGCAGGAACCGTCTACACCCATGTCGCTGACCTTCAAACGCGAAATCGATACCACCAACCATCCGATCCTGGATGCGCATATACTGGATGGCAAACCGGTTGTACCGTTTGCTCTCATAACGGAATGGTTTGGACATGGCGCCCTGCACGGCAACCCCGGACTGGTGCTGCACGGTATTGATGACATGCGTATTCTGAAAGGCATCAAACTTGAACAACAGAAAAAACTGATACGTCTCTTTGCTGGGAAAGCCGACCGGAAAGGCTCTCTTTTTGAAGTCGGCGTGGAGCTGCGGGACGGTGTTCTCGAGGGAAAGGACGTCATTCACTCTAGAGCGAAAGCCATATTGACAGACCAACTCCCTGCCGCACCCGTATTCGAATCGACCCCTCCGAAAGTTTCCAAGGGGACGTATCCCCGCAGCATGGAAGAAGTTTATGACAAAATCCTTTTTCACGGATCGGCTTTACGGGGAATCAAGGAAATAACCGACTGCTCCTCCTGGGGGATATCCGCAAAAATATCTTCGGCCCCGGCACCGGAAGTCTGGGTCAAAGAACCCCTCAGAAGCACCTGGCTCAGCGATCCCCTTGCTCTGGACTGTGCTTTTCAACTTGCCACGCTCTGGTGTTACGAAGAGACCGGCACTGTCTCACTGCCAAGCTACTGCAGGCATTACCGTCAATATTATACGGCATTTCCTTCAGACGGCGTTACAGCCATGCTGCAGGTCACGAACGTCACCGATCACAAGATGACGGGTGATTTTACGCTGATCGATGCCGAAAGCCGCATCGTGGCAGAGCTAAAAGGCTACGAGGCCATCATGGATGCGTCTCTGTATAAGGCTTTTAAGCCGCATTTGGTCTAGGTTAGGCTGATAGGCTGTAGAGAATTAGACTGTAGGCGCCTACCAGCTTAATGCTTAAGGTTTTTAGCTCAGGGTTTACCCTCGAACCCTTTTTCACCCTTGGGTCCTCGGACCCTAAAATCACCCTGCTCTTTCACCCTCAACAATCCCGGGCTGTTGTGCAGATACATCAGGGGTGATGTGTGCCCGGCATCCAAAAACAGTTGCTCCAGATCATCGAAGAGGACCTTCTGGTCCGGCCACCGGAAAGACTTTTCCCTAGCCTTCAAGGCCTGCCACTCCTTTTGGAGGTCCGGGTTGTTTTTCAACACCCCGTCTTCAGCCTTGTTGCAGAGAAACATTTCACAGATCAGCGGCTTCACCTTCCATAAGCATCCCTTTTTCCCAAGATAGATACATTTGGATCTATCCTGGGATGACTGCAGAACAGAGAACAAATCCTTTATTGCTGATTCATCGGACATGATCACATTAACCACCACATCGGCAAAAAAGGTAATGATGCCCTCCCGTGTACAACAAGCACTTATCTGACTTTGATAGCAGGTTTCTGTACAGATATCGCTGAAATGAGCGGACAAAAAGATATCCACATCTTTTCGAAAGCAGAGATAATTCGCCAGTTTTTCCTTCAATATTTCCATGTCCCCAGATGTCAGCCCTGACAAATACCCCGTTACCAGTTTCAGCGCCTTCATCTGTTCTTGTTGATATTCTGTCATTTATCCACGCCCTGATTTCTTGACGGTTCGATTCTTACTTGATTTTCTAAAAACTACAAAGTACGAGAACGCTTATCAGATAAACCTTGCCACAGCTACAGCACTTGTCAATGAAATAAGAGGAGATATGCCATGCCCCAATCGGAAGATACAATCGCCGTCAATGTCGTCGTTGAGATGACCACCGCTTCCCTGAAAGCCATTGTTGAAAATGCCAAACGCCTTTCAGACAGAAATGCAAAAGGACATTACACAGTGGACACGGCGGACAAAGTCAGTGAAATGATCTCACGTTTTTTGATAGAAAAAGATTTTGAATCTTTTGTAACGAATCAGGGAAATTACCGTGACTGATTCTCCGCCCGCAGAGGGAGTCGTTCAAAAGTCCCCCGCTTTTTATTTATGGTTTCGTATTTTATTGACATGAAACAACTTTCACGATAAATCGGCATAAAAATATAAACGTAAATTGAGGTTATGTCAGGTTCCATAAAACCATCCCGGCCTTTGTCCGGGGTGGTTTTTTTATTTCTACCCACGCTCTTAACATTTGAAATGCTTACGTTTGGTTTATTTGCTCGGCTACTGAATAGCCGGGCTCTTTCATGCCGGGTTTGATCCGGCATCCAGGGAAATAATAACAATACATGAAGGAGTACGCATGGCTGTCAAAATTTCCGTACTTGTTGCCTATTTTCTGGTAATCCTTTGTATCGGCTTTATTGCGCGAACAAAACTCAAATCACCCCCGGAAACCTATTTTCTGGCCGATCGCCAATTCGGCACCCTGATTCTACTGGGCACCATGGTGGCAACCAATTTCTCGGCTTTCACCGTGTTTGGAACATCCGGAGCCGGTTACCGGGATGGATACGCCTTTTTCCCCATCATGGGATTTGGCACGGGTTTCATGGCACTGACGTTCTGGATTCTTGGCAGAAAAATATGGCAAGTCGGCAGGGACCGGGGTGTTGTCACGCCACCGGAACTCGTCAGAGCCCTCTACCACAGTCCTGTTCTTTCGCTGATTTTTGCTGTGGTCATGATCATCTTCACCATACCTTATCTGGCACTGCAGCCCATGGCTGCCGGCTATGCACTGGAAGCGCTCATCGGTCTGCCCTATGTTTATGGATGTCTCTTGGTAACGGTTATTATTGTTCTCTATACCATACGGGGCGGCATCAGGGCAGTTGCCTGGACCGATATGTTTCAGGGATTAATGATGTTTCTGCTGCTTCTGGCCTCTTTGATCATTGTTGCAAGCCACCACGGCGGGTTCGTGGAAGCCCATCAAAAACTTTTCTCTTCAAACCCGGAATTGTTCTCACGCCCGGGCGGCACCGCGAAATACACCTACGGCATCTGGTTCAGCTATATCATGCTGTGGTTTTTCTGCGACCCCATGTTTCCGCAGCTTTTTCAGCGCTTCTTCACCGCAAAAAACCCGAATGTCATCGCCAGAACCATGCTTTTCTACCCCCTCATCTGCACCCTGGTTTTCTTTCTGCCCATCTCTGTGGGTGTCATGGGTCACCTGTCGTTTCCAGACCTTTTAGGAAAGGAAGCCGACCGCATCCTGCCCATGACCCTAACCCTGATATCGGGTGATTTCATGGCAGCCCTGGTGTTGGCCGCCGGTCTGGCAGCGCTTATGTCCACCATGGACTCTCAACTGCTGACCATGAGCTCCATCTTTAGCCGGGATATTCTTCCCTTGATAAAAAAAACCAAAAGCCAGACAAGCATCAGCGGGCGGGTGTTTGTCATCTTTTTGAGTATTGCCGGTTTGCTGCTCGCCCTGAAACCACCGGCAACCATTCTGCAGATCGCCACCCAGACCTTTACAGGTCTGGCGGTCCTGTTTCCGACAGTCCTGTTTGGATTGTATCTCAAACGCGTATATTCAGCGGCTGCCATCCTCTCGATTATAGCCGGTGAAGGTCTCATGCTGTTGTTCTATTTCAAGGTATTGTCGGGGGGTGGCGTACTGCCGGTGGTATGGGTCATGTTGGCCACATTTGTCGTGTACCTTGCTGTCCATGCGGTAAAAATGCAGCAGGAAGGACGTCTGGCCATGTATCGCCCCGCATGGCTTTCCAATGGCTATGTATACTTATTCATGGGCGTTTTTATCCTGGGAATGGATTTCTGGGTCTGGAATCGTGCCACACCCATGTTTCTGGGAGTTCCGGCCTGGATTTTTTATTTCGTGCTGTTGTCTGCACTGCAGACGGGGGGAATGGTGCTTCTGCTCCGTTCATCATCTTCGATGTTTGATGAAAAATGATGAGATTATTTATTATAACTGAAAGAACTCTTTTTCTCATCATTTTTCACCCTACGGGCATCTTGAGGGCCCAATGAGCGGTGTTATTCAGCCCTCGAAGTAAAATATTACATCTTCGGGCTGAAATGCCTTGCTCATTTAACCCTCAAGCTCGTCAAACATCGAAGATGGTAGCGTTTGATGAAAAATGATGGAACTTTTTACTAGATGGGTACCGCAGCCCTGTAAATAACCCCCTTGCCCTGGATGGTATAACCAGGAACAGCGGCCGGAATTAGCACGGAAGCGCCCTTGTCAAGCGTCAAGGGATTCATGCTGCCGGTTTCGGCAATCCTGTGCTCGCCGGACGTGCAGAGCAGGATCTCGACACTTCTATCCATCTGCCCCTGATAGGTATCCGCGTTCTCCAGGTTAATGACCGAAAGTTCGAACTCCCTGGCAGGGGTCCGGTAAACACCCGCGTGCCGTTCACGGTTTTCGGGCAGAAGAATGTTCACGGCTTTCTCTTTGAAAGACAGAATACGCATCAATTCGGCAACATCTATATGCTTGGATGTCAACCCGCCCCTGAGTACATTGTCGGAATTGGCCATGAGTTCGATCCCCACCCCATTCAGGTAGGCGTGCAGTTCTCCCTGTTCCAGAAACAGGGCCTGTCCCGGCTGAAGATAAACCAGATTGAGCAGGATCGGAAAGATGACACCAATATCGGATGGGTATGCTTGATGGAGTCTTATGATCCAATCGTATTCGGGTCGTTTATGCTTGACGGGCCGGGCATGCTTGACGGCTTCTTGAACGATCTCGGCCTGCTTCCGGGGATTCATATCCATGATGGTTTTAAAAAAGACCTGGATGCTGTTTGCCGGTGTGTTCTTTTCCAATAGGTGAACCAACGCCCCGAGAGATTCGGGGCAAAGCCGGTGCAGCAGTGACGCTGTTTCAGAAACGTTCCTGAAGCCGCATAAGCCCCAGAAGGGAGTCAAGGCGCACAGACACTCCGGTTTGTGATGGGGGTCTATGTAGTTACGCTCAAAGGCATCAAAAGGGATGCCGCGTGCTTCTTCACGGGCATACCCTGCCTGTGCATCGACCGCACCGGGATGCGCCTGAATAGACAGGGGTTCTACTGCCGCAAGCACCTTGAACAGATAGGGTAACTTTCCATCAAATTTTTCTTCGACCCCCCTGCCCAGGATGTCCATGGGATGCGCCTGAATCAGGTCGGTTAGAGATCGCCAACCATTTTCAATGGATACAAGAGAAGGCGCCTTGGGATGCGCCCCCATCCAAAGCTCGGCCTGGGGTCGATCAGCCGGTGATGGCTGTCCCATGAGTTCTGCTATTGCTGTGCAAGACCCCCAGGCATACTCTTGAACCGTATTTTTAAGATAAGCAATGTGTTTCATAAAAAAATCGTTTCACGATTTTGTTAATACGCGATTGCGTCGCTATTTATTTATGCATTGGGCAGTGTTGATTTGACAATTTGATATCCCAATCATTGTTATTCTCCTGCATCAGATTAAAACGTTTTATAGCAGGTTTTCAGTTATGAAAAAAGGGATTGAATTACATTTTCTTTCGGGGGTATATATAATGTTGGATCATCTCTAAAAAGAGTTGATCCAACATTAGGGTTTGAGGGTCTGAGGGGGATACAAGGGTTGGAGGGTTGCTGACAGCTTTCAGCTAAAAGCAGCATCCCAGTTTCCCAGCGTCCCAGCATCATAGCATCCCAGCATACAAGAGGACTATTGAAAATGGAAAATTCTAAAAAAATAGATTATTCAGCTCTGGACAGACCCGAAGTGCTTATGGCCCTGTTTCACCCACGCCCGGAAGGGGGTACTATCGGCGGCGCAGACAAGGGTCTTAACATGCTCATTCCCGTGGAGAAGGACATCCGGCTGGGCGCCCGTTTTCACATCAGGGATAGCACCTGCCCGAATATCCTCTTTTTTCATGGGAACGGGGAAATCGTGTCAGACTATGACGAACTGGGCCCCATGTATAACCAGTTGGAAATCAATTTTATGCCGGTTGACTACCGGGGATACGGGCGCTCCAATGGAGAGCCCTCCGTTGCCGGCATGATGAAGGACTGTCACAGCATTTTAAGCTTTGTTCGTCAATGGCTGCAAGAAAACGGACACCATGGGCCTTTGATTGTCATGGGACGTTCACTGGGAAGTGCTTCGGCCCTTGAACTGGCCCAGGCATACCAAACAGATATCGACGCCCTCATCATTGAAAGCGGATTTTCCCTGGCCGCCCCGCTACTCAGGCTGCTGGGGATCAATACGAAAGCCATCGGATTCAGCGAGGAAAATGGATTTGGAAATATTGACAAGATTCGAAACTATGAAAGGCCGACCCTGATCATTCATGCTGAATACGATCATATTATCCCTTTTTCAGATGGCCAGTCTCTGTACGATGCCTCCCCTGCACGCGACAAAAAACTTATCCAGATACCCGGTGCCAATCATAATGACATTCTATTCCGGGGACTCTCAGAATATATGAACGGCATCAAAAAGTTAATCGGGCGCTTGAAACATGCATAATAAGAAAAAAAACCTCATCGTCTTTGACATGGACGGTGTTATCGTGGATGTCTCGAAATCCTACCGGGAGGCGGTAAGACAAACCGCCAGACTGTTCTTTAGAGGCGCGCCGGGTTGGAACAGCTTGCCAGAGCCCCTCTTCTCTCTTTCTGACCTTGCCGGTATCAAACAGAGCGGTGGACTCAACAATGACTGGGCTTTGACCTATCATGTTCTGGATTTGCTGATGACACAGGTAGGTGTCCCGGGCTTGTCGGATGAAACCGATTCCTGGCTGCTGCATGAAAAAACACTTCAGGCATGTGATCTGGAACGCCTGATCGATTTTCTGGCATCACATGCGTCCCCTTTAGAAAACCTGCAAAAAAAATCCGGGCAGCATCACAGTCAATTCATACAAAAAATGTCATCCAATGATGTGGGAAATGGAAATGTCATCAAACAGATCTTTCAGGAAATCTACCTGGGTCGAAACCTCTTTAAGACAACCTATAACCTTCCAGCATACACCGACCCCGGCGAAGGACTGATCACCAGGGAAACACTGTTGATAGAGCCTGCCGTCTTCCAGAAGCTTGCCAGGGAAAATCTGCTGGCTCTTGCCACAGGGCGCCCCCAAGCCGAAGCAGACTATGCCCTGGATCTGTTTGATATTCGCCCGTATTTTTCTTCATTTTTCAGTCTGGATGACTGTACCCGCGAGGAGAAAAGATTGTTGAAAAATGAGCACAAAACAGTCTCATTGAGCAAGCCCCATCCCTTTATGCTGGATGCTATTGCCCAGATCCATGCCCTTGAGGCTTCGCAGCGGTACTATATCGGGGACATGCCGGATGACATGCTGGCAGCGAATCGATCCGGATACGCATACACAGCTGTCGGGATCGTTGCGTCTGCACCGGATAAAATAAAATTAAAACAAGCACTTCAGGCTTCCGGCGCCAAATACGTCATCCAAGATATCATTGATCTGCATGCAATCCTTGACGCATAAAATGATTACGCTGCTACAAGGCTAAAAACATCCCGGGGATGTCTGGCAAGAAAGCGGCAGCCGTTTTCCATCAGTTCAGCCTCGGATTTGAATCCCCAGGACACGCCCACGGAAAAGATGCCGGCGGCAGCGGCTGTTTGCATATCAACGCCTGAATCCCCCACCAACAGACAATTCTTCCTATCCAGATTCAGTTCCGTCACGATGCTCAGGGCACCTGCCGGGTCTGGTTTTCTTGGGAACCGGCTGCTTACGCCGATGACTTTTTCAAATGTCCATGCTGCAAGCAGTTTGTCAACGTATTGTCGTGTAAAAACATGTGGTTTGTTGGACAGCACGGCCAGCTGAATACCCTTTTGAGTCAGATCGTCAAGCAGTTCTGGTATACCGGCATAGGGGGCTGTTGTGACATCCCAGGTCTTACCATATGCCATTAGGGATTCTTCGACACATGCCTTCACTTTTTCATGGGTCGATTCAAATTCAGGAAGCGCCCGCTTGATCAGCATCTCCCAACCGTCGCCAACAAAAGACCCGTATCGTTTCAAGGGATGGGTGGGATACCCGCTATTGAATAAAACCTGATTCACTGCATTCCCAATATCCCCCAGGGTGTTAAGCAGGGTACCATCCAGGTCAAAGATGATTGCTTTGATTCTGCCCGTCTGATTTAATGTGCTTTTTTTCATAACCAATCGCGGTATCGTTCTTCTTGCTCAACGGTAATAAATCCTGAGGCCGAATATCGAAAATGGTTTTAAATGATTAATAAACACCAACTCAGGGGGCAAGCTTTAAAGACTGTCCCGGATTAATGACTGATTTTTTGGAAAGCTTATTGTATGTCATCAACTGGTTGAGCGACAACCCGTATTTCCTGCTGATGCTGTACAGGGTCTCCCCTTTTTTGACAACATGGGTTTTGGCTGTCTGTTTGACAGTCGTTTTTGGTGTGGAGCTCTTGACAGCCGGTGTCTGAACCTGTTTTGTCTTGGTATTGGCAAGTTGGACCTGCAGTTTCTTTAGTCTCTGATCTATTCCACCGATTCTTTTAGAAAAAGAGGATTCCAGGCGATCCAGCCTCGCCATCAACGGTTGTGCGGCCTGTCGGTTGTTGTCGAGATCAGCCACCAGTTCGCTGAGCCCTTCCAAGGCCGCCATCCGTATTTCGATCTGTTGAAGGCGATGGTCCATTGCAGTTATCTGTGCTTTATCGCTACCGCCGGGACGAATAGCAAAGAGAAAGATCGCTAACAACAAAACTGGAATGATCACCAGCCAGGAACCTGGTCGCGTAAAGATCGAAGCCAGTTTGGAGCCGGTATCGAGCTTCTGCGCTTTTAGAGGAGAGTAATCTTCCTCATAGGTTCCTTCTTCATCAGCCACCGTCTCAACACCCTCATTAGAATCTTTCCATTTCATCCCTCTTTCCTCCTGTTTATAAAATTGTATGACAATTTTATGTGAAAAATCTCTCAACTGCAAGCAGCATTTTTCAACATACAGATTTTCTACCCTTATGGTTTAATGATAGGGGTACAAATTCATCAAAAGTTGTCCAAAATTTTTCCAGAACGGCATCTTTCTCGATGAGCAATTCGTGCAATGCATCCGGAATCATTACAAATTCGCAATTGGGTAATCTTCGGCAGATCTTCTTCTGAGCTGCTATGGATACAATTTCATCCGCACCTGCAGAAATCATTTTTATGGGTGTTGCGATGCTCTCAGGATACCCGTCAGCCATCATATGCTGAATGGAATCAAAGGTGGCATCCAGCCATCCAAAGGTAACACCTCCTATGGCGACATCCGGGTTGTCGATTATCATCTGAATGGTTTGTTGAAAACGATACGGGTCCCTGGTGAGACGATTCCCGGCAAAGCATTTCCTGGAAGGATCGTAATTGTTCGCCCGGGTGGCATAATGTTTTTTGAAACCGCTTCGGGCGGCAATTTTTGCGATCGTCTTCATTATCTTTGTCAAAACAACCGGCCCGGCAATATTGATCAGAGGTGATGTCAAAACGGCCTTCTCCACCCTGCCCGGATGATCATGCAGATACCGAAGCGCGATATGCCCCCCCATGGAGTGTGCGAGTATTATCACCGGCATGTGCGCTTTTTGCAAAACATGTTGGTCCATAAAACAGGTAAGATCTTTCAGATAGTCTTCGTACGACGCCACATAACCCTTGTAACGATTTGGCAGGAGACGGTCTGACAATCCCTGACCCCGCCAGTCAAATGTGGCAACATCCAGTTCTCTCGCAAGAAGCTGATCCACAATTTCCCGGTATTTTTCAATAAATTCGGATCTCCCCCCAAGCAGGACGACCACCCCCCGGCACGTCTTTGCCCCACAGGTATAAGTATCAAAACGAAGTTTCAGTCCGTCATGCGTATGGAATGTTTTCATCTTTACCTATTGATTGTTCTACGAACCGCGTGCTCGGCACGCGGTTCCGAAACTGAACTTGCAGAGACGCGCCGTCTCCTTTTTCTTTCCCCCATTTTGGGGGAAAGACAAGCCACCCGTTTCACGGGTGGTGGTTGACTATTGCTCCGTAATCCATTAGTTTGGATTTTCTGCCGTTCGGGCCTGGAGGCGACACGGTCACGTTTCATAATATCGTGCAAGGATTGAAGCGTACCCTGCAGCTTGCTGCAGACAATGTTATGCCATGCGACAGTGCTTTGCATCTCGGCAAGAATTTTATCTATTTGATTCGCTCGCTATTGCCGTTCAACGTCGGGTACTGTAATTCAGGGTCGGGCGTTAATCAATATTTTAATGATACCAGAACTGAGCAATTTTTACCGAAAAGATGTACCAAGATCTTGATGGAACAAACTTCCCAATAAACGAAAGCATACCATGTCAAAACACTCTCACAGATTTACGGATGAATATGATGGTTTTGTCGGTTTTGGGTTCAACCGAGAAACCGATGAGCATACGATCATTTATTATCTTCAGAAATTTTCAGATGATGCCTTGATGCAAACCCTTGTCAAGCGATTGTCCGACCAGGACCTGAGCGACATTTTTGATCTGCTGACCCGGCTATTGAAAAGCCATCTCACTGAAGAAGAGTATCATCTCCTTTTTCTAAAAGAAGACAGATAGTTATTTTATAATTATTAATTTTTTAAATGAGGTTAAACATGTTTACAGACACACAGCTTGATCGATACGCGGAAGTACTGCTTTGGGGACTCAAAAAAGCACGCAAAGGCAGTCTGAACCCGGGAGAAGTTTTTCTGGTTCGCTATAATCTTCCTGCAATCAAACTCGCAGAAATTCTTCAAGCCCGGCTTCTCGACATGGGTATGAACCCGGTCATGCGAGCAGACGCCACACCCGTGATGGAACAACAATTTTTTGATATTGCCGGGCCTCAGCAGCTGGTATTCCAGCCGCCCGGTGAAAAAGCCTTTTACCAGCATTTAAATGGCAGCATCTTCCTGCATGCACCGGAAGCCATTACCCATTTAAGCCATATTGACTCCAATAAAATCGCCCAGGCGGCCATTGCCAGAAAATACATCCGTGACATACTGGAGAAGAGAGAAGAGAAGGACCTGTTCAGCTGGACACTCTGCATGTATCCCACAAAGGCACTTGCCAAACACGCCGGACTTTCACAAAAAGCCTACACAGCCCAAATAATCAAAAGCTGTTTCCTGAACAGACGTTCACCCATTGATGAATGGGAGCGAATCTTTCAAAACGCATCTGAAATAAAAGCTTGGCTCAACAGCATGCAGGTCCAGCACTATCATATCGAATCCCAGCATATGGACCTTGAGATTACGCCGGGTGAAAGCAGAAAATGGATCGGCATCTCCGGTCACAACATTCCCAGCTTCGAACTCTTTCTGTCGCCTGATTGGCGGGGCACCCGGGGCGTATATTATGCTGATCAGCCGTCTTTTAGGAGTGGGAATCTCGTAAAGGATATTACGATCCAATTTAAAAGAGGAAATGCATTTGAAATTAACGCTAAAAAAGGGCTTGCATTTATTAAAAAGCAACTCGCCATGGATAAGGGAGCTAACAAAGTCGGCGAGTTCTCATTAACGGACAAACGATTCTCCAAAATCAACCAGTTCATGGCCAACACCCTTTTTGACGAAAACTACGGCGGGGCCAACGGCAACTGTCACATCGCCCTTGGTGCCTCCTATTCAGACACCTACGATGGCGACACCTCCACACTCACCAAGAAGATCAAATCAAAGCTCGGTTTCAACGATTCCGCCCTGCACTGGGATCTCGTGAATACAGAGCAAAAACAGGTGACAGCGCATTTAAAGAATGGGAAAAAGATGCTTATCTATGAAAATGGGAAGTTTACATATTAGAATCATCGCCAGGCGCTGATTCCCATAAAGGGGCCGAGGGTTCGAGTGAAGTTCTTTTATTACAAGTGGCTGACGGTTCCGTAACTTGCAGACCAGACCCTTGGGTCCTTGTATGCTGGGAAGCGAGGATGCTTGGAAACTGGGATGCTGCTTTCCGCTTGTAGCTCTCTGCCACCCTCGAACCCATGTATCCCCCTTGGCCCCTCGGATCCTTTAGTTATACCTTATACTTCCCAAAATCCTCGGGGGACAGGTTTTTGAGATATTCAGCCCATTTTTTGCCCTCTTCGCTCTCGTCTAACACTTCCGGCTGGGCCTCACCGCTATTGGAGCGCTGTACCACCTTGTCATCCACATAGATGGGCGCACCAAACCTGAGCGCGATGGCAATGGCATCGCTGGGCCTGGCATCGATATCAAAAGACTTCTCCCCGGATTGAAAGTAGATTCTTGCAAAAAAGGTATTCTCTTTGAGATCGCAGACCTCGATACGTGTCACATCTGCGTTGAACCTTTCGGCAACATTTTTGAACAGGTCATGGGTCATGGGGCGATCAAAATCAATCTTCTGAAGGGCCGATGCAATGGAGGTCGCTTCCAGCAGACCGATCCAAATCGGAATTGCGTGATCATCTTTTTCCGATTTCAAAATGATAATCGGCGTATTGGACGCTGGATCCATTGTTAATCCTGCAATAGTCACTTTATGCAGCATAACTTTCATCTCCTTTGGCAAGGGAATGCCCCGAGTCACCCGTAATTAGACTGCCCCGCAATGAATGGGGAAATGTCTTTTCAATTCTTACCCGGACCATCTCACCCACCTGTATGCCTGTGTCAACGTGCGAAACATGGTTCTGAATAAAATTAACGATTTTATTACCGCTGGTTCTGCCTGTCCACTGAACAGCATCGATTGCCCTGCCCTGGTTTTCAGCGACCTGCTTTTTACTGGTGCCTTCCACGAGGACTTCCTTTATGGTCCCCTTCATACTTGCATGAATTTTCTGAGTGATGCCTGTCTGAAGATCAAAAACGTCCTGAAGACGCTGTTTTTTTTCTTTTTCCGTAACTTTTCCCTTGAAACGACCGGAAGGTGCATTGGGTCGATCTGAATAAATAAAAGCGAACAGGCTGTCGAATTCAACTTGCCTGATAAGTGCTTTGGTTTGCTCAAAATCCTCACTGGTTTCGCCTGGAAACCCTACGATGATATCGGATGTGATAGCGATTTCCGGACATGCCTCTCTCAGATTTGCAACCATTTCCAGGTACTTTTCGCGTGTATAACGCCGATTCATTCGTGCCAGCACGTCATTGGAACCCGACTGTACTGGCAGGTGGATATGATGACAGAGCTTTTCCATGGATCGGAATGCGGCAATCAGGCCATCCGATAGATCTTTGGGATGCGATGTTGTAAATCGTAGACGAAGCAGACCCTCAACATCATTGATCCGCTTTAAGAGGGTCGGGAAATCACAAAGGCCTTGCTTTTGTCCATAACTGTTGACGTTTTGCCCAAGGAGGGTAATCTCCCGGACACCGTTAGCAACAAGTGACTTGATTTCACTGATAATATTTTCAGGCTCCCGGCTTGTTTCTCTTCCCCGTACATAAGGAACCACACAATAGGTACAATAGTTATCGCACCCGCGCATGATGGTGACAAACCGTGAAATTTCATGGGGATTGCCGCAAGTTGGAATATCTGCAGTTTCCTGAATCTCCTGCGCCATATTCACATCGACGATGCGGCACCGCTGCCTTTCGATTCTTTCTATTGCAGCCGGCAGGCGTTCAATAGCCTGAGTGCCCAGGACAAAATCGACATACGGCATCCTTTCAACAATCTTTTGTCCCTCCTGCTGGGCGACGCATCCGCACACACCCACCATCAACCGTGGTTTTTCACGTTTCATTTTGGCAAGACGGCCCAGAAAACTGAACGCTTTCTGCTCTGCTTTTTCCCGTATGGAACAGGTGTTTACGATGACCAGATCCGCATCCTCAACCCTATTTTCCATAACAAACCCGATTCGCTGCAGGCGCTCCGCAATCTGTTCGGAGTCATAGACATTCATCTGACACCCGATGGTATTAATATAGAATTTCTTATTCTTCATTTAACATAAGGTTCCATGAATACGTCTTTTTGAAGATCGTTCAAAATACCCGTCACTTCACCTTCGCACCCTGGTGGGATCTGAAGGGAAATCAGACCAAGTCCTGCATCCACCGTGGACATGGTCACAATCCCTTCGCAGGCCTCGAGAATGAATTTCAAAAAGCCGATTTGTTTTCGGTCTACCCTGAAATAGTGAACGGTTGATTCCATAATAAAATCGTTTCACGATGTTATAAGATACGACCTTGTCTTTTTTTTATCGTAAGATTTGTGCATTAAATAAAATCGGGCCTATATACTAAACAAAGGTAAAGCACTAAGACTGATGGGTGATCCTTGAGCGGCTGTGAAATTGTCTGAGTTCTTTAGTGACTGTTATTCTGAACAGTATGATAATTATCTCATGGGCCTAAACCCGGCAAAAAAAATGAAAAAATATCATTAAATTTTGGCCCTGTTCAGCATTACAGCCACTTTAGAGCGAGTTTTTCACAGTCGAACAGGGATTATCCAGCGGTCACTATCTTCCCTTGTTTTTGTATATAGTTCCGAATAAAATTAACAATACGTTTCTAATTAGATTATCATCATCATCCTTTGTTTTGCAATAATAGATTTTCTTGTAAAAGACGTCTCAATTGATCACTCTTTTCCGGATGGACGGAAAATCTGAGATAACCACATATGTGGGATCTAAAACATCTTTCTTAAAGTGTGGAATATCATCTGTCGGCTGCTCCGTTTTTTAAGCCAACATAAATTGTATCCTCATTGAAAATAGTCCTGGGCCGATGTGCCTTTAATTCATTTATTTCTAAATTTCTGGAAATATGGTTGACATTTTATTTTATGGGCCTATAATGTCATCATGAAACTTGATTACGATTCAGCAGCTTCGTTGCTCAGCCAACTTGGAAATATCACACGCTTGAAAATTGTACGTGAACTCGTGCGAGCAGGTAATGCCGGTAAGGCGGTCGGTGAAATCCGAGACGTATTAGATATACCCAATTCGACGCTTTCACATCATCTCAGCCACCTTAAAAATGTGGGGCTGATTCGTCAGGAACGTGAAAAAACGGTTTTACGTTGCTTTATCAATTATGATCACATTGACGGAATCGTTACGTTTTTAACAGAAGAATGCTGTGCAGCTGATCCGGCTTATATATCGAGCATTAAAAAATAAAATTTTTTGGATATTTATTCCATATTACCGGAAATATAAAAAAGGAGTGCTGTCATGGAGATCATAGCCAATTCTATTCAGGCGCCAAAACCGATGAACCGTTTTTATGCGTTTTTCACGGATCGTGTTATTATTGCCTTGATTCTCGCATTCCCGGTTCTGGCTGTCCTTGATCAATCCCAAGCTTATCAAAGCCTACGATTTTCATTGCAATCCATGCTGCAAATAGCACCGTTTTTCATTCTTGCCATCACATTTGCCGGTTATGCAAAAGCAACTGGCATCGATGCCTATATTGCAAAAGCGTTCTCCGGAAAAGTTTGGATGACGATAGTCGTGGCATCCCTTGCTGGAGCACTTTCACCATTTTGCTCGTGTGGTGTGATCCCATTGATTGCTGCTATGTTAGCATCCGGTGTGCCCCTGGCTCCTGTCATGGCTTTTTGTATATCCTCTCCGATAATGGACCCGGAAATGTTTATTATCACTTCATCCGGTATCAGTCTGAATTTTGCTATCGCCAAAACACTTGCTGCCATCGGGATGGGACTTGGAGCCGGTTTTGTCATATTCGGGCTGCAGAAAATCGGTTTTCTACATAAACCCTTAAAAAAAGCTCAGGCAAGCAGTTGCTGCCAATCTTCATTTGATGCAGGTTCAAGGGTAAAGGTTTTCTGGAAATTCTGGCAGAAAAAGGAAGGTCGAGGTCGTTTCATGGAAGAAATCCATGAAAATGGGCTCTTTCTCGGGAAATGGATGTTTTTCGCATTTTTTCTTGAAAGTCTCATGCTCGCTTACATGCCGGCTGAATGGATTGCCAACGCAGTAGGACATGAGAGTCCCTTTGCGATTCCGTTGGCTTCAGCGGTCGGGATACCCGCTTATATGAATGGTTATGCTGCCATTCCATTAATTTCAGGTCTCATGGAGATGGGAATGACCTCCGGTGCGGCAATGGCATTTATCACCTCCGGGGCAGTATCCTCAATACCGGCGGCGCTTGCAGTGTATGCTTTGGTAAGAAAACCCGTATTTGTAATGTATATATTCTTGGGGCTTACCGGTTCAATGCTGGCGGGGTACATTTTTCAAATGAGCCTAAATGCCTTGGTGTAACCCTGATCCCCATTTTAAGACAATAAATCATAGCGGCGGCGACGTGTTGTCGTGATGAATTGGGTTGCATATACCGCTTGCTATCTGAGAAAAGACAACTTGTCCACTGCCATCCCGAGCCGCCAGAATTGTTATTGGCAGCTAACCCATCCCGCCTGTCTGCATACACATCCAATTTCCCATTAAATGTGACCTTTATTACATAAACCATTGGCAATGACTGTGACTATCGTTCCATATAACCTACTATTATCACATAAAATATTTGCTTTTATAAATGTTGTTTATAATGGCACTGTTATTGCAGTTTTATCTGACAACTCACAAATGAAGTGCTTGATAAATTAAAGATAAAAGAAGGCATAAAATGGAAACAGCATATAATTTTGATGGATATAGAAGAATGAATGAAAGGAAAAAATACCATAAGGATGTATCCTTTTCTACAGACGCGATGATTTTCCCTGCAACGATAAAAAATCTTAGTATGGGAGGTGCACGTGTTTGCACGACAGGTATACCTCAAATAAAAACAGGGATAAAAATAATTATTACGATTCCTTTTGCAAACAGACCGGGTTGTATGAAAAGAAAAGCAATCGTTATGTGGGCTGAAAAGGATCAATTTGGGATTCAGTTTATTTGAACCGACAGGAGAAAAATACAATGTTTTTTTACGATTTTCAGTGTCAAGGATGTGGTTGGGACATGGAGAGATTGGTATCTCCCTATGTGATCGAGATTAGATGTCCGATATGCGGCTATATTTCACAGAAACAAATGGCAGCCCCAAAAAAGGAGAATTAAAATACCCGTATTTGATTATTAATGTTTGTTTTTGTGACACCGAATTTAAAAGCTTACCGGGAATCCAAACCAAACCACTGAAGAACCTCGCGGCAAGCTGCGAGGACTGTTCTGCCGAACGGCAGCCCCAACTATCAGTATGTTTTCTGTCCCCCTCCCTCTTTTTATTTCTGGCATAATTGGTTTTGAGGTAGTATAGTTTGCGCCGTTGGCAAACACAACTCACTATATATATTCAAAATCGAATAAAAGGCACAAGTCGGTTCGTTAGACTATAAGATCTCCCAAAATATAGTCAGTGTCCGTCCAGAAATAGGGATTTTTGCGTTCT
>JAHEIB010000302.1 GCA_024639645.1 Deltaproteobacteria bacterium
GATAAAACTCTAATCATGTATCACTGGTTTGTAGAAAATGTTGATTGGTATTAAACAGAAAATTCTTCTGACTTTCAGCCAATCACAATAAAATAGAATGCACGGTATTAGTCTCCAGTCCAATTATTTAAAATAATCGATTTATTACTACCGATTTACCTTTTCGATATTATTTAAAAAAAGTCGCAACTTACCAGATGGCTTTTAATTAAGTCAGGCAACTATTTGAATTTGTCCTGTTAAAAAGAGAGGGAAAAATGGCGGAAGCAATTATGGGAAAAAAAGGTGATCTCTGGCATTCCTTCAAGAGCTTTTTTGTAGACATACCAGCCGGTGTAAAAGAAACAAACGAGCATCATTATATCATTTTAAGTATTATAACTTATTTTGCATTCATCGCTCACACTTCATGGATTCCTCTTTTTGGAATCCTCGGTATTAAACAACTTGCACTTTTTAATTGCTTAAGCTCATCAGCTTGGTTAACCGCTATACTTTTAAATAGGAAAGGTCTCCATTATACTTCATTGATAATTGGTATCATTGAGATATGGTCACATCAGGTTTTTAGCGTAGTTATTGTCGGCTGGAATGCTGGGTTTCAGTATTACATATTGTTACTTCCATTTGGGATATATCTTATGCCACATGGAAGGAACTTGATGAAAGCTATTTTAACAATTATTTGTTTGCTTATATTTTCTTTGCTTGATTATATTTTCAAAGGTTCTGCTCCTATTGTCACTCTTAGTCCAACAATAGTTAATGTTTTTAACTTTACCAACCTAATAGTGGTTGTTAGCCTTGCGAGTTTCGCCTGTTATTTTTTCAATGCTAAAGTATTTAGTGCTGAAACAGCCCTTCGGAAAGAGCAAATCAAAGTCGAGAAAGCTTACAGTTTGCTTTCTAAATATGTAGCCCCTCAATTAGCGGATACAATCTCAGAAGGTCAAATTGATTCAATCTGGAAACATAGCAGAAAAAAGCTAACTTTGTTTTTCTCCGACATAAAAGATTTCACGGCGATAACAGATTCAATGGAACCTGAGGATATGGCTGAAATGCTTAACGAATATCTCACAGAGATGAACTTGATTATCAATAGATATGGAGGCACTCTTGCTCAGGTAATTGGTGATGCGCTATATGTTTTTTTTGGAGCTCCTAAAAGTAGCCCAGACAAAGACAACGCTGTGCTTTGTGTAAAAATGGCCATTGAAATGCAAAATAAAATTAAAACTCTCAATGAGAGGTGGTATAATAGAGGAATTGAAGAAATTATGCTCATTAGATGCGGAATCAATACAGGAATGGTAACAGTAGGAGGTTATGGTTCATCTGAAAGGAAAGAATATACAGCTATGGGAATGCAAACAAATATTGCGGCAAGACTTGAGCAAGCCTGCGAACCTGGAGGTATTCTTATCAGCCATACAACTTGGGCACTTGTTAAAGATAATATTTCATGTTTAGAAAAAGGCAAGATACGTGTGAAAGGTCTCCAGAAGCCAATAAAGACCTATAGCGTTGCCACCGAGACTTCATGACAAATAGGATACCCGACTGGTTTGATGTAATCTCCAATTTTTCAGCAAAAGCAATTTTCATAGGTTTCTTCTGGCATTCAAAACGAAAGTATTTTCAACCTAAGGTCAATTGTGAGTTAGTTTTAACATAAAAAGCTAACATTTCGGCTAATAAATGCAAATACCACGAAGGATACTGTAATAGTAGTAAGGTAGGACGATATTGGAAAAAATTTAGGAATTAGAATATGGTAAGATTATTTTCGAGCGAATGATAACGTCATCGGTTCTGTGGTTTTGGAATGATCAGAGCCAGAATCATCAAAAATTGCTAATGCAAACCCATAGTTTTTCATGGGATTAAACACAACATCGTCTTCATGACCGGTATCTAATTTACGATAGAGCATAACCATCCAGCCACCATTTGCATAACGACTGATAGACTTTACGTCAAAGCGGGATCCAGAGGGCTTTATTGGTAGACGAAATGGGATTTTATCACCGGCTTTGAAAATTGAATAATCAGTGATTTTAGTTGCCTCTTCAAATAAAAGGAATTCTGGTACGGAAGGCTTTTTTAAGGGATCTTGCATGTAAAGTGGCTGTGTGCCGTCTTCCGTCTGGTTTATTAAATCCCCACCTTTGCCAGTGTCTTTTCTTCGACCGGTCTCACGATAAGATCCTGTTGGGCTGCCAGCAACTGTCAGCCAAGCATCATCTGCATAATTATAGGGTGCCGAACGGGCTGCCTTCCAATGCCATAAATCACCTTTCTCGGCAACCGTTTGCGTGGCTAATTTCCACTTATCTCTGGGTTCGTCAGCCGGGCTATGGCAAGTGATGGCGCAGCCACGCGTGGCGAATTTATCAATTCGTGTAATTTCAAAAAGCAATGCTATACGATCCTCGTTTCCTTGAAGATGATGCCAATTTTTGCCATCATACTTCCATGACTGTTTGGTAATGCTTCGTGTTGGATCCTTCCACTTAAAAAGAAAATAAAGACTATCATCAGTATAAAGGGACCAGGTCGACACAGTCCCGTTATCTCCAGTGGATTTCTCACGACCCTCAACAAGCAACTGCACAGCCTGGGCTTCACGCCACAGCGGATCATCAATACCCTCTGGAGATTCTTTTGTGTAATTAGCGGTTACCATCAATGTGTGAGCCTTAGCCAAGTGATCAGATATAATAATTTTGGCACCGATTAATAAGGTCACCACCAAACTAATGCTAATTAATCTTTTTTTAAACATGATGCTCAAGATATCCTATTATAGAAAGTGTCAGTAAAACCATGGCTATTATGGTGGCAATAATTAGGGTTATCTTTCGACGGGCAGGATGGCGTTCGGATGAAGAATCGATAAAGGGCACAGCAATTAACAATGCCGTCAATCCGCCCGGAATAATGACGCTTCCAAATACCGACCAGGGTCCTCTAAATATGCTTACCAACTGGTTTAAGAACAAAACCCACCATTCCGGTTTGGGTACGAATGTAGAGTCGGTTGGATCTGCTGGATCACCCAAAGGTGCGGGCCAATACCATGATATAAATCCAAGAACGAGTGTGACGCATAAAAAGAGAACCAACCATCGATTGAAAATAAAGGGGAAAAAACGCACTGTTATTTTCGAGGAATTATCTTCGGAGATTAGCCCGCACAATCCACGCTGCCAGATAAAATGAAAATGAATACCCAATAACAAAACCAGCAAACAGGGCAAAAAAATGATGTGAAGCACATAAAATCGGGTCAGCGCGACAATACCGGTCATGGGGCCGCCCTGAACCAATTGGACCATGATATCGCCGACCCATGGCACAGATTTCATTATACTGATCCGTACCTGGGTCGACCAATATCCTTTCTGGTCCCAGGGAAGCAGGTCTCCAGTGATGATAAAAGCCGGAACAATCAACAGGATCAGGACACCCGAAACCCAGACAAATTGTCGCGGTGGCTTGTAAGCACCAACGATAAAACCGCGAGCCAGGTGCAGACCCATGACAATCAGGAAAAGATTCCAACCGTAATGATGAATGCCCTTGATCGCATCGCCAAAGGGCAAGCTGAAAAGCGCATAATCCACGCTGTCATAAGCATAGCCAGGTGCCGGCGAATAATAAAATGCCATAAAAGCCCCGGAAAGAAAAAGCAACACAAGAAGAGCCAGGAGTAACGAGCCAAAGAATCGGTTCCAGGTCAGTGCGCCCGAATAGATTTCCAGCGTTCTCAGCCGCATAACCATCCCGTCCAAGGCTAGTTTTTCCCATAAGGATTCCGGCCGCTTTTCAGCCGTGTTATTCAACGTCTTTGCCCTCATTTGTACTTCTTATACGATAAAATATCAGGATTGCTCTATATAAACAGACATCTGGATCTCTGAACAGACAGAAATACCCACTTTAACCATTCCGGAAAAAATCTCGCTAGCGTTTGAACTGCAGCGTTACCACCTCCGAGTCATAGGAATTTTCATCACCGGAATCATCAAACAATGCCATGGCAAAATTGTATTTCTTGCGTGGATTGAAAGCGACATCGTCATCATGTCCGGTATCCAGATTGCGAGATAACATTACTGTCCAGCTTCCATTTGCATAGTTACTTTGAGCTTTTATGTCGGCGCGAGAACCTTCTGGATTCTTGGGCATGCGATAGGTGAGGGTGTCTCCTGCTTTAAATGCAGAATAATCCTTTATTTCCACGGCATCGGATGCCAAAAGAATGCCGTTCTTGGCGAGCATTTTACCCGGGGCGAGCATGTATTTGGGCATCGATTTATCTCCCGTCATATTTCTCGTATCACCGCCTTTGCCGGCGTCACTTTTACGACCGCCTTTTTCCTCGCTGGTGTTGGTTAGCCAAGTATCATCAGCAAACCCAGCAGGGTCGGACCGGGCAGCCTTCCAGTGCCATAAATCACCTTTTTCAGCTGCCGTTGCGGTGCCGAACTTGCCCTCTTTGGCATTGGGTGCCCCGTCCGGAACATGGCAGGTAATTGCACACCCCTTGGTGGCAAAGTTGTTGATGCGGTTGATTTCAAAAAGTAATGAAATCCGATCTTCATTACCTTTTTGATGTTGCCACTTCTGGCCGTCGTATGCCCAGGCTCCCTTGGTCACGCTTTTGTTGGCATCTTTCCATGAGAACAAGAAATAAATTTCCTGGTCAGTATACACCGCTTTGGTAGCCACAAGGGCGTTTTTGCCGGCAAAACTTTCTTTACCCTCAAAATGAACATCAGCAACCTTTGCCTTCTTCCATGCCGGGTCATTCAATCCGGCTGGCGCTTTCTTGACTTTTGCTGCTGACAGGGTCTGCTTAGAAGCCCCTATCACTTCATGGGAATTCATCATAAAAACAATGCCGAAAGCCAATACTAAAAACATTACTAAACTGGTTTTCTTTTGTTTACGCATTGGATATTACCTCCCTTTTATTTTGTGTTCATAGTTAAAAGCTCAAATAAGCCAACAGATTATCTTCTTCAATTTTATGATCTAACACCAAAAGAGGCTTTGTCGGAGGTCCGGCCACGGGCTTGCCATCAGAATCAAATCGACCGGAATGACAGGGACAGATAAACTGATTGGTTTCCTCTTGCCAGATCACATTGCAAGCCAGATGCGTACAGGTTGACGAAAAAACTTTAATTTGATGGTCCTGGGTTGTTTTGGCCCACACAAACCCCCTCTGGGGCAGTACCAGCCAGCCATCTTTGACCATAAATTCATACGTTAACATCTCGATACGTCCGGGTGACAACTCTTCAACGGCTCCAAAATCAACCCATTTCCCGGTGGCTTTTTTTAAGGCTGGCGTGATAAAATACGAGATCAAGGGATAACCGATTAAAACAGCGGCCCCGCTGCCCAGTACGGTGGTCTTGATGAACGCCCGGCGATCAGAACGAATGGCTTCTTTTGGGTTGCATTTACTCATGGCAAATTTGTGGTCACTCCAGGTCTTAAATGATTACTGATCTGGCTTGTTAAAATAAGTACTACATAGTGGTATGTGAAAAAAATGTGAAATCGTTGTCAAAAAAACGTGAAAAGGGAAATTAAGGAATGAAAATGGGGTAGGTACTAAACTTAGGGGGTTCGAAAAATCAGTTCAACCGTCGTTCCATGATCCGTTTCGCTTTCGATAATAAGTTCCCAGCCAAAGCGATTACATAACCGCTGCACAATGGAAAGCCCCAATCCAAAGCCTTCATCGCTTTCTCCAGTGAAATGCTGTCCGGTGGTATGCTTTAAATCATCAGCTACCATACCTATACCAGTATCGGTAACGCTTACACGATCTGCTTTGACGACAACACTGATTTTGCCGGATGCGGTATATTGAATGGCATTGCGGATTAAATTGGTCATCGCAATTTGAAAAAAGGAAGTTGGTAGCGCCATTTGCGGCTCAGCCTCGGAAATAATCTCAATATCGATTGGCTTATTACCAATCAAGTAGCGATTCTGTTCGATGGTTTCCTGAACGACTGGTGTGAGAGGAAAACTTTGCTTCTGATCAATAGGCATGTCTTCCCGCGACAGCCATAGCAAGGTCTCAATAATGTTCTCCATATTGCTTACCGAGCGTTCGATACGCATTAAAGGACGCCAAGCCGGGTCTTCCTCACCTGAAAGTTTTCTTTTCAACAAAACCACTGCCCCCTTGATAATGGTGACAGGTGTTCTCAATTCGTGGCTTGCGTAGCGGCTAAATTGTTGTTCACGCTCGACAAACGTTTCAACCCGTTTCATTGCCTGTTCCAGCCCCTTTGCAAGTACACCAACTTCATCATTGTAGAATGATTTTGAAAGGTCTGTGGGCAAGTTATCTGGCCCGGATTTGTCTACTATGTGCGACAAATGGACAACCGGCGCAATGACCCGACGTGATGTCAACCAACCAATCCACAATCCCATTGCAACGATTAATACCACCCCGGCAATCAACACAAGACGAATGCTTATCTTTCTCCTTTCAGTAAATTCCAGGGCACTCACTTCGTAAAACAGGTACAAAAGCGCCGGCTGCTCAGGAAGCTGTTGTATCGCGATATGATATTCTTCACCATCATTATTAACTTCATGTAGTCCTTCAGAAAACCCCTTTATCATATCCAATACATACAGGGGCATGGATTCCGTACCTATATAAGAAGTAATAAAAGGTGATCCTGGACGAGGATAATTATTATATCGTTTATAATGGGCAATAAAATTCTCGACCTCCTCATTGAGACGACTGTCGATAAGGTGGTCGTCGATACGGTCCAATGATATATAAACGGTTATAGCAAATATAGTTCCGAGAATGGTGCCGAAAATACAAAAGGCGATGATAATACGTGAATGAAGGCTATGTCGAAATTTCATTGAGATCTACCAATTTATAACCAACACCGTGGATGGTATGGATTAGATGGTTTTCAAAAGATTTATCAATGGCTCGACGCAAGGTGTAAATATGAGTCCGCAGAGCATCGCTACCGGGAGGCATATCGCTCCATAATGCATGCTCTATTTCCTTGCGTTGTACAACATTGGGTGAGGCTTGCATCAGCATGGTAAGAATCTTCATACATGCTCGGTTCAATTCAATGGGGCGACCAGCCCGGTGGACCTGCATTTTCCCAATATCAACCTCAAGGTCAGCAACCTGCAAGATCCTTTCTTCCAGGGGATCTGAGCGTCTGACCAAAGCGTGAATACGGGCAGCCAGTTCCTCCAGTTCAAAAGGTTTTACCAGATAATCATCAGCACCCGCGTCGAATCCTTCCAATTTGTCTGAAAGCGTGTCGCGAGCAGTTAACATTAAAACAGGTGTTTGCTTACTTCCTGCTTCGCGGAGTTTTCTACAGAGTGTTAATCCGTCCATTCTCGGTAACATGATATCCAATATAATGGCGTCATAATCTTCAGTCAGCGCCAGATGTAATCCACCGATGCCATCCATTGCAAAATCAAGCAGGTGCCCCTGGCTTTCAAAAAAGTCAGAGATATTCTCTGCAAGATCTGGATTGTCCTCGACAATTAGAATGCGTATGGATCTCATATATTATTTTGAACCCATCGTTGAAATATGTAGATCTCTAATATTTTGAGTAGACGAAAATCTTATTAAACTGATCCGTGAAATTTGTGGGATATTTTCACGAACTCTTTAGATTTGCAGCAAAAATCAGAAGAGACGAATAGGATAATCTTTGTCATCGGATTATACGGTTGCTGGTTCAAATATATTTATAATTAACGGAAGACGGGTACACCGTCAAATAGATTTTAATCGTTAAAAGCTATATACCCGGGGATACGCATTAAAATTTAGAAGCCTGCTCGAAAAAAAGGTATCAAATTTCTCGCTAAAATGCAAAAAAGGACAAATTCACATAGATAGATTTGCCCTTATCAAATCAAGTCACCAAAAATGGTAGCTATTACGAATTGGAAATTTCAAATATTATGTCAACCATCTGACATCATGTATTCTTTTAGCTCTGTTACAACCTTCAATCTGAGGGTATCGTCTAGGATGATGTAATCACCTGTGTTTCGACAGAGATCGAATTATGTTAACAAATAGATTTTACTTGAAATTTGAGCTCTGTTAAATAACCTTCAGATCTATGTTGTCGACTCGGATGATCAAGCCATTCACTTATTTATTTTGGAGTGTAAAACAGATTGAAATTTAAGTTCTGTATTTAGGCAACTTCAAGCCGTAGTTCCTTGCCAACAGCTTTAACAAATTTACCCAAGGTCGAAAGCTTAATATCTTCAGCGTGGTTTTCAATTCTCGAAATAGCTGATTTTTTGGTGTTCAATTTCTCGGCGAGTTCTTCTTGTGTTAATCCCGCATCTTCCCTCGCCTTTTTTAGTATTACGCCAATCTTGAATTGTTCATATCCGGAATCATAATCCTCAGCGAAACGAGGATCGCATGATTTTCGTTTTTTTACGTATTTATGAAGATCGCTCATTTTATTTTCCTCCTGAAATATTCCTTTTTTCTTTCTTCGGCAATTTCAATCGCTCTTTTAGGTGTTTTCTGGGTCTTTTTTTGAAAGCCATGTGCCACGACCACAATTTTTTAACCGTCGAAAAATCCAATAAGCCGAAAATGTTCGAGCCTGCGGAAGCTCTAAATTCCCAGAGCTCTTGGGTGTTCACTAATTTCTTGAAATACTTTGACGGAACCCGATCTAGATCTTCAACCAGCTGTAAAACCCAAGCAACTTTTTGGGCAGATTTAGCTGGGAGTTGATCAAGAAAATCTTCTATTGGGCTTTTCCCGGAGGTTGTTCTATAAAATATGATTTTTCGCATTACATCCTTATGTTAACATACATGTGAACTTTGTAAAGGTTGATGATTTTTAAACGTTAAAATGCTGCGATTGTAAATCATAGAATTTCGATAAGCTGCAAAATAGTAGATTACTTCAAAATCGGGGATTTAATGAAAATAGAGGTTTTATGGTTGAACTTAATATACTGTTATCAAATCTATTTTTTATCAAATCAACTGCCGGTAGGTGTCTTTCAGAGATGTTGTGTTTTATATCACGTCAATATTATCTGTATATTTAGACGAGGTTTCAAATACAGACCTATCAAGGAATCGGAAAATAAATAAACTTCAATTTGCAATGAATTGCACCAATTTTTCGAGACAGTCCGACATATTTCGACGACCGAAACCAATGCGGAAGCAATCATGCCCGGCACTGAATAGCGTTCCAGGCGCCAGCAGGACTCCGGCCTTTTCTTCCAGATCACGGCAAAAATGCTCCACAGATCCGCCCCCAAGATACATTGGGAACGCGATGGGCCCCGCCACAGGTGCCTGCCATGCAAACATGTCTCCATGGGCATCGAAAAAAGTGTTCAGCAGTTGAAGGTTGGATTGAATAATCTCCAGATTTCGATGAACGATGGCATCGCGATGGTCCAGTGCCAAGGTTGCAAGAAACTCGCTCGGGGCACTGTTGCAAATCGTCGTGTAGTCCTTGAAAGCCGCCAGTTTAGCATAGAGAGATTCATTCCGGGTGGCAATCCATCCGATTCTCAAACCTGGCAGACCGTAGGTTTTAGACATGACTCCCAGGGAAACTGCGCGCTCATTCAGATCCATAAGAGCCGGGAGTCGATGGCCAGGAAGGTACTCCAGACCACGATAAACCTCATCGGAAAAAATAAGAAAACCATGTTCATCCGATAGTTTTGACAGTTCGGACATAAAGGATATATCCGGTAGAAACCCGGTGGGGTTATGGGGAAAATTGACAACCACGACCCGCGTGTTTTCTGTGATCCGGTCTTTTAAAAAATTAAGGTCCAAAGACCAGCCCTGATCGGCATTGCCAACCCACTCGGTAACTTGAGCACCGATGCTGTGAGCGATTTCTCCCAGGGATTGGTAATGAGGGGTGTGTACAATGACGTGATCCCCCGGGTTCAGGGTAACATGCATGAAATTGAATATGGCTTCCTCGGCACCGGCATGAACCAGAATACGATCCGGTAAATTATGTGTGTACAATGAAGCAATGGCTTCCCGAAGCTCCGGGCTTCCGGTTGATTCGGTATACCCGAGCCAGAGAGATAGAAATCGCTCCTGTGCATTCGGGTCGAATCTCAGCAAATCATCGATGGTCAAACTTTCGCAATCAGAACAACATAACAGGTAGGGGGCCTTAAACTCGTGGGTTGCAAAAAACCTTTCAAGTCGGAAGGGTTCAGGCTTCATGGTAATCCTCCGTCAAATTCTTGAGGTGATAAAAACAAAAAGCGTTAAGGGTCAACATTTTTTCCAACAACCCATCGAGAAATGTAAGCGCGTTTTCATTCATACGCTGGTGATGAATCATGATCCCGCAAAATCCATCCCCAATGCTCGAAGCCAGCTCAGCATAAAGATTTTTCCACCCTAGTGCTGCAGTCTGTTCTTTTCGGGTATGTAAATCCACGTTTACCTGGAAATCAGGCATCCCTGTCAGAGCAGGGGGAGCCGCTCCCTGGCTCCTGGAAATCGCCTTGCAACCGCTGGCCCTGAGAACAGTTAATGCTGCTTTTGAACAACGGTTCCAGGGGGGTGTAAAGGCCGGAAAGAAAGCATCCCGCATCAAAGACATCAGTCGATCGCGACCGCGCACAAGATCATGTTCGATCTCCGCTATGGGCCGCGCCGGGCCAAATTCCTGCTTTTTTCCACTGGGTTCATGATTCATGTGCCGCCAGCCATGCTGGTAAAAGCACCAGAGCTTGAAATTCTTGTTGCAGAGCCGTTCAATACTTTTCCACCGACGTTCTGTTAACCACGTCGGCACCACAGACATGGAAAGGGGCACCTCATAACGGGAAAAAAGATCCACAAGTTTACAAAATCGCTTTCCAGGCACGGCAACATCGTCCGCCCGGAAAAAAACCGGTATCGGGCGCTGTCTGCCGGTCGCAGCCAGCGCCGCTGTGAGACAACGATCGAGATCCATTTTTATATCATGATAATCATGCTTCCAGAGTTTTGAGATGGGACTGGGCATGGGTAGTACTCCAAATAAGAATAAAGGGTTCAGGGGTGGCGGTTTGGAGGGTTGGAGGGGATAATGTTTGAGCTATTGGTAATATGCATGATGCTGTTTACCGCTGACACCATAGATCTTACCCTCCAACCCTTCATCTCTCAAACCCTCCAACCCTGGATTTCAGTAATCCAGGCAGCTGTTTTCTCGGCGCCATCCAAATCGATGGCACTTGCAGATCGTTTCTTTTCTTTCAGCATCCGTGCCATCAAACCTGCCAGCCTCTCCGGATCCAGGTCCTTGTCTGAAAGTATCTGCAAGCCCCCCAGCCTCGCCAAACGCTCTGCCCGAAGACGCTGCTCCCGGTTCTGTGCAAACGGCCAGACAAGCGCGGGGGTTCCTGCCGCCATAATATTCATGCTTGTGTTATAACCCGCCATGCTCACGGACAAATCCGCAGCATCAAGAAAAGAAAGGAAGTCAGGCGTAAAACGATCTACGCGAATAGCCGTGCTTTCAAAGGCCTTCAACTCAAAAAAGGATCCATCGTCCAGAAATGGTCCTGTGAAAATCTGCAAACGGCGGTTTACAGGTAACTGTGCAAAAGCCTTTACTGTGGCTGCCAGTACCTCACCCCCCACCTTTCCCCCACCGGCACTGGCGACAACAAAACAGTCGCTATCGCCGATGCCCAGTCTCGTTCGAAGATTTTGTCCGGACCCAGGCATGGGTTTGGGTGTAACAAAACCAGTGTAGACAATAGGAATCGAAATGTCATCCAGCCTTGAAAAGGTGGCATCCAGCTTTAAAACCCCGGGATCGGAATGTACAAAAACAGTATCAAAATAGCGATTCAGCAGTTTGACCACACGTTCTTCATAGGATGCCACATTCTTTTTTTCCACCAGAACATCTCTGAGACTGCAGACAACCCGGCAGGACCGCAGGGCGCTGTCGTGGATGCTCTCGAGAATAGGATCGAGCTCAAAACGGAATGCCTTGCGCCCAAAGGGGTAGAGCTCTATCATGAACACATCCGGCGATGTCTCTTCAAAAAGTCGGAACAGCATTTTTTGACGCGCCGCCTTTACCGCATCGATGTGTTTCCCCTTTTCCGTCGAAAACATATTCTTAAAATCTTTGTCCATCATCAATCCTGGGAGACGCAGTTCCTGGACATTTCCCGGCAGCGGAAGATCGGGTCTGTCACCACCCGAAACCAGAATGACATCATGATCTTTCAGCTTCTCACAAATCTCATGTGTTCGGAAAAAATGACCGATGCCTAGAACATGCTGACAGTAGAATACAATTTTCATAATATTTCATCCACAAACCTGGCGATTTTTTGATGCTTATTTGAACATTTTCCGGTACAGCGTGAGCTTGTCCCGTACCAACTTTCTGCTACGATTGCATTTGAGCTGGCAGTAATCATTTGCAGGTGCTTGGCGTTCCACGGCCTTGAAATACGGACCTTCTATAATGTTCTTAATGTCGTTCGTTTTGAAATTGATCTGCGAAAGGTACTCTTCAATTAGAGGAACAATATAGTCAAAGTCCCGGTTATGCTCGGATATGTACATGCAGTGGGCAAAACAGCAGGGGTGAACGGTCCCATCGGCGGCGATGTAGATGGACCCGGCGTTAAAAGGCTTGCAGAGAGCGCGGCGCTCATGGCCTGCAAGCCTGTCCAGATGCATTCGATAGATATCTCGCTTGATCTCGACATCCAGGGTCTTGGGCATTCTGAGATGAGGCGTGTATTCCCGGGAAGAGACAACAAAGAAGCCGCTGCATCCCAAATCCCTGGCAAGTGATTCTGCTGCTGCAATCTGGTGTTCGTTGTGCTCGAAAACGATAAATTTCCAGTACGCACTCCCTCCCCCTGAAACAAACGCTTTCAGGTGCTGTGTGACAGTATCGAACCGGGTACCCCTGCGATGCAGGTGGTGGGTGTCTTCCAACCCGTCAAGGGCGAAGATCAAATCCCCATGATGAAATACCGCCCCAAGCCGACGCCACCATTCAGCGTCCTGCAGCATTCCGTTTGTCTCTCCATCCATGGCAACATCAGGGTTGAGCGTTTTTATGTATGCAACGATGTCTACAAATTCGGGATTGGTGCACAGATCGCCAAAGTTACCCGAAAAAGAAAATCGCTTCAGCTGCGCCATAAATGTCTTGGGCAAGCGCTTGATATCTGCCAGTTTGATATCATAATTCCCGTATTCTCTAATTTTCTGTCCACGACTGCAAAAGGGACACCTGGCAGCACATCTGGATGAAATCTCGATATTTATAGCTTGAATGTCTTCAATTTTAAGCATACATGTTTTCTCTCAGCCATAAGCTATGAGCTGTAAACCGCTTAGCGCTTACAGCTTACAGCTTATGGCTTTTAGTTCAATAGCATTCACTTGCTCAATCGCCAGTCCCGTCTTCCCGTTCACGAGCCAGTGCAGGTGACACGGCTTAATCATGGCTGGCTCCTGGGGCAGAAACTGCCTTTCAGCCAGGCCATAGAGAAGACACTTGATAACACCTTCGTGTGTAACCGTCAAAATGGTTTCTCCCGGCCATCTCCTGGATGCGTCTTCCAGGGCATTCCGACTCCTGAGCCAGACATCCCTGCGGCTTTCACCACCGGGTGGACAAAACAGCCATCCAGCCTGTTCCATGGTTCGCAGTTTTTCGGGAGTTTCCTTCTCAATGTCCCGAATACGCCTGCCCTCCCAGACCCCCCAGCCCTGTTCCCGCAAACGGGATGTTTTATTCATGGGCAACTTCAGAGCTTGGTTGATCAATTCGGCCGTGGCAACCGTTCGGCCCAGATCGCTGGAAAGGATACGATCAAATGGCAAGGCTGCTATTCTTTGACTCCATGCAAGGGACTGCGCCCGACCTGCCGTGGTTAGAAAAGAATCGTTTTGGCCCTGGATCATTTTGTCCTGATTCCATAACGTCTGGGCGTGCCTTATCAAACCAAAGTGTGTGGAAGATTCTCTATCCAACATGACTTTTTTCTCCCACAATATTCATCAACACCGTTTCCATGTTTCGATAATTCCGGGTTAAATGATGATGTTCCCGGATATGCACAGCAGCCCGTTTTCCCATTTCCTGTCTGAGTTCTTTGTCCAAAAGCAGTTTTTGGATCGCGTTTTCAAACGGTTCATACGCATATAGAGGGGTCAGGAAACCTGTTTTCCCATCCATCACCACCTCAGGGATACCCCCGTTGTTAAAAGCCACCACAGGGAGACCGCATGACTGACTTTCCAGGTAGACCATTCCCAGGGATTCCCGGATCCCCGGAAACGCAAACAGATCACCGGCACTGTAGAATCGGTACATCTGTTCCCGCTCGATTTTTCCCACAAAACGCACCCGACCCGAAATATATCTGTCAGCCATCTGTTGCAGTTTTTTTCTCTCTTTTCCGTCTCCGGCAATGACCAGCTTAAAAGAAACCCCGGAGGCCGCAAGCCTCCCGCAGGAGCGGATGAGAAATGACAAACCCTCTGTCTTAACATCCTTGCGGAACATGGCCGCCGAAAGAATGACCGGTTCACGTCCAACTCCCCATTCCTGTCGGAGCTGCCGCCGTGCATCGCGATCAAAGACAAAGGCTTCTGGTATAATTCCCGGCTTCACATACGTGAGCCGATCCTCCGGTATAAGCCTTTTCAGGTTTATCCAGTCATCACGTCGATTGATAAATATATGCCGGGCTGACTTCAAGGCCATTCTGTTGAGGATAAACCCGGGCCAGGTCTTTGGGCGCCGTCTTCTCTTGGTGGAGAACATGCCCTGAAAAATAACATAAGGTATCCCTGCCGTCCTGGATACCATGGGTCCCAGCAAGTCCGGAGCCTTGTAGTAGGTGTGGTAGGTCAGCCAGAGATTCACCCGTCCATGCATCACTTGCCGGTATGCCAGCCGGTAGTCTTTCAATAACCTGACCCAGGACCACGGTCGCCAATATATCCAGCGTGCCCGCAGAGATCCGGTCTGCCGGATGTCGTGTTCTTTTGCGGATAAATACGCATAGAGTCCCGTGGCAATCACCAGGTCTCCCGACGGGTGGTGATGTCCAAGGGGCTTAAATGGTGTGTAAAAGGCGATGCGCATGGGATTTCAGCGTTTCTTGAGTTCTTGGTGTTCTTTGGGTTTTTTGGGTTGCTTTCAGCCATTGGCCGTAAGTCTTAAACGATAAGCAACTAGCTGCTCAAGGCTTACCGCTTATTGCTCATTCCTTGGGGTTTTAACCCCAACGCCGGCACCTCTTTGCGATAAATGGAAAACAGATCCGCGATAAGATTCCGGTTGTTAAAGGCCTGACGAACCCTTTCTTTTCCAGATCGAATAATCTGTTCCCGCAGATGCGTATCCGTTAGAATGCGCAGCATTGCCCTCGCCATTTCTCTGTCATTACCCGGCTGAACCAGGAGACCGGTCTTACCATCCTCGATCAGTTCTGGAATGGCTGAAAGGCGCGTCCCCACAACCGGCAGACCCGTTGCCAGACACTCCACAAAAACATTCGGGATGCCATCCTGATCACCATTGGCGGCCTGCTCGCAACCCAGTGCAAAGAGGTCCGAACGACGGTAATAATCTAGCACCCCTTCATGGGTGAGGGTGCCCACCCATCGGCATGACCCGGAAAGACCAAGATCACGAATCAAGACTAAAAGCTTATCCCGATCATCCCCGTCACCGATGAGCGTGTGTTGAAAATCGATCCCCTTGTTTTTCAGCCTTTTAAGCGCCCGGTAAACCGTGGGGAGACCTTTTTTGGGTACCAGGCGGGCCACCGTTAGAAAATGATACGGCCTTGTTGGATACCTGCGTTCTTCTCCGCCGGAAAACAGACCCAGATCAATACCATGATACATCCGGTACAGGGGAACACCGCCATTGCCGGCCAGCGTTGAAAGATGGCGTCTATTGAACTCCGTACAGGTGACCACAAACCTGGCTCTGGCCATTTTCTCCTTCAATTGCAGTGGGTTCGAAGTATAGATGTCTTTGGCGTGTCCTGTAAAACTAAAATCGATCCCGCTCAACTGGCTCGCAAACATAGCCACTGAAGACGGTGAGTGTGCAAAATGTGCGTGAAAGTGAACCACACGACTTTCCGGCAGCAATTTCTGAACCAGATAACCGGCCTGCAACAAATGCTTGATGGTGGCTGAATTGTGGGTTCGCAAAAATCTTCGGAAGGCCACCAGGGTTGCTCGCAGGTAGGCACGGGGCTTTTTCACGACCAGAACAAGATTGTAAAACAGAAGTTGCGGTAGCGCCTCCAAGATCGACTGGGGCAGGTAATCGACCCTGGCCTTAATCTGCTGGACGCTTTTATGGGAAAAAGATTCCCGGGGGTGACGCATAGAAAAAATATGGATAGGTATCCCCTGTTCTTCCAGCAGCAAAATCTCATTGGAGATAAAACTTTCCGAAATTCTTGGATAACCCTTGAGAATCATGCCGAGGAAAGGCCTGGCGGTTTTCTTTGTCATGGCGTGGTCCCGGTATCCTCGGGCAAACGGAATCGGGATTGATGAATGAAGGTTTCAATGGCTTCCCGCGCCATCTTCTTTCTCTCTCCAATCTTTCTGGCAGGATTTCCTGCCCAGATCTCAAAAGGACCTGGATTTTTTGTCAGCACAGAACCTGCGCCCAGTACAAATCCATCCGGCAGATGCGTGGCCTGGAACAATACCATGGACCCATCGTGAATCCACACATCGGCCCCGATCTCCTTATCCTGCCACAACACCCCCATTTCTTTCTCCAGAAGCGCCAGGGGTCGCTGCCCTAGGTGAAGCGTGTCGTGGGTGTAGATCCGTACACGCGGGCCGATATTACACCACGGTCCTATCCGGATAGATCCGGTACAGTCCAATATGGAAAACGGACTGATGGCCAGATTGGTTTCCAGATCAGGCGTCTCATAGGCCTTTGGTGATATAATCAAGCGTCCTTTGTGAACATGTTTGTGCGGATACCTCACCGCTTTTTCTAAAGCAGCCTGCAGTTGGCTTTTTGTCATGGTAGCGGCATCTGCTTTTTTCTTCTTCTCAGACCCCATAAAGTCCTTTTTTTGAGTTTTAAGCTGTAAGCTGTGAGCCATAAGCTGCTAACAGATTACCGCTTACAGCTTATCTCCTCAACTTTCGGGTTCACCACAGACAGAGCGAAATGGGTTATCCAATGGTGATTTGCGCTGTTTGAGCCGCTTAAAGCTTATGGCTTGCGAACCGAATAAAAACGATAAAAGTGCTTCATGATAAACGCCACGGTTTCCCTGTTGACGTGGAAATTTTCCTTGCCCTCTGCAAAGTAAGTTTGTCCCATGAGCATGCGGTAGATCGTTGCCATTTCAAATGCCGGAAAGTAATACACATTCTCATGTCGAGAAACAAATTCATCCGCTGCTGCGCGTAATGTGGACTTGGAGTTACAGCTGGCACTGATCACATCCAGATCCTGGCGGAACGTTGCCCAGAGATGCACCGGCGAAACCGTGATAAGAAGCTGGCATTCAGGATTTTGCTGTGACATTAATGCATGAATCCTTTCCAGATTCTGCAGATTCTCCGTGTAGCGGCTAACCCGAAAGCGATACCGCTCCATACTGCCGCCTTCCTTGACATACGGGCCCGAGGGGAGGCAGATGACAGCGCCATCTTTTGTGTCCTCCCATATCTCTGTGAGTCCGAGGGTCAGAATAAGAACTCGGGCGCTTTTCAGCGCACGGCGGCTGCAGACGAGATGATGTCTGAAATCTTTTTCCGCCGCCAAAATGGAATCATATAGAATAATCCGGCGATAAGGGTCCTGAATTTTACCTGACACAGGCGCCGTCCACCAGCGGATATCGGGTGCGAAAGACGCAAAAGTATACTCGAATATCTGCCGCATGGCAAAGGTATTGTACGTTCTTTCCCAGGCTGCGCTGGCATGAACGGATGCCGGATGTTCCACTTCTTCCAAAATATAGGCATACCCCTTCTTGATCAGCGATTTACGGATCTCTCTCGCAAAGCAGGAGCCCATGGAAGCAATGGGGGTTTCCGGTGAAATTGCCAAACCTGTCTGTTCAGGAAAAGAATACAGACCGTCAGCCGGTGGATTGTCATAACTGCCGGGCCAAACCTGCCATTGTTCAAATTTATGACCTGGATGGACCTCTGATTTTGCCATGGATATTGCCCTTATTTGTCTCCTGAGGCTATTTTTGATTACATTTATATGTTAACATACTCGTGTCTGATCTAAAAGCCACTTTTATTCTGTTCTCAAAATTGAAAAAATCTGTTAACAATAACATTTCTAACCGGAATGTTTCACGAACCTGATCGGTTCTGGCATAATTCATTTCAGCCTGAAGCCGTTATAGAATTCTTCCTCAACGTTTCATGAAATGTCCGGGCTAACGCTACCTTTCGCTGAATGTAAAAAGGATCAAAAATATGCTGGCCGATCAACAGGACAGATCGCCTTTAGGACACATCGAACGCCAGGTGGTGCTGCCGTTTAGAAAATCGCTTGAAATCGCCTTTAAGAGTATTCGTGTACGCTTTGTCCGGTCCATGATTACCACTCTCAGCCTGGTTTTGGCCGTGGCATTTTTATGCTATACCAATGTGACTATCGATGTTGTCAACGGTCTTCTCGCCACTGGAAATGCCGATGTTCGGCAGCAGGTAACCCGCTCGGGATATGATGTACAAGCCACAGGAGACCAGGTAGAAAATACACCCAAACAGAGATGGATCGTTTTTCTGTCGTTGCTGGTGTGCGTTGTGGGGATTGTCAATGCCCAGCTCATGTCGGTGACCGAGCGGTTCAGAGAAATAGGTACCATGAAATGCCTCGGTGCCCTGGACCGTTTCATTCTGAGACTGTTTCTGCTGGAGGCAGGCATGCAGGGCATGGTGGGTGCAGGGCTTGGCGCACTCCTGGGGGCCCTCTTTGCCATCACATCCGGTGTCATTCAATATGGCATACCAGCCATTACAAGTGTTGTATGGGTTGACATGCTCGGGTCCATGGGTCTGGCAACCGGTGTTGGCTGTCTCTTAAGTCTTGCAGGCGTTCTCTACCCCGCCATGATGGCGGCAAGAATGCAGCCGGTGGAGGCCATGCGGGTAGAGCAATAAATTCGCTGCAAGATTTTTACATGTAACGTTGATGAAACCGTAAAAAGTCCAAATTAGACGGTTTCATAAAAAATTCAAATTGAAGGCGTGCAAATTTTGTAATCATGAGACGTACGGTTTGTACGTTGAATGATTGCGAAATGCAGCACAACGCAGAAGTTGGACTTTTTACGAGGCCGTCAATGTTGTTGCTCTTATTTAGACCACTTGCCAAGGATAAACGCTATGTCAGTCAGCAGCAGTATCGTTCGCGTTTCCAAAGTCACAAAAACCTTTCAGCTCGGTAAAATAGAGGTTCAGGCGCTGAAAGGTGTAGACTTGGAAATTGAATCTGGAAAATACATATCCATTATGGGACCTTCCGGATCTGGAAAAAGCACCTTATTCAATATGATCGGTGGTCTGGACAAACCCACAACCGGAAAGGTCTTTATCGACGAGGTCGATATCGCGCAATTGGACGCCTATGAACTGGCATGGCTTCGTTGCCGGAAGATTGGCTATATATTCCAGACGTTCAATATCATACAGGTTATGACCGCCCTGGAAAATGTCACACTGCCAATGATCTTTGCCGGCATACCCAACGAGACCGCCATAGAAAAGGGTATGGAGTTGATGAACCTGGTAGGCCTGGGGGACCGGTTTAGCCACAAACCTTTTGAATTGTCAGGAGGGCAGCAGCAGCGCGTTGCCATTGCCCGTGCACTGGCCAATGACCCGGCCATCATCCTTGCAGATGAACCCACCGGCAATCTTGACCTGACCACCGGTGAGGAGATCATCTCCTTGTTGAAACACTTGAGCGCCGAACGCGGTGTCACAATCATCTCCGCCACACACGATTTCAAAATGTTGAACGTATCGGATCAGGTCATTTGGATCCGGGATGGTCGTATCGATAAAATTGAGGATCGGGAAGAGCTGTCCATATCCATCGGCACAATCGACACACGTTAGACCATGCGCCGATAGCTTAGGTCGTTGTCATAAATATGTTTTCATTCACGAATGACCACAAACTTCAAATCAGTGTCATTTTATGAACCGAAAAAATTACCATCAAACCATGCATAAGCGTGTCGACCGCCCACCTGTTAAAGAGGGCGTGTCCGTTCTTTCAGGACAGGTGTTTGGTCTGGCATTCATGCTGGCATTGTGCCTCCTGGTTTTGCCAGGCATTGGCGCTGGCGATGGCATCGCTGCAACCCGCCCCATTGACCAGGATCAGTTTTTTAAAGATATTCAGGCCTTATCCGCTGTTCAGGACAGAAGTACCGGGACATCCGGAAATACAAAGGCTGCCGATTACATCAAGAATCGTCTGTCCGGAATAGGTTTTGAAGTCATTGGATCTCAACGCTTTTCAGTACCGGTAATGCATCATCAGGACAGCAGGCTTAAAATATCCAACACCAGCCCATCAATCCCAATCCTGCCGTATTTTGGAAACGCCGTTTCACCTCAGGCCATCCCAGATCCCGGTATCAAAGCCCCTCTGATCTACGCCGGAACCGGTGAACCTGAGGCATTTAACGGAAAGAAGGTCGAAGGTGCCGTGGTCCTGATGGAGCTCGATTCGGGAAAAAACTGGGAATATGCCGCTAACATGGGCGCCCGGGCAGCAATCTATGTGGACCGTGGAAATTCCCCCAATATCCTTTTTAAAGATAAGTTCGAGCTTTCCCCGGTTCAGTTCCCCCGGTTCTGGATGCCCCTTGAGCAGGCCAGAGATCTGTTCGGACGCTTTGATGATCCAACGAAGATCCGTGTGGCAGAACAGATCACCCTGACATCGGATGTCCGCTGGAAAGCGGATATAGCTGAAAATATTTACTGTCTGATTCCCGGCGTGGATCCGGAACTTAAAAACGAGATGGTCATTCTCGAGGCATTCTACGACAGCTCTGTCAACGTAGCCGGGCTATCCCCGGGCGCCGACGAGGCTTGTGGTATCGCAACGCTGCTGGCATTTGCCAATATTATGAAAGAAAGACCACCCCAAAAGACAGTCCTTCTCGTGGCCAGCGCGGGCCATGCACAAACCCTTTCAGGAATGCGGGAGTTTGTCTGGGCAATCTCGGAAAGATCCAAGACCGTCAGGTTGATGAAAAGAAGCCTTAAGTCACGGATTAAAAAAACACGCCAGACCATCGGTGGTTTGGAAAACCTGTCTTTTGAAAAAAACATTTTTCCGGAGCCCAGCGTTATGGCCCTTCTTGATGAGGCTATAAAAGAGAGGCTCAAAACCGAGGCAGACGGCATCTCCCGCCAACTCATGCAATTAAGGCTGGAGACAGATCATCATGCTGACTCGGAGACGATCAAGAAGCTGGCCGGTATGCGTCAGCTGTTGCGGCGCCTGACCTGGCGAACGTCCTATCAGAGTAAAGATCTAACCCTGGAAGAAATACGGCTACTGGAACAGATTGCCGCCAGAGCAAACAAGGACAACAAAGCCGTCCTGCTGGATATCGAACAGCAACTTTTACTTATCGAAGATGTAGACCGCCTCCGCGGACACACCAGAGAATATGAATTGGCCGCATCGGTATCCTTGCATCTCTCGAGCCACGGCAGCGGTTTTGGCGCATTCAATTATGGATGGTTGTTTCCGTTCAGACCACGAATCAACCGGGTATCCAGCTATAGCAGATTGGATGAAGCCCTGCGGCTTGCGGGAGAAGCAACCGAACAGGAGCTAGGCATTACTGATTTTTTCAAGGATACCCTGCGCCCCAGCAGACAGGGGTCCTGGAAAAGTTTTTTTGTGGATCAGCCCCCCTTGGGAGGAGAGCTTACGGCCATAGCCGGATATCACGGTTTAAGCTTTGTAACGACACACGATGCAAGGGCTTTTTGGGGAACCGCTTCCGACACCCTGGAAAATATGGATCGCCCATATGCTTTGCAGCAGGCCGATGTTGTCTGTGGCATCATGCAGAAACTGGTGCAGAACGCCAAACTGCACGAGGGCAGCTATCCCAGAAAAGGCTTTGCCACCTTGACCGGTAGTGCCAAATTTCTACGGCACGGAGAGCTTTTTGCGGACCAACCAGCACCGGGTACCGTTCTGCTTGCCTACCAGGGACCGGCAAAATTTTATACGATGGTGGATCAGAGCGGTGCATTCCATCTCAAAGGCGCCGTCGACAGCAAACACAGTTTCCATAAAATCATTTTGGAAGGATACAAGTTCAATACCCATACGGGTTCCATCGATTGGACCATCGATAAAAATCTAACCGGCAAGAATGCCTACCGTGTCAAAATGATTCGCCCCTCCATGGAGACGGATCTGAAAATGTTTGCCAGCAAGGGAACCACGCTGTTCAATCTGCTGGAGCCCAGAACCTTCCGGTATCTGACCAAAACCCAAGTGCTGGACGGTCGCCGTGAAGCTGAACCGGTTCGATTCTTCTACAGTCGGCTCGATACATGGGCCTCCGATATTTCAACCATGTTTCTCGAACCCGGGACACCGCTTAAGTTGACCCTTTCCGATTCCGCCTTGAATAAAAAGTTGATTCTGTTGAACAATTCCCCCCAAAACCCCCAGGGAATCGGTTACCGGGTTGAGAACTGGCCTTCGTTGCATCGCACAGGCTATCGCATCGCCCGTGACATGTGGACATTGCTGGTGCCGCGCATAAACAACCTGGAAAAAAGTGGTATCTTCAACGAGCGTATTCAGCAATTACAGACCGACGGTCTCACAGCCCTGGATCAAGCGGAAAACGCATGGGAGGAAAAGCGCTATGATCTGTTTTTTGAGGCTGCCGCCAGATCCTGGGCTCTGGCAAGCCGCGTATACGACGACATCGAAAAAACCCAGAAAGATGTGCTCTATGGCGTCTTGTTCTACATTGCCTTGTTTGTTCCTTTCGCCTTCTGTCTTGAAAGACTTCTTTTTTCCTACACCAACATCTATAAACGAATTGCCGCTTTCAGCGTGATCCTCATCCTTCTTATAGCGGTCATCTACAATGTCCATCCGGCGTTTCAACTGGCTTACAGCCCCATGGTCGTCATCCTGGCATTTCTGATCATGGGTCTTTCATTGGTGGTAACATTGATTATCTTTTTCAGGTTTGAAGATGAAATGACCCATCTCCAGAGCCATTCGCAGCGTAGCAATTCTGAAGAGATCGGCCGCTGGAAAGCCTTTGTTGCCGCATTTCTTCTCGGGGTCAGTAATCTGCGCCGCCGCAGATTGAGAACGGCCTTGACCTGTATCACGCTGATCATTCTCACCTTTACCATTATGAGCTTTACTTCGGTCAAATCCATACGGAAACATACGCGTATCCTTTATAACGACCAGCACCCCTACCAGGGTTTTTTATTGAAAAATATCAACTGGCGGGACCTGCCACCCCAGGCTTACGCCATCGTTGCAAACGCTTTTACCGGAACGGGAATTGCAACCCCCAGGGTCTGGCTGGAAGAAGAAGACCGAACCCGTTCGACACGAATTCCCATTCAACACGGTGGGGAAAAATTTGAAGCAAAGGGCATGATCGGCTTGTCTCATAATGAAGTCCATGTGTCCGGTATCGAAAGCATTCTCGTGGCGGGACGCTGGTTGACGGAGGAAGACAGGCAGGCGATCCTGCTTCCGGACAGGATGGCTGAACATCTCGGTATCGATATCAAGACGCCCATCAATGATGTGGTGACCATCTGGGGAACCCCTTTTCATGTTGTCGGTATTTTTTCGGGTGAGCGTTTACAGGGACTGAAAGACCTGGATGGGGAGCCGCTGACTCCTGTTATCTTCCCCAGAGAAGTTTCGGATGGTATGACCGAAGCTGTTGTTGAGGCGCTGGAGTCAGGTGATGACATGCGTGAATTTCAGAGCCGGTATCAGCATATAGACGCTGAAGTAACGGTTATTGTCCCTTTTCAGAGACTCATGGCTACTGGCGGCCATATCAAAGGAATCTCTGTTCGACCCAATGCACGCGGTTCGAACCAGGAGACAGCCCAAATGCTGGTGGACCGTTTTGGTCTGTCGCTGTTCAGCGGGGAGGAATCCGGAACCTACCTCTATCATGCAAGTAATACCATGAGTTACAGCGGTGTTCCCAATATCATCGTGCCCATCCTGATTTCCATATTCATCGTATTGAATACCATGATCAGCAGTGTATATGAACGCAAACGTGAAATCGGTATTTATACATCCGTCGGGCTCGCACCCTCTCATGTTTCTTTTCTGTTTATAGCGGAAGCAATGGCTTTTGCCGTACTCAGCGTTGTCTTCGGCTATATCGTGGCGCAGACGTCGGCCAAGCTTTTTGCAGGAACAGCTCTCTGGTCCGGCATTACAGTCAATTACTCCTCCGCTGCCGGTGTCGGTG
>JAHEIB010000158.1 GCA_024639645.1 Deltaproteobacteria bacterium
TGGCGGGGAAAAGCATCACTGCCGGGTCTGAAATCGATTCTGAGTCGATTTCTTGGGGAAGATAAAAGCAACAGCGTTTTATCCTCCTACGCCCAGAGCAAACGGATCAACTGGGACAAAGACATCATTGAAGATGCCGGTTTGATAGCACATATCGAAAAATTACTGGCAGGCGCCATTGGGTCAGCATCGGCACGCGTTATTATGGACACGGTCGTCAAGGAGGAGCCGCCCAGCATCGATGAAGTCATGGACATGCTGGATGAAACCCGTCATGCTATCGCTCACAGCCAGGAGCTGGAAAAAGCCACCACAGAGTTGAAACGGGTCAATGAACGCCTCACCGAGCTGGACAAGCTCAAAGACGATTTTATTTCTACGGTCACGCATGAACTCAAAACCCCTCTTACGTCCGTCCGCTCCCTGACAGAAATCCTGCATGACAATCCAGCGCTTAATCTGGATCAACGCAACAACTTTCTCAGTATTATCGTCAAGGAAACCGAGCGCTTATCCCGTCTGATAAATCAGGTGCTTGATTTCCAAAAAATAGAAGCGGGTATTGCGAATTGGGAATTCACGCACCTCGACATCAATGCAATTATTTCGGATGCTTTGGCTGCATCGGACCAATTAATTAAAGACAAGCGTATTCACCTGGCGCATGATATTAGGGTTACCCAGAAAATGATCAGGGGAGATCGTGATCAACTCATGCAGGTCATGATGAATCTCATCTCCAACGCCATCAAATTCTGTGATCAGAAAAATGGTGAGATCAAAGTTAAACTGTCCACCGAAAAAGGCTTTTTAAGGGTGGATGTAGCGGATAACGGCATGGGTATCCGCAAGAAAGACCAGAATATTATTTTTGAAAAATTTCGCCAGGCCAAAACCGAGTCAAAGGGCAGGCCTTCCGGCACCGGCCTGGGATTGGCCATCACCAAACAGATCGTCGAACTTCATCACGGCCGTATCCGGGTCAAGAGTAAACCGGGAAAAGGTACTGTTTTTTCTTTTATGCTGCCACTTGTAAACGATTGAAAAATTGCGTTTGGTGGTTTGTGGTTTGCAATCTTTAATCGCACTTGCCCACGACAAATGAGCCCATCTCAAATTTCAGACAGATTCTAGAAAGTCATCCTTGCATAATACGTCTTCTTCGAAGCTTCCCTCGCCTCCCCCAGTGTCTGAATACCTTTTTTTTCCAGCAAGGGAATCATCTTAATGAATATTTTAGCTGTCATCATGGCGTCTCCCATGGCTGTGTGGCGATCGATTACAGATACGCCCAGTCGTCTGGCAATAGATGAAAGCGTCTGGTCCTCCTGTGCCGGGTGTACGATAGCGGACAGCAGGAGTGTATCCAGTACTGGATTGACAAATCGGATCCCCGTTTTTTTTTCGTAAGTCTGGAGCATCCGCATGTCAAATGCCGCATTGTGCGCCACAATGATGGTTTCCTCGGTGTATTTGAAAAATGCCGGCAAAACCCCATCGATGGTTGGTTGAGATTTTATCATGGCATGATCGATACCGTGAATTTTTGTTGCAGACATGGGGATGTCCCGCTGGGGGTTCACCAGTTGATCAAAGGATTCCTCGCTGAGGATATGTTCATTGACGATGCGAAGAGCGCCAATGGATACGATTGCGTCTCCACCGGATGGATCCAGACCCGTGGTTTCCGTGTCAAAAACCGTGTATGAAAGGTCCTTTAGCAGGCGCTTATCAAGATCAGGTGATTGACCGGGTTGGTGGAAAAGATCAAAATCATAGAACTCGGGTCGGCTTGCCGGTAATATAGCTGCGTGACGTACCGATTCCTGCTCCTGTGGTCGATACGTCGGCATGTAGAGACGCAGGCAGGATTTTTTTTGGTCTTGCCGATCTACATAGGGCCATATCTCAGCATTGTGATGATCCAGCACCTCTTTCAAATGCAGAGGCATCTCCTCCTTCATGAAATTCAACTGCATGGATTCCCATTGCCGGAATTTGTCAATTTTTACCGGGGTGCCCTTCCATGAAAAATCCAGAAAAACAAAATCCTCATCTTCTGAAAATCGACAGGCAAATTGATGTTCACCCGTCTCGGCGCAAATCCTTTCAAGAACAAACAGAAGAACCAGCGTCATTGCATAGGTATCGATCTTGACCCGGCACCGTCCTATACAAGGTTCTATTTTCAGATGAATCCCAAGTCGTTGGTTTGCTTTTTTCTGCAATCCTTCAAGCAGCTCCGGGATAGAAACCGGCACCAGCGGCCACTGGTTCCTGGTCTGCTTGAAAGTCTCTTTGGAATCGCGCTGTATCAATTGTTCCAATGACTTGGATTCTGTATGGATGATCTCCTTGAGTTGGTGTTCACGGGACGGATCTATCTCCGGGTATGTTTGAATAATCTCTACAGCTGATTTGATGCTGGCAACCGAATGTCTGATTCTTTGCTGAAAAGATTTGAGAAGGAATTCCGCCCTTGCTTCGAGTCTCAATCCTTGTGTAATGTCATTGAAAATGACAATGAACCCGGAAAATTCCTTCTCTGGATTCAGAATCGGAGCTGCTTCTGCCTTCAGCAGTCTGTTGGCCCTGTCTGTAACCACAAAAGCCGAGGTAACGTCTTCTTCGTTCCTTTCGAGTCTTGTGCGGATTTCACCCAGTGCATGGCGAATCATGTTTTCATTGATGATACCAAAGATCGATCGGCCGATGCCCAGATGTGCCTGTCCCTTTTGGTCGGCAGCTGTATCATTGACGACATCTGGAGGATGGTTTGCCTGCAGGGTGTTGCTTTTTTCCCCAAAATAACGCTTGGCCTGAGAATTGTAGAGGATAATCATGCCGTCTTTGTTACAGACCATTACCGCTTCAGGCAGTTCAGCCATAATGGCGGCCAAGATGTTTTTTTCTTCCTCCAGTTCTGCCTTTGCAATCTGCACCCGATCAAAAACACTTTTTTCCATTTTTTCGTATTGCTCAGCCCCGGCATTGATTTTCTCCACCAGCTGCATCAATCCATATGCACCTTTTATATGAATCCGGTGGGCGGGATTTACAGAATGAATCAGCTCCACCTCTTCGGGCAATTGGTTCATGGGGAGAATGGCCGTCCTAAAAACCCGGGCAAGTATAAACCCAAGTCCGGCAATCAGCGCCAGGCCGATGACGACAATGGTGTGTCCATAACGCGCAAATATCTCCTGGAGTATGGGTCTGTTTTGTTGGATGGATTGATGCCAGAACAGCACCACCAGGGCAAGACCAAGTATTGCAGCAACACCGATGGATATGCTGATAGCCCACCAGATTTTATTGTTGCTTTTCATTCCGGTTCTTCGAGTAATCTCTTGACAGCATCGATGATCTGCTGGTTGGAAAACGGTTTGGTTATATATTCGTCAGCACCCAGCACCATTCCCTTGGCAATATCCACATCACGTCCCTTTGCGGTCAGGAAGATGATCCGGGTATTGCGCCATTTTGGATTCAAGCGGACGATTTCACATACCTCAAACCCGTCAACACCGGGTAGCATGATATCCAGAAGGATCAGATCCGGTCTTTCCTTGGATATCATTTCCAGGGCTTCTTCCCCGCTCCGGGCCACCAGCGTGCTATAGCCGTTCTGTTCCATCAGAAATTGCAATGGAATAACAATGTTCGACTCATCGTCAACAATCAATATTTTAGGAGTCATGAGATGGATAGCCCTATGGGTTCTATGTTTTTTGGATTCATTGGGTTCACTATAAGAAAGAAGTCTTACGAGACCCGTCAATCCTTCAGTTTTTCATGAAACGCCAAATACGGAAAATACCATCAGCAACAAAAGACTCTGGACAATAAAAGACAAAAGCCATGTACCCGCGCACAGTAAGACAGCGATACCTGTTTGGGGTATTTTAAAGGCCAGCTTGATTCCAATGACACTGGCTGCAATAATCCAGACACTGGTAACAATGAAAAGAATCCCGGTAGTCTGGGGAATCACTCCCAACAACCGAAAAACACCGGGAGCACTGGCAAAAGCCACCACCCTCAGGACAGTTTTCCGATCCGTTTTGGTTACGGTATTGCGAAACAGGTAGGTGCTGACGAAGTAGAGAGTAAAAGCCCAGAAATACCAGGCTAAAAATGTCGTCACAAGACAGCTGTTAACAGCAGTAACACCTGCCCGACTGAACAAGCCATAACCTGTCGCCATGGCCAATATCGCCACCACCCAGACAGATTGTCCCTGGGTAGATGGGTCATTAATAAGCTCTTCAAAGAGTGAAGCGTCCAGCTTTGCCACTCTGATCATGCGGGAAACAAACGTATTCATAAAGACCCCTATTATAGATAACAAACCGTTTTTTAAGGGATGTTTTAGGTTTTAGGTGGAAGAGATGAATACCCCTTCGCCAGAGCGTTGAAGCTGCATATCCCGGTAATAATCTAAGAGGGCACCTGCGTTTTTAAATACTCCAGATGTTTCCGTATACCCCTGTCGGTATTCGGTTCGTTGCTGAAAAGACGTTTGATAAACCCCGGCGGATTATCTATTTTTGGGTCAAGAGCCAGGGCCTTCTCGTAATCGGCAATGGCTTCCTTGAATTGTTGCAAATGGCTGTGTGCGATGGCACGGTTCACATACGCCTTTGCAAAACCGGGATTGATTTCAATCGACCGATGATAATCCAATAGCGCTTCGCTATACTGTTTCTTGGCGTTAAAAACATCGGCTCGGCCCAGATATCCATCCGCACGGCTCGGATCCAGTTCGATGGCACGGTTGAAATCTGCCATGGCTTCATCCAGTTTGTTGCGGTTCAACGCGGATACACCATCCAGGATTGCATCCTTATACGGGGAAACACCCACCCCGCAACCTAAAATGGCTGTGATTACTCCAATGATGAATATATGTCGTATTTTCATGCGGCTAGCATACGGTATTTTCAATAAAAAATAAACAAAAAATAGAGGGGGCAGACACACCCCCTCTATTTTTTTTATCCATCACCGCAGTAATCCATTGGGCTGCGGTAAACACTCACCAGGACTGTTATTTCTCGTCCTCGTAGATGTCATGTTTCAGGGCATCAAAAGTACCCTTGATATTGGTGGACATCTCCAGCTTGTAGGCCAGGAACCACATCATGCCGATACCCAGAATCCACCACAGAATCTGCCAGATCCAGATGGAGGGCATACCGTTGATCCAGGTAGAGGGCGTCATAGGATCCCCGAAGATCGTATTACCGATAACGGCAAAGGGACCGATGGCAAACAGAAACCATACCAAGGTGATAATCCAGCCTACTTTGACCAAACCTTGTTTCTCGGGTGGCAGACCGGCATGTTCCTTGAGAAAATTGTGGTATCCCATACGACGCTCTTTTTCCTCGGCATCCGGCTGGGTGAAAAAGCTCACCAGGATGGCAATGGGCAGGTTGAAAAAGATGCCCCATCCGGCACAGTAGATGGTCAAGGGATTATAGCCCCATGGGAGTCCCAGATCGAACCGGAATGTCACGATGACTGCGATGATGCCGCAGACCAGACCTGTGACGACGCCTTCCCGTGTCAGGAAGGGCCAATAGCAGGTGGCGATCAGGGAGGGGTACATCATGAAACCGAAGGAGGTTGCAAAACCACCCAACATGACGATGGCGCCCGGTACGTAGGTGGAAAATATCAAAGCCGATCCCACGACGATGAGAACCGTGATTCTACCCCAGTTGGTCTGACCAACTTCGGTCATGTCTTTCTTGAAAAACCGTTTGACGATATCGCGGGTCAGCATACCACTGGCCGTGGACATATAAGCCGCACCCGTGGATTGCATGGCAGCCAGCGCACAGATGGCCAGTAGACCCACGGCAAAAGGTGCCGTGTCTTTCATGAGATGAATGAGATACGGTACCAAATTGGCCTGTTTACCTCCTGCGAGATTTTCAAGGGGCAATACCGTTCCGGTCATGCCTTCGGGTGAAAAAAGTGCTAGAACCCAGCCACCCATACCCTGCATGGCGGTAAAGATAAACAGTGCAAAACCGATGCCCAGGGTGGAAGCCCACACCTGCTGCAGCGGAAAGGGTTTAGGATCTTTGTTGGCAAAGGCCCACATGGAAAAAGCCGGTGAGGCATGAATCCCCATCAAGGCAAACATGTAAGTCAGAATCATCATACCGGTCCAGACACCGCCCACAGCCGTAGCCTGTGACGGCACCCACTGAATCATGCCCGGCACGGCCACAAAGTGGCTGTACCCGTCAGGGGTCAGCTTGATGATGGATTTGCTGTTGGCCAGGAACACTTTGACAGCCTCCGGATCTGCCCATTTGGGTATGTCAGCGCCATTGCTGTTAATCCAGGCCACGATATCGCCGTACTTGCTCATCATGGAATCATATCCGCCAGCGAATTTCATGGTGATAACACCGATGGCGATAATGCCGCCCCAGAGCAGAAGACACTGCACCGTGTCAACATAAGCCACCGACCGCAAGCCGCCGAGCCCCACGTAGAGCGCCACGACTACGGCCAGCATCCACATACCCACGTTGACCGAGAACAGGCCGTCCGTCAGGATGTTGAACAAAACGCCCGATGCCCGCAACTGGATACCCAGATAAGGGATACTGAAAAACAGAGCGATGATGACGGTCAGAATCCGCATGGCTTCGGAATTGAAATACTGGGAGTACATTTCTCCCGGTGTGACAAAGCCATAGCGCTTTCCAAGCAACCACTGGCGTTTCAGAAAGAAGACGCCCGTAATCGGAATGGTCAGAACGTAAAATGACGCATACCCGTAGGGGAGTCCGTCCCTCCAGATGAGAGCCGGATGTCCGACAAATGTCCAGCCGCTGAAGGAAGTTGCCGTTGCCGCCAAGACAAAGACCCAGATGTTGAGCTGTCGTCCGGCGATGAAATAATCTGCACCGGACTTCGCCATGAGGTATCCCCGAATACCAATGGTGATACAGTAAGCCCAGTAGCACAAGACAAAAAAGAATAACCAGTAAACATGTGCACCCATTGCCTTCTCCTTTGCTGAATAGGGGTTATTGGTTAAACCCTGTCCTGCCGTGCATGGCACAACAGGATATACGGATTCTATGAATGACATTCACAAACAACACAGGTCTTCTTAACGACCTGTATTGTTTATGATTGAACCATCTTCTTGATCGATTCGACGATCTCGGGGTTGGCGAGGGTTGTGACATCGCCTTCATCGACATTGTTGGAGATGGCCCCCAGGACACGCCGCATGATCTTGCCGGATCGTGTTTTGGGCATGTCCTGAACAATCCAAACCTTCCTGGGTTTTGCAATCTTGCCGATCTCCGTACTCACGGCGTCTGATATTTTTTGAGCCAGTTCTGGGCTGGCTTCAAACCCTGGTTTTAAAGCGATATAAAGATCTGGTTCCTTGCCCTTGATGTCATGGGCCACCGGCACAACCGCCGCCTCGGCCACTTCTTCCACAACCATGGAAGCCGATTCGATTTCCTTGGTGCCCAGTCGGTGACCGGAGACATTGATCACGTCGTCGATTCGACCGAGAATACGGAAATAGCCGTCTTGTGACTCAACGGCCGCATCACCCGTGAGGTACGGCCAATCCTGCCAGCGCTTGCTTTTGGGATCCTTGCAGTATCTGGCATAATAGGTGTCCACAAAACGGTCCCGATCACCCCAGATGGTCTGAAAACCACCCGGCCAGGGATTTTGTATGCAGATATTGCCCGCTTTTCCAGCGCCCTGGG
>JAHEIB010000033.1 GCA_024639645.1 Deltaproteobacteria bacterium
TCAAACCACCAGAGGGGTGCATGAACCTCCATGGAAAGCTGGTTCAATTTCAAGGCGTTAAAATTCTGGGACTTGAAGGGTCCCGATGGTACAATGGCGGTCCCAATCAATATACCGAGCGGCAAATGCGTCGGATGATTCGCAATTTAAAAATCGGACTCTGGTGGAAAGGGGGTGTTGACATGGTTATTTCACACGCCCCGCCAAGACATGTCCACGATGCGGAAGATCGCTGCCACAAGGGATTTAAAAGCTTCCACTGGCTTATCAGTCATTATGCACCTAAATATTTCATTCATGGCCATATTCATGCGCACTTTAACCATTTTGAAGACAGAGTGACAAACATCGATAGCACACAGGTCATTAACAGCTATGGCTACACGATTCTTGACATCGATATTTAAAAAAAAATCTTCATCAAAAAAATCCAATGGTCTATCCGCTAGAAGACCTCAGGAAACCAAACGCTTTAGAGAAGACCAGATCAATGAAGGTGCCTTTGACACGGTCATACGTGGCACCCACCCTGTTCCCTTAAATAGCATTACGGGCAGTGTGGGGCGGTATCAGGACTTCGACAACCGTTTTAGAATTAAAAAACATGTACCCTCGGAACGTCTTGAGAACATCAAAGCATCCATGCGGATCGGGAAACGATTGCCACCGGTCAAGCTTTATCAGATCAAGAATGAGTTTTATGTCCTGGACGGCAACCACCGTGTTTCCGCAGCCAAAGAATTCGGTCATGAAACAATTTTGGCAGACATCGTCGAGTTTATTCCGTCGAAAAACACACTCGAAAATATTCTGTATCGGGAGCAATCAGATTTTATGGACAAAACAGGCCTGACACAGAAAATCGATCTTACAGAATTAGGTCAGTATGACTATCTTTTAAAACAAATCAAGAAGCACCAGGATTATCTCTGGCGAATCACAGGCAGGAAAGTTTCCATAAAAGAGTCGGCACAGGATTGGTACAAAACCATTTACAGCCCACTCATTACCATTATAGACAAAGGACAGCTCATTCGACACTTTCGAGATCGAACCCTGCCAGATTTGTATGCCTATATCTCCTTTCATCAATGGGAAAGAAACCTGTCACGCAAATACGGTATCGGAATCGACAAACTGATCCCCAAAGACATGGAGGCATTTAGAAATAAAATGGCAGACATGAAAGAACAGCAGTATCCGGAATTGCAACGAGATATCACCGCCTTTGTATTGATCAATGTCAAAGCAAAAAGCGAGTATCGCATTATCGACAAATTATTTATTCACAGCGAAGTCAAAGAACTTCACTCGGTACACGGGGATGTGGATATCATCGCAAAAATCGTCCTGACAAGGGACATGCTCTCATCGGATGCCGAGATTATCGGGAATTTTGTTCACGACCATATCAGGGGCATCTCCGGTGTAAGCAGCACCCAGACACTGATTCCCGGATATTCGAAAATCAGAACGGAAAAGCATTGAGCCGTAAGCTGTAAGCTGTAAGCTGTAAACAGCTTATGGCATATCGCTATTTCCTAGACAATATTGTATCTAATGTATAACATAATAAAAAGGCTTACAAGTCATTGATATACTTGTAAGCCTTTATTTTTACTGGAGGCGGCAACCAGATTCGAACTGGTGAATAGCGGTTTTGCAGACCGCTGCCTTACCACTTGGCTATGCCGCCAAAAAAAATGGAGCGGGAAACGGGATTTGAACCCGCGACTTCGACCTTGGCAAGGTCGCACTCTACCACTGAGTTATTCCCGCTCATTTGGTCTGCGTTTTCTAACGGGATATCGATCGTTTGTCAATAAAAATAAATCTGCTCTGCAGATTCATGAAACGCGACAATGTCGCTTTTAAAAGCACAAAATAGAATATCCTATTTCGCACGAAAGACATTGCTAAAGGCTCTCCGTAAAAATCTTGTCTTTTCCGTTCGTAAATCGCCATGCGCGCAAGCGGTGGCGATTTACTACTGTTTCAAGAGATGCCGGGCCCGGAAAAAATAATCTGCTCCCGACCAGATCGTAAATATGAGCGCACCCCATAGAAAAAAGGTGCCTATGGCATTCATACTGATTGTGAAATAATCATAATGGAAAAACAAGGGGATGATGGCCGCTATTTGAAACCCTGTTTTATATTTTCCCAACCAGGAAGCAGAAACATCTCCACCCGTTTCGGCTATGATGTTTCTAAGACCTGTAACGGCCAGTTCCCGCCCGATGATAATACAAGCCATCCATGCCGGCACCCATCCGTGGTATACCAGCATGATAAAGGAAGAAGATACCAGCAGTTTATCCGCCACCGGGTCCATGATCTTGCCAAAACTGGAAACCAAGCCGCGCTGACGTGCAAGATAGCCATCCAGATAGTCTGTTATGGCGGCGGCACTGAAAAAGAGCCCGGCAATAAATGTACAGAACCGATTCGGGAAATACATTAAAACAATAATAATCGGTATTATTCCGATCCTGTACAATGTCAAGGTGTTGGGCTTGGTCAAGGCCGCCTTTATTTTTTCATTGAGTGGCATGATATCTTCAGGCTTTCAACGCGATGCTCCTATCACGTTTCTTTGTGGGAATGGACATATTTTGCTTTGCATTCCTGACTGCAAAAGAACAGTTCCTCACCTTTATACTGCAGTCCGATACCGTTTCCTTTTGGAAAATAGACACCACATACCGGATCCTGGATCATGACATCATCGATTTCACCTGCAGGGGTAGATGAAACCTCATCTGGCGGTCGCGAGCCAGCCATCAACCAGTTTTTAATTGCCCGAAAGCAGAAATATCCCACGACCAGAAGAATCAGCAGTTTCATTGAATTTCCATGACCTTTTGTTCCGAATCCTGCAAACTATCCAGGAGCGATCGCATATCTTTTCTTAACAAGGGATGCATCATGGACGGCTCTATATCACAAATAGGTTTTAATACAAAGCGCCTTTTATGCATTCGGGGATGTGGAATTTCCAATGTGTCAGTTTGGATCACCTGGTCATCGAAGAAAATGATATCAAGATCGAGAACACGCGGACCAAACCGCACGGTGTCGGTTTTGCGACCCACTGCCTTCTCGACACCCTTTAACCTTTCTAAAAGATCAAACGGATTCAGGGCTGTTTTGATCTTTACTACCAGATTGACAAACCAGTCCTGATCTTTATAATCGACCGGGCTCGTTCGATAAAAAGAAGAAGATCTGACAAGAACCGATCGGCCATCCGCCAGTAGCGCGCTAATACCTTTTTGGCAATTTTCGATTTTGTCTCCCAAGTTCGACCCAATCGAAACAAATGCCTGATGCCCTATCAACTTTTTGCTCGACAATTAAACATCCTCTTAGACATAGCTCTTGACCCCTGAAATTCCTGTATGCTGGGAAGCTATAATGCTGGGATGCTGAGTGCTGCAATCCGCGATAAGCTTTCAGCCACCCTCAAACCCTTGTATCACCCTCGGACCCTCGAACCCTTATTTAAACTTCCCATGCCTCTTTCCAAAGTATGCCATGGTAGATCACCCGTGCATCCCCTTCCAGATGGATCCGGGTGAACCCGCCCTCCCCAAATGTGTAGTACACACGAAGCATCACATTGCCGCGTGTTCTGACATTGATAGGTGACGCCCATTGATGTTTCAAGCACATCACCAAAGAGGCAGCCACACAGCCGGTGCCACATGCAAGGGTTTCATTTTCCACACCACGCTCATAGGTTCTAACAGCAATGGTATTGTCCCCCACGGCTTCCACGAAATTTACATTCGTACCTGCGGGAGCGAAGGCCTCATGATATCGAACGGCACATCCCAATTCAAAGACATCCATGCTCTCCACGTCGTCGGTGCTTATCACAACATGTGGCACGCCTGTATTGATAAAATCGTAAGAAAGCGTTGCCCCTTTCACAAGGAGCGTACCGCTCTCTCTTAGATCCGTGGGATCGGTCATGCCGATCTTTACTCGGTCATCAATAATTTCTGCCGTCACTATCCCCACATCGGTTTCAAAAGAAAGCTCCGGCCCAGAAATCCCGGTCAAAAAAGCAAAACGGCTGGCACAACGCGCTCCATTCCCACACATCTCCGCCCGGCTGCCGTCCGAATTGTAAAACCGCCATTTAAAATCCGCCCGGGAGCTTTTCTCAACGAGAAGCAATCCGTCCGCACCGACGGACATCTTTCTCCGGCAGGCGCCCACAACCAGCTGTTCCAGATATCGATCCTCCACGATGCCATCACGATTATCTATCAGAATAAAATCATTGCCGCTGCCGCTCATCTTGTAGAAAGGGATTTTCTCCATATTTTTCTTCTTCCAAGTATTTGATCTCTTCATTGAAATATTGGAATGTAAAAAAAATCACGAAAACACGGAAACTGAAAAGCACAAAATTTTTCATGATCTTTTTTTGTGGTTTCGTACTTTCGTGACAAATGATCTTACTGCTATCCAGTTTGTCCAGACTCTGTTTCCATCAGAAAACCCGGTATGGTTTCGTTACGTATCATGTCTTCATAGCTCTGACGTCTGTTGGTGACACTGTAGGTATCGCCTTTGACCATGACCTCGGGCACTTTAGGCCGTGAGCAGTAGTTTGACGACATGACAAAGCCATAGGCGCCCGCACTCATGACTGCTAGAAGATCACCATTTTTTACATCGGCCAAATCCCGATCAACAGCTAAAAAGTCTCCCGACTCGCAAATAGGTCCCACCACATCCGCTTTGATGGACTTTCCCTCATTCTTCACCACAGGTTGGATGGCATGAAACGCCTGGTACAAGGAGGGTCGGATCAGATCGTTCATACCGGCGTCCGTTATGACGAATTCTTTGTTCTTGCCTGTTTTGCGGTATAAAACACTGGTGACGAGGGTGCCTGCGTTACCGACGATAACGCGCCCTGGCTCTAGAATTAATTTATATTCCGTGGGTTTCAAAATTTTTTGGATGGCTCCGGCATACTCGTTCGGTTCAGGTGGAGACTCCCCCTGATAGCTGATACCCAGGCCTCCGCCCATATCAAGATAGGAAATCTCAATGCCTTTGCGCCTGAGATCACCCACAAGGGACAGGATGTTACCAAGGGCATCTTCGAAGGGCTTGGCTTCTGATATCTGCGAACCAATATGACAATCTACCCCCAGGATCTTCACATGTTGTAAAGTGGAGGCCATTTCATAGGCCTCGATGGCCGTTTCCGTGTCGATGCCAAATTTATTTTTTTTCAAGCCTGTGGAAATATAAGGATGTGTCTTGGGATCCACATCTGGATTGACCCGAATGGCAATGGGAGCAACAGTGTCCATCAGAGCCGCACGCATGTCAATGAGAGCCAATTCTTCAAGAGATTCCACGTTAAACATGAGGATGCCTTCCCGCAGGGCGAAATCAATTTCATCGACACGTTTGCCCACACCGGAATAGACAATTCGACTTGCCGGAAAACCGGCTTTCAGACCCTTGTAGAGCTCTCCTCCGGATACGATATCAAGACCTGCACCCAGACCTGCCAAAAGCGTCAATATAGCCAGATTTGAATTGGCTTTGGCCGAATAGCAGATCAGTCTTTCAACCCCATCGAAAGCGCCATCAAATATGAGAAAATGCCGTTTGATCGTCGCGTGGCTATACAGATAAAACGGTGTTCCCACATTCTCAGCAATCTCTTTTATGGAAACATTCTCACAAAACAGGGCATCGTCTTTATAATTGAAATGGTGCATTATTTTATCCTTACGTAAACGATATTGGAGTCCTCGCCGTCATGATTTCCGGTATCATATAAAACGATTTTATAGTAGTAACCAAATCCTTTTTCCATGCTATCCTGAAATTGCATGGTTCCAGATCGAGCCGGGATCTTGCTCATCAGCATAAATGTTCTCGGACAGTCCTGACAGGGCACGTTCTTTAAAGACTCCTTCAAACGAAACACTTTTACACCTGCTATGCCAGGGTTGCCACCCGGTTGCATTGGCGGAATGGACCAGGTCAGGTTGAGCTTCTCGCCGGCAACCTGGTAATGCAGATCACTCACGGCAGGCGGTTTCGCATACACGGGAGGGACAGGCAATCCCTTTATACCGCAGCCCGATAGCAACAATAACAGGGTGATCAGGATTGATATGAAATATGCAGTTAATCGAAACATAAGCTCATTTTGCATCCATCATCTCTTTGTCTGCTTCTGCGATCTGCTGCATCACATTCTGTTTGGCTGTTCCGCCAAAAGATGTCCGCCTCCCTATCATCTGATCCATGGCAATATATGAGAAAACATCGCCGTCGAACAGTGATGAAAAGTTTTTCAGCTCGTTCAAAGAAAGTTCATTGAGTTCTTTTCCTTGCTGAATGGCAATACCAACGGCTTTTCCAACACATCCATGGGCTTCTCGAAAGGTCATGCCCTTACCCACCAGATAATCCGCTAAATCGGTTGCATTGAGAAACCCAACGGATGCGGCCTGCAGCATACGCTCTTTGTTGACATGTATGTTCGGCAGCATCCGGATATAGATTTCAATGCAGTCACACAGCGTATCAACCGATCGAAAAAGCGGTAGTTTATCTTCCTGCATATCCCTGTTGTAGGCCAAAGGAAGCGATTTCATCAATGTCAGTACGTTCAGTAAATCACCAAAAACACCACCGGTTTTGCCCCGAACCAGCTCCGGAACATCAGGGTTTTTTTTCTGGGGCATAATACTGCTGCCCGTAGCAAAAGCGTCCGGTATCTCGATAAAGCTGAACTCAGAAGAGGACCACAGGATGATTTCTTCCGACAGTCTGCTGAAATGAACCATACAGATACTGGCATGGGCAAGATATTCCAGTATGAAATCTCTGTCCGAAACCGCATCCATGCTGTTGTTAGACACACTGCTGAATTCCAGTAAGCGGGCGGTGTAATGGCGATCTATGGGGTAAGTCGTACCCGCAAGGGCTGCAGCACCCAATGGCATGACATCGATGCGCTCCAAGGCATCCCGGAAGCGTTCACGGTCACGCTTGAACATTTCATAATAAGCCATGAGATGGTGGCTAAACAGCACCGGCTGAGCATGCTGCAAATGTGTGTAACCCGGCAAGACCACGTCAATGTGGACCCTGGCCATGTCAACCAGCGTACGACAAAGTGTTATCAGGTGCGAAATCGTCTGGCGGGTCTTGTCACGCAGGAACATGCGTATATCCAGGGCAACCTGGTCATTCCTGCTTCTGGCGGTATGCAGTTTCTGGGCAACTTTGCCCACTTCCTGGAGAAGCCGTGTCTCGATGTGCATGTGAATATCTTCCAGAGCATCGTCGAAGAGAAAATCCCCGTGAGCAATCTCCCGTTTGACAACACCGAGCCCCTGAACAAGGGTCAAGGCTTCATCCTCTGTTATGATACCCGCTTTGGCCAGGGTTTTACAGTGAGCGATACTTCCTTCAATGTCATATGGGTACAAACGTCTGTCAATGTCTATTGAAGACGTAAAGTGCTCGACACTTCGACTGGTTTTTTCAGAAAATCTGCCATCCCAGAGTTTTTCGGACATTTTCCCTGCCTTTCAATCTGTCGCACATATTAGAAGCTATCTCAAAAATGTCTTTTGGCCCAAATCCTTTGTTGTGTTCTCGTTTCAACGCCTCAAAATACTTTAGTATTCCTGCGGGTTGAAACTTGATCCCGCCTTGACTTTGAATCAAAATCCTATTTTTGAGATGGCTTCTAAATACCGGGGAATGAATTCATCTCTGTTTCCCCCTGTACCTGTTTGATATACATATTCAACTATGGAAATTCTAAATGCGAATGTTTAATTAGCTGTTTCCTTTAGCACGTTATCCAAGCAGTCCACAAGCATATCGATATCGGTCTTCTCAATGATAAGCGGTGGTGCAAACCGCAGGATCGCGTCTTGAATACAGTTTATCAGAAAACCTTCCGCCAGGCAGGCTTTTACCACGGCATCACCATTTATATTCAGTTCCATTCCGATGAGAAGTCCATACCCCCGGACGTCTTCAATAACCGCGTGTTTTTCCTGAAGTGATTTCAACTTGTTTGTAAAATAGGCGCCCATCTGCGCAGCATGTGTAACAATTTTTTCCACTTCCATGGTCTTTACAACCGCGAGTGCGGCCGAGGTAACAATAGGCGTTCCTCCAAAAGTGGTGGCATGTGATCCGGGCGAGAATGCAGATGCAACCTCTTCCCTGGCAAGCATCGCACCGATAGGCAGACCGTTTCCCAGGGCTTTTGCCAGCGTCATGACATCAGGTACGATACCAAAATGCTCATATGCAAACAGTTTCCCCGTCCGCCCCATGCCGGTCTGTATTTCATCGAACACCAGCAGTGTTCCATTGTCATCGCATATGTTTCGAACTGTCTTCAGATAGTCCGGAGATGGGCACCGAACACCGCCCTCCCCCTGTACGGGTTCCAACATGACCGCCGCCGTAGATGACGCCATTTTCTGTTTCAATGCATCCATGTCATCAAAGGCTACAAAGTCAAACCCGTCCAGAACGGGGTCGAACCCTTGTTTGATCTTGTCCTGGCCGGTGGCGGAAAGAGCTGCCATGGTGCGGCCGTGAAACGACTGCGTCATGGAAATAACACGAAATCTTTCTTTTTCACCACGGTCATGGAAATACTTGCGGCACAACTTGATGGCCGCCTCGTTGGCCTCCGCACCACTATTGCAGAAGAAAACACGGTCCGCAAAACTGTGTCCCGTCAACCATTCGGCAAGCGCTGTCTGGGGTATTGTGTAGTACAGATTTGATACATGCCATAACGACCCCGCTTGCTTTTGCAATGCTTCGGAAACAACCGGGTGTGCGTGACCCAAGTTGCATACCGCTATACCCGCAATGAAATCCTTGTAGACTCGCCCTTCCATGTCCCAGACATCACACCCCTTCCCCTTTACCAAAACCACGGGAAACCGGGCATAGGTTTGCATCATAACAGCATCGGCCTTATTCTTCAGATCCTGACTTGTCATCTCTTTTCCAACCTCAATTGATAAGTATATGCAAACATTATCCAATCCGGACAAACCGGAAAATAAAAAACCCTTTTATCACGACATCACAAAAATACGAAACCACGAAAAAGGCCATGGGCAGGTTCGTGTTTTCAGATTTATCCTTTACGGATACGTCGTGCGTGTTTTTGCGATTGTTTTTATTTTTTTGTCACAAAAACAAATATATTACAGTTACATTGCGAAGTCTGGCACGGCTCGGAGGCCTCTATATGCATATAATCTAAGATGAAGGTGCAGTTCTTTACACCGAATTCTTGAATGAGTCACAGGGCATCATAGGCAAGGCATCTCAGGGTGACGTCGTAGTATTTGCTACTTCGAACCCTGAGTAACGCCGCATATGATGCCCTGTGGCTCGTTCAAGTCATTTTCTGGGGTGTGCCTTGTCATACGCTTCCATCAACCTGTCGATACTGACATGTGTATACTTCTGTGTCGTAGACAGACTCTTATGACCCAGCAACTCCTGTACGACCCGCAGGTCAGCACCGGCATCCAGCAGATGTGTGGCAAAAGTGTGCCGAAATGCATGCGGTGATACGGGGATGGCCATCCCGCACTCAAGGGAAATTTTATCAAGTATGCGGGCAATAGACCTTACTGAAAGACGGGTATTGAATTTGTTCAAAAAAAGCGGATCTTCACCCCCAAGTTTTGTCGGAGATTGGGCCACTGGATCCTTTAATTTAATCCGCTCTCGATAGATCTTAATCGCAGAAAGCGCGGCTATGCCAATGGGGACCATTCGTTCATGACCGCCCTTGCCTTTTACCCGAATGACATGTTCATGAAAATCAACATCCTGAACATCGAGCCCTGCCAATTCCGACACCCGGATACCGGTTGAGTATAGCGTTTCAAACATGGCGCTATTGCGCAAGCCCAACAGCGTATCCGTCTTGACCGAAGCCAGAAGCCTGAACATGTCATCAATGGGCAGATATGTAGGCATGGGTTGATTCTGTTTGGGTGTCTGAACCGTATCCGAAGGGTTGACATCAATATACCCATGTTTAACAAGGTAACGAAAAAATGATCTAACTGCCGATAATTTACGGGCAATGGTCGACTTTTTACAATGTTGGTGAAGATACCCGAGATACCCCCTGATGGCAATCCCCGTAACAGCACCGGCCGGTGGAGTGCCTGAATGGGGTCTGTTTTGCAATGCCGTATCAGAAAGTCCGCCACGGTTTATAATGTCTGCAAATTCAAGCAGATCGCTCCGATAGGAACGGCAGGTGTTCTTTGAATATCCTTTAGCCGTGGAAAGCACCGCAATAAACGATTGGATCATCTCTTTCATGGATGGATTTGACCTTTTAGGCCACCCGACGCGATTTCTTTTTCAGTCGTGAGATGCGACGGCGGTAGATAGCTGCCATTTTGGCATTTTTTTCTTTCAAGGCTGTTTCACGCAATTTTTTGAAGTTCTTTATCTGAATCTTAACAGATGCTACGGTTGCAGAAACCTTCTTTCCAGGTGTATCTTCGATTCCTTTGGCTTTCTTGATGGCTGCCAGCAGTTCTGCCTTGTTCATACCATGCACACCGGTTATCTCCGGCAATTCAAGGGCGACTTCCCGGAGTTCTTTTACGGTCATTTTGTCCAAGGGTTTTTTTAAGTCTTCCAATGTTTCTTCAGTCATATTCTTCTTGGCTCCTTTCATGGGCTGTTGCTAAACCGAGCATCACCGGTTTTGATGAATTCATTAATCGATTTTTTCAACCAATGTCAATAGTGATGATTTCGTTAAAAGTCGAAATCAGCTGATTTTAAATGGCATGCCTCGGCTCTTCTTAAAACGAATTTATTGGTCGTCCTTTTTCTCTAACACTTTGAGAAAAGGCTGAAATAAATCAATGGGTATGGGGAAAATGGTAGTGGTATTGCTTTCCGTTGCCATCTCGTTAACGGTCTGAAGATATCGCAGTTGAAGCCCGATGGGGTTTTTACTTAATATTTCACTTGCTTCACCAAGTTTTGTCGCCGCCTGAAATTCACCCTCGGCATTGATAACTTTTGCCCGTCTATCCCGCTCGGCTTCTGCTTGTCTAGCCATGGCGCGTTGCATCTCCTGGGGCAGATCGATATGCTTCAACTCAACTGTCGCAACCTTGATCCCCCATGGGTCCGTGTGGGTATCCAGGATCTCCTGAAGTTCTGAATTGATTTTATCTCTTTCCGATAACAACTCGTCCAGTTCCGCTTGCCCGCAAACACTTCGAATCGTCGTCTGCGCTAACTGGGACATGGCATAGTTGAAATCTTCCACTTCGATGATGGCCTTTGTGGAATCGATAACCCGAAAGTAGATAACGGCATTCACTTTAACGGAAACATTATCTCTGGTGATGACATCCTGGGGATCCACATCCATGACCACAAGTCTCAGGCTGACCCTCACCATTTTGTCGATCACAGGGATCAGAATGATCAGCCCAGGACCCTTGGCCGTGATGACACGCCCCAACCTGAAAATGACCCCCCGTTCATATTCGTTCAAAATCTTTAAGGCGGCTGATAAAAAAAAGATGACCAGTACGATGATGGCAATCGTTGTTATGGATAGCATGACAATTCTCCTATAGTTGTATGGTCGGTTAAATTCTTGGCTTCAGTCTCAGGACCCTTAAAACTTTTTATGCTGGGACGCTAGAAAGCTTGGAAGCTGGGATGCTGCTATCAGCTATAAGCCATTAGCCACCCTCGAACCCTTGTATCACCCTCGGACCCTTGAACCCTCTATTGAACGCGTTCAACATTCAGTACCAGGTTCTCTATAGACACTACACGAACCTGCACACCTTCTTCAATGGGTTCTTTGGCCCGTGCATACCAAAGCTCCCCGTGAATCAGGACTTTTCCTTCCGGGTCAATACGATTTTTTACAACACCTGTTTCCTTGACCAAGCCCCCCCCACCGGTTCGAGGACGCGACATCTGGGCTTTAAAAGCCAGACTGGCCAAGGTAACAAAAAAAGCAGAAATAATTACCAACGTTGGAATCAATACATGCCATGACAGCTGGGACTGGGGGCCATTGCCTTCAAACATCATAAGGGAGCCCAAAAGCAGCGATACCACACCAGCAATACTCAAAAGCCCGTAGCTGACGACTTTTATTTCCAAAATGAAAAAAATAGTGGAAAGGAGAATCAACAAAATACCAGCGGTGTTTACTGGAAGCGTTTGAAAGGAAAAAAAGGCCAGAATGATAGCGATGCCTCCGACCACACCGGGGAAAATCGCACCCGGATGCGACAGTTCAAAATAGAGTCCGGCCAGTCCAATCATCATGAGAATATAAGCAATATTTGGATCACTGATGGTTTTGAGTATTTTTGTGCGGATACTCTCTTTGAGGCGGGTTCTCAGGGCACCTGACAGTTGCAACTCCCCCTTGCCCTCTATACCGAGTCCGTCAAGCTGTCGAACAAGATCATCCATGTCTGCCGCGACAATATCGATAATATCCTTTTCAAGGGCTTCGTTTTCGGTTACCGACAAACTCTCGCGAACAGCCTTTTCCGCCCATTCCGCGTTACGACCTCTTTTTTCCGCAATGCTCTTCACATAGGCCACCATGTCATTTGTAACTTTTTCCGACATGACACCGCCGATCTCCTTGCCCCCAGTTGCCACCGGGTGTGCCGCACCAATGTTGGTGCTGGGAGCCATGGCCGCTATGTCTGCTGCCATGGTTATCATAACACCCGCCGATGCTGCTCTGGCGCCACTTGGCGAGACATATACGACAACGGGTGTTTTTGCAGCATAAATGGACATGACAATTTCACGCATGGCATCCGCCAGACCGCCTGGTGTGTCGAGTTCGATGACAACACACGCGGCATTCTGATCATCTGCGCGGGCTATACCACGCGTGACAAAATCAGCGATTCCGGGTCCAATAGCGTCGGAAACCGGTATGATAATGATCTCACCACTGCCGGCAAATGAAATACCGGCAAACAGCAGGATCAACATTAAAGAAAAGCGAGCATAGTGTAATATTTTCATAAGACACTCCTCCCCAAGCCGGATAAATCGCAAAAGAAAAAGTTTTTTATCAAGAAATCACGAAGGATCGAAACCACGAAAAAATCCCTTGAAATTTTCGTGTTTTTCCGTTTTCGTGTTTTCGTAATTGTTTTTATTTTTTACCACAAAAAACACGAATACGTCTAGAGGCCTAATTTGAGTGTTTCATTTTTTTGTCGCCGATCGCTCAATCTATAGACCCAGGTGCTGCATAATCTGCTGCATGTCATTCCAGACATCGCGTTTGCTTCCGGGATTCCGCAATAGATAGGCAGGATGGTAAGTCGGCATAACATGAATCCCATGATACATATGAAATTGACCCCTGAGTTTTGAAATCGGTGCGTGTGCCTCGAGAAGCGTCTGTGCTGCAAACTTCCCCAGGGCACAGATACATTCAGGCTTGATGGCCCTGATTTGGCGTTCAAGAAACGGCACACATGTGGATATCTCTTTTGGTTCGGGATTACGATTGTTTGGTGGACGGCATTTGACAATATTACAGATATAGACGTCGTCCCTGGAAAGATGCATGGCTTCCAGAATCCGATTTAAAAGTTTGCCTGCCGCCCCCACAAATGGCTTGCCCTGTTTATCCTCTTCATATCCAGGTCCCTCTCCCACAAACACAAGTCTGGCTTGCCCGCACCCAGTACCGAAAACAATCTTTGTCCGTTTGCTCGAAAGACCACAACGTCGGCAGTCTTTTAAATCCCTTTCGATGTCGTCAAGAGACTCCGGTCGATCCGATCCATGGCCACCCCAGTTGCGCACCATATCATGATGGGAAGCATCGCATTCAAATCCCCGACAGCCTGCATCGGCCATGAACTGAAGGGTGTTGCCGACATCGCTGAGTACGGATTCCAGGGTTTGACTTTTTATCTCTCTTTTTACACGATGGGTCTTTTCAATCATTTTCCATTCCGGGTATAAGCTTTAAGCTGTAAGCGATAAGCCTTAAGCTTGCTTAGTGCTTAAAGCTTATAGCTTACAGCTTATCACTTATTGCTCCTTTCAACAATTCGATCCAGCAGTCTGTTGGCTAGACCTTCTTTGTCCATCATGGGCAAGGCTTCCTGGTTGCCGTCACGGTAATATAGCGATACCTTGTTGGTATCCGATCCAAAAGCCGAGTCCTCGCCCTTAACGATATTGCCCACAATCATATCGAGATTTTTTTTGCGCAGCTTCTTGGTTGCATTCTGATCAAGCGCTTCAGTCTCGGCCGCAAACCCCACCAGAAACCGGTCACCTTTCCGTTGACCGATCTCTGCCAAAATATCCTGGTTTCTGACAAGATTCAGCATCATTTCATTTTTATCTTTTTTTATCTTTTCACCTGCGCGCTCCTCGGGTCGGTAGTCGCTGACCGCAGCCGATTTTACGATGATATCCATCTCTTCAAAATGTTCAAAGACAGCCGATGCCATCTGGGCTGCTGTCTGGATCCGAATCACCTTTACATCGGAAGGATCTTGAAGACTGGTGAGTCCGGATATCAGTGTCACAAGCGCACCTCTCCGTTGTGCCGCTCTGGCAATTGCATACCCCATCTTCCCGGATGAAGGGTTGCTGAGGAAGCGAACCGGGTCTATGGGCTCCTGTGTGGGGCCTGCCGTCACCATAACCCGCTTGCCAGACAGGTCTTGAGGACACATGGCTTTAATCAGCCGTTCCAAAATCTGTTCAGGATCAGGCAATCTACCAGGACCGGTAACACCACAGGCCAGCTCTCCGGAATCGGGTCTAAGGATAATATGCCCATCCTTCTCTAACAAGGACAGATTGCGTTGAACCACCGGGCTCTGATACATATCCGTATTCATGGATGGACAGATCAAGATGGGCGCCGTTACCGCCAAAACGAATGTCGTCAAGGCATCATCAGCGATACCGCCAGCCATTTTTCCGATGATGTTGGCAGTAGCAGGGGCAATAATCACGGCATCAGCATCCTTTGCCCATTCTATATGTCCGATGCTCGCATTTTCTCCTTCTTGGAAAAGGTGTGTACAGACAACCTTTCCGGAAAGCGCTTCAAGTGTCAATGGCCCGACGAACCGGCAAGCATTTCTGGTCATAAGCACGCGCACATCTGCTCCCTGTTTCGTCAACAAGCGAAGCAACTCAACACTTTTGTAAGCCGCAATACCGCCGCTGATACCCATTATAATATTTTTTTTCTCCAGCATTTCTGTCATCTCTAATCCCCAAACAAAAAAAGTACCCAGTTTTAAATATTACGACGTTGACGCTTTTGTTTCCAAGCGACATTAAATCTTGGCAATAAATTCATTTCAGCAAACCGGATGCAGCAGCATCTTTCTTGGGTGTCACCCATATTTCAACCTGTGTCTTGTAGCCGTATCGCTTATCCATCAGGGTTATAACACACCAGCGGTTTCCTTTTTCAAATTGAAGAATTGATCGAGGCCCTTTGAACATACTGACAACCGTCCAGTTGTCTTTTATCATGTTCGTCCTAAAAAAATTAATTAGCGCAACGAGTTTAAGTTTTCCACTCAAGGAAAGAACCCCGGCTGAAATGTTGGGTGTTTCAAATACGGATGACATCTTACGGTTCACCTGCATGACACTGGGAATGAGGATATCGTCAAAATCATGATAAACCCCTGCAACCACCTTGCCCGGCTGTGAAGCGCCTTCCCCGCTGGAAGTATTGTCAATCGGTTTCAGAACACCGCAGGCCGATAAAATACATATTACCAAAGCAACCACAGATACATTCAAGCGCCCCTTTAAGTGCGGTTTATCGCCCTTTGGGTCGATTAGAATACCTTGCCGGTTGACATCATCCAAAACCGATTTTAAAATTCTATCCACACATATCTTCCTAATTGCTTTTAATTGAAATCTGTTTATATTACCCTATTGGCTGAAAACTGTCAAAATCAAACCTGAGATGAGCGATTTTCCCGTGAGCCAGAGAATTCAGAAGACAGAAGTCAGGAGACAGAAGAACTTAGATGTCGCTTCGCTCCTACAATTTTATCTTCTTTTTGTCTGAGCCGAAGGCGAATTCATTATTCTGAATCCTGAATTCTGACTCCTGGATTCCCTTTCCAACTGTTTCAGGCAGAGCCAATCGTCTCTGACCTGGCCCAAAAAACCAGGTTTTTAATAATGGAATAAAAATGGCGTATCTCAGGTTAAACAAAGGACGATAAAAATGGATACACGATCAGCAACACTGGCATTCTCTCAAAGTGAAAAAATCAAGGCAGGTCTTATATGGACATCCCAGACCATTGAAATGGCTATGGGCTTGCCGGATCAGAACAAAGCAGGCGCCGAACAGATCATAACGGCACTGGTAAGTATGGTTGCCAATGAAATTCATCTGGGCATGAAAATAGCACCCAGCAAACAATGGGAAGCCGCTCTCAAACACATCAACAACGCCATTGTCATGCTCAATTCCAATGTACTCCATGACGTCCCATTTCATCTCTCCAAGGCGTTGAGCCATGTGACAAGCATCGGGCAAACAGCCATGACCCGCCTAAGAGAGGATGGTCTGGTGTAAATCATCAAACATACCATAAAAATTACACGTTCTGATCATTTCCGTCGTATTGCCGACACATAAAGGTAACAACCGTTTCTTTCATCGAGATTGAAGAATCCCTCGTTAAATGAGGAAGAATGCTCTGCCAAAGAGCAGATTCTGGGCGGAATGCGCTCGCTGCTTCGGTTCATGAAATATTCGGGATGGTCTATGCAGGACGCCACCCTTTCAACCCAATCATGAGAGAAAATAAGGCCAGGAGTGTTATTAAGGCAGATACCGTGCCTGTAAGCCAGATGCCGCCAAAAAGCCATATGTGTCCCCCCATCAGAGCGCCGATAACCCTGCCTGTGCCAGCTGCGGCAAAAAAGGCTGCCATCATTGTCGCGCGATGGGCCGGAAGAATTTCAGTGCACAGAGACATACTGGTCACGATCATAAATTCAAACGTCAGGAAAATCAGAAAAATCCCCACCAAAGCAAGCGACAGGTGCTGCCCATATAAAGGAATCACGGCATAGTTGACAATGGTCAGCACTAAGCCGACAAAAATAGATCTACGCAGACCGATCCGGTCGGAAATCAAGACCGTAAGCCCTTCTCCGCACAATTCAGCCAAACCAATGACGCTGGTACCAATACCAAGAACAACGATGCTGACCTGAAAAGATTGTTCCAGCCAGGCCCCATAAATAACGAACAGGTTATCATTTGCAACGCTAATAAAGAACGCATAGCCTAAAGCCCCTATAGCGGAACGGTTTGCCATCAACTGCGGCCATGCGCTCCATAAGGTCTTTTTCTCTACTGAATAATCTTTGATCTTTTTGTCCTGGGGAAAAAACGAGACCAGGGCAATAATGCCCATCAGACCGAGCCCGCCCAGCACATAAAAGGGAGCTTGCCAATCAAGTCGATTCATGAGGATGGCCACACAGGGTATGCCGATCAGCGTACTGCCAGCCCAGCTTGTTTCCAGAAATCCGATAACCATCCCCCGCTTACGATATGAAATCTGTTGGCTCACATAAGATTGAATGGCCGGATCAAAAACACTCTTTCCCAGACCCGCCAGAAACAAGGCGGCCATGACTGAATAATAGAATGGGAAAAAGCCCGCCGCCAGCATGCCCAGGGAAAGCATGCCCATACCAACCAACATCATCCGGCGATATCCAAAACGATCGGCAAGTGGACCAAATCCGATCCCTATAATAGCTGTCGCCTGATTGATGGCAATAAGAGAGGTGATGGCGGTCAGGGGGACTCCCAGGCCACGACTCAGAACAGGGGCAAAGGGATATGCAAACCGCCTTGCTGTGTTTAAAAGCAGTCGGCACAAAATGGCGATGATGATACGCCATGCCATGTTACGCGGGTGTATGGGCGGGGATGGTATTGTGTGATGAAACGTTTTTTTTAGCATGAGCTGATGAAGTGCCGTATGCGAGACCTTTTATTCTCTGGTTTCCTTCAATAAATTGGATTGTCTGTCGATCCATTTATCCACCTCGGCAGCATCGTCATGATGAATGGTTGCCAGTTCATTCAACGCTTCCCGTATTTTCTTGGCGCCCTTTTCAAATACCATCCATACGGATTCACGTTCTTTTGCAAGATCACGTTTGGAGAACTGTCCGGATGTTTTTACAATATATTTGGACACCAGCTCTCGTATGGAATCCCAGCTGTCCCTGCGTGTCTGGTTCTCAAGAGGTGTCAGGGTTTCCAGCTGCTTGAGTTGTCGTTTTCTAAAACGACGATAAAACAATTTCTTGATATAAAAAATCCAGGTTAAAAATATCACGCCAGAGACAAGGCTGCTCGAAACAAGCAGCATACCCTCATCCGCAGATGCAAAAACGTTCATGCTCTTCAAACCAATTTGTGCCAAAAAACCGAATAAAACGGAGAATACAATTCCCGTCAGCAAATTACGAATCTTATATTTCTGAAACCGTTTCTGGTAAGCCATGAGTGCTTCCATTAAATGAGACAGTCGTTCTGCATGGGTTTCCACAAAGGTTGCCAGATGGTCGAGTCTATGACGCGGCGCCATCAATATGGCATTTTTCAATTCCGAGCGCTGATTTTCTAGATATTTTAAAAAACCCAGATCCCTTTCAAAACTGTTGGGTGATTCTTTTACCGCACCCGGAGAAAACGTCAGATGGATGGAAGGGATATCCTTGCGACCAGTGATTTGTGACAGATTCCAGCACAAGGTTCCATATACTTGTAATAAATCCACAAGGGAAACACATTCATCTATTCTATTCAGTACAAATAATACGCGATCTTCAAATGTTCGTGTCGGTAGCGTATCTCTCAAGCTGGTATGCGCTTCACGAACCGTACCTGCTTTGTGCGAATCAAAAAGCACCAGGACAAGATCCGCTATCTGTGCCAAATCACCGATGACATTCTGATAATCATAACCACGATCTCTTTCTGTAATACTGTCTAACATGCCGGGGGTGTCGATCACCGATAGGTTTCGTAAGAATGGTGCATTGACTTTCTTTAGACGAAAATGTGAAAAAAAACGCTGGCCATGCTTCTTCATAGACCCGAATGGATATTCGGGATCGTTCAGCAGAAATTTACCATCCCGTTCTTCTGTTACACGGATAGGGCCATCGGGCGATGTGGAAGGATCATAGGTAATGACTGTAAAAGAATCATCCGTGGGTGCCTGCCCAGTGGCCTGAATTTCGCCACCGAGAAAATCGTTGATCAGGGTTGATTTTCCGGATGAATAATTACCGATGACCAGCACAAGAGGTTTCCATTTGATATTTGTTTCAAGCGGGGCTTCACTATACCCGTATTTTATTGCAACGGGTGTTAACTGTTTTTCCACCATGGTCAGCAATTCGGTTCGAAGCCGATTGATAAAACTTTCACGATTCATGTGCTGCTCCAACTCTTCTCAGGGATATAAGCATCTCTCGCATTCTTTTGAAGCTCCCCTCCGCTAAGCAGCGGGAGATCTTCATGGTAAGGAATTTATCTATTTGATTCGCTCGCTATTATGTTCAAATTTGCTTGCTAACCCCGTAGCGTGCAAAGAACTGCCACGAGGCAGAACCCACAGGGTCAATGCTCGCTTTTTCGTTTCAGTCCGTATCGACAGTGCGTGTTCTTTTTTTCAAAAGGACATGACAAAGGCCTTTAACCCACCACAACGAAAATGACTAAATTGGAATTAAAAATAACAGAGCCCTAACCCCTTGTCAATGAAAGGCTTTTCCATCAATCATCGGGTGAGATAGACGGTGTTCAAAGTCTTGACCTACAGGATGGTAAATGATAAGTATATTTAACAATAATCTTTCTTTTGAAGAACCTCGCAGCAAGCTACGAGGACTCTTCGACCGCAAGGATTTCTGGCAAATTTAGATTCGCTCGCTAACCCCGCAGCCTGCGAAGCACTGCCGAACGGCAGAACCTACGGGGAATGCGCTCGCTGTTTCGGTTCAGATGATATTTCCTATTTTTCAAAAGGAGGAAGTCGAATGGGTGGCAACGCGATTCAGTGCCCAAAATGCGGAAATGAGAATGACGCGTCAGCAATAGAATGTGACAAGTGCGGCGTAACCCTTTCCCTGGTCATGAAAAAAGCAATGAAAAACAATGTGGCTGCCCCTGTTCAGGAAGCAGGGTCTCCGAACCCTCCTGTTTGTCCAAAATGCGGTCATGATGTCCCGCCTTCTGCGGCAGAATGTATCAAATGCGGTATTATTTTTTCGAAATATTATGAATTCCAGGAAAGACTCCAAAAAGAAGCACAGGAAAAAGCGGAAGCGGAAGCCATTAAACGAGAGCAGGAAAAAAAAGAAGCCGAGGAAATCAAAAAGGCTGAAGCCCTTCAAAAAGAACGGGAGAAAGAAGAACGGAAAAAGGCCGAGATTCTCAAGAAGCGGCAGGAAAAAAAAGAAAGAGAGGAAAAAGAAAAGGCCGAAGCCTTGAAAAAAGAACTGGCCGAGAAAGAAGAACAAGAAAAAGCCGAAGCCCTCATAAAAGAGCAAGCAGAGAAAGAGGAAAAAGAAAAAACCGAAACGCTCAAAAGGGAGCAGGAAGAGAAAGAGAAAAGTGAAAAGGCCGAAGCAATAGAAAAAGAAAACCAGACCGTCGGACTGTTAGAGCAGGAAATCGCTTCTTTGAAAATGGATGCCGCATCACTGAAGATGGACACGGAAACGCTGAAGAAAGCAGAACAAGAAGCGCTTAAAAAAAATGAGGATTCTCAGAAACAGATCGAACGTTTATCCCAAGAAACGGATGCGTTGAAACTGGAGACCGAATCCCTCAAAAAGCAAAAGGATGCTCTTGAGGAAGCTGAAGTCCTTAGGAAGGAAGCGCAGGAAGCGGAAAGGAAGGCAGAGGAAGAAAAAGCCCAAGCATTAAGAATAGAAAGAGAAGACAAGCAGAAAAGGACGGATACCATTTTGAAAACACTGGTGCCCAAACCCAACTTTGAAGAATTGTTGAAGAAATACGAAGGCGAAGAGATCGGCATCAACTATGACGATCCGGCCGAAATAAAAAGAGCCCAACTGGCCAAAGTAAATGCGGATCACTTCAGCGTACTGGTAATGGAGAATGAACTTTTGTACAGCTATCCTTTCAGCAATATCATGTCAATTGTTGAAGCTGTCGATGGTGTCCCAGTGGATATATCTGGGGAAACAGCCAATTATCCAATCATTGTCCGTGTTCTTCATCTCATGGTCAAAAAGAAATGGAGTTTCATATAGATTTAAACCTGAACTGAGCGATTTTCATCTCGATCTGTACCAATCTCTTGTGGGTCAAGGGTTCGCATAAAACCTCGACAGATCCACTGATATGCCTACGTTTTTTGAGCCCTCCTCCATCAAGATCTCGGTACGTCTCTTCGGGATAAATCACTCAGTTCAGGATAAAATCGTTTTACGATTTTATCATATGAAAATATTACTGATTTACCCCTATTTTCTCGAGAAGAGAATCCATGAGTACGATATCAGTGTCCCCCCCATCGGCATCTATTATGTGGGAGCATCGCTGAAAGAAAATGGCTATGATGTCCGCATTTACAACTGGCATGACGCCCATCATACGCCAAATATCTTTTCCGATGTAATCGACAAAGAACGACCGGACATCATTGGATTTTCCATTCTCCACGCCAATCGATGGGGCGGCATCGATATTGCAAAAATCGCAAAAAACCTGAATCCTGACATTAAAATTGTTTTTGGCGGGATCGGGGCCACATTTTTGTGGGATCATTTGCTGGCCCATTACCATGACATCGATTATATCGTACTTGGAGAGGGGGAAATCCCTTTTCTGCAGCTTGTCAAAATGCTGGATGCTGGCGCTATTGATAAAATTCCGCATATCCCTGGCATCGCCTTTCGCCATCACGGACAGCTGCAGAAAACAGACCCAGCCAAGTTCGTTGAAAATCTTGATCAATTCCCGAACCCTGCTCGTTATTTTCAATTCCAACATGTGGCCTTTACCAGAGGTTGCCCTGGCAACTGTGCTTTCTGCGGCTCCCCTCTTTTCTGGGGCCCGCACGTTCGTACCCATTCTCCCGGTTATTTTGTGGATCAACTGGAATTGCTTACCCAAAAGGGTATTTCTTTTTTCTACTTTTCAGATGACACCTTCACATATAAAAAGCAGTGGGTAAAAGCCATCTGCCAGGAAATTATCCATAGACAGCTCCATATCACCTGGGTTGCCATCGCACGTGTCAATCACATCCAGGCAGACATCCTTGGATGGATGCGAAAAGCCGGTTGCATACAGATCAGTTTCGGTATCGAGAGTGGCTCCGAAACAATTCGTCGGAAACTGAACAAATCCATCAAAACCGCCCAAATCAAAAAAGCTTTCGACCTCGTTAAACATTACGGTATCATGCCGCGTGCCTATTTCATTTATGGCTCCCCGGGGGAATCTGAAGAGACCATTCAAGCCAGCATCGATTTGATACGGACCATCAAACCTCTCAGCATCGTCACCTATATCCTCGATATTTTCCCCGGCACGCGTATTTATCAGGATCTCCTTGAACAGGGCCGCATCACGGAAGATATCTGGCATAAACGTATAGAGGATCTGCTTTATTTTGAAATCGACAAGCGTCTGGACCCAAAAGACATCCGTGCTTACGGAAATGCCATCAGACAGGTCTTTTATCAGAACTTGCCGTTCTTTGTCGAAGGTATCCACCTTATCAAAGATCCTGCATTCAACCGTCTGCATGCTGATTTTTATTCTCGCCTTGGCATGACCTTCAGCCATGGGGATTATGCGAAAATCGATGCCATTCCCGGCAAGACATCTATTGCCAAGGCGCTTTTTCATAAATCGGTAGCCTGTCATCCAGACCACCGCGGCTACCTGGGTCTTGGTCTGCTCTATCAGCATGAGGGTTCTCTTGAAAAATCGGTCCGGATATTGGATCAGGGGCTCGTCCACTTTGACAAAAGCATGGATTTAAATGTATGCCAGGGCATCAATTATATGAATCTAAAGAATTATGACAGAGCGCTGAGCTATTTTCTTGACTACAAGGATCAAGAACATGTAAGCGCCTACATCACCCAGTGCTACGAAGCGCAAAAAACAAGACTGTAGGCCGAAGACTGTTAGAAGGATATTATTTCCATTATGCGCCATACCCCGTTCCAGCCACCGGCTTATCTAAAACCAGCTGCAATCCAGACCTTGCTTGCCAGCCTGAAAATACGTGCCTGGGGTAAAAAAAAATTGCTTCACCGGGAAAAACAGATTGTTCTGGAAACCCAGAAAGGTATCAGACTACTGGGCATCTATTCACCCAGATCGGAGGAATATCACAGAGGTCTTGTCATTTTGCTTCACGGATGGGAGGGAAGCTCTCATTCAACCTATATGGTGACCTGTGGTGACTACCTTTTTAGGAACGGCTTCTCTGTGTTTCGTCTCAATTTGAGAGATCACGGCATCAGTCATCACCTGAACAAAGGGTTGTTTTATGCGACGCTGTTGGACGAGGTAGGGGATGCTGTCCACCAGGCTTCTAATTTTGGCCGGGGAGCTCCTGTATATCTGGTGGGCTTTTCTCTAGGAGGGAATTTTGCCATTCGTATCGCTGCCAGATATGCTGACCAAGACAACTGTAATCTGCGCCGAGTGGTGAGTATCAGCCCGGTACTGGATCCGGACAAAGCAACCGACAGGATTGATGGCAATCCTTTGATCCTGAGCTATTTTTTGAAAAAATGGCGCCGGTCACTTATTTTGAAGCAGACCCTGTACCCGGATCTTTATGATTTTTCTGATATATTGAAGATGAAAACCCTGCGGGAAATGACAGCCCAACTCTTGGAAAGACATACAGACTACACCGGTACCCGTGAATACTTCCAGGCCTACAGCATTCAGCCTGAGCTTACCCAACAGATTACACTGCCCTTGGCCATCCTGACAGCTAAAGACGATCCCATCATCCCCATTGAAGAATTCCAACAACTCAAGCCGAGCACCAGCAGCGATGTCCTCATGCTCGAGCATGGCGGGCACAATGGATTTATTGAGGGTCTTTTTCGACCAGCCTGGTATGACCGGTTTCTTTTGAACCTTTTTGAAAGCGATGTTTCAAACA
>JAHEIB010000159.1 GCA_024639645.1 Deltaproteobacteria bacterium
TTTCCCATCGAAAAGGTCAACAATGCTGTCCCTGACCTCATCAAGGCTCTAAGACCCGATGGTTTTAGAGATCTTGCCACAGCCATAATGACAACTGACACGGTTCCCAAACTGGAATACCGCCATGGTCGTATGCATGGGCAGCCCTTTAACCTGGTGGGCATGGCCAAGGGATCCGGGATGATCGCCCCCAACATGGCCACCATGCTCTGCTTTCTCTGTACGGATATATCCATATCACCGTCCATCTTGCAGAAAATACTTGTGGATGCCGTGGATAAAACCCTCAACCGGATTTGTATCGATGGGGATACCAGTACCAACGATACAACCCTGATTTTTGCGAACGGTCAATCCCAGGTGTCCATCGACAGCCTGGAACAGGCGGGTGAATTCCAATTTTTACTGGAGGATATTCTCAAGGCTCTTGCCAAAAGTCTTGTGAAAGACGGAGAAGGCGCAACCAAATGTGTGGACATCATCGTCAAAGGCGCCAAGTCCAATCAAAATGCCCATACCATCGCCCATACCATCGCCACCTCACCGCTTGTCAAAACAGCCCTGTTCGGGGAAGATGCCAACTGGGGTCGCCTAATTGCTGCAGCCGGCAGAGCCGGTGTGCCCCTTCAGCCGGATACCATCGATATTTACTTTAATAAGGTCCAGATGGCCCGCAACAGTATTGGTTGTGGACAAGAAGCTGAAAATAAAGCCACGCGTGTGCTCCAAAAACCGGAGTTTACCATTACCATGGATTTGAACATGGGTGAAGGATCCGCATCCGTTCTCACGTGTGATTTTACCATTGATTATATAAAGATCAATGCGGACTACCGGTCATAGGTATTCGCTGTAAGCTCTAAGCAATAAGCAGCCTAAGGCTAAACGCTCACAGCTTTTAGCCTCACTTGAACCCTTGAAACCTTGAACCCTTTTTTCAAAGAGAATAAATAATTAAAAAATAAAACAAATAGTTACCAAAAATAAATTTAGGATACCAACCCAAATGCCCCTTGTCAGGCTTCAAAAATTTCTTTCTTCGGCCGGTTACTGTTCCCGCAGACAGGGAGAGGTCCATATCCAGAAGGGCAAAGTGCGCGTCAATGGACGCGTCATAACCGAGCTTGGCACCAAAGTGGATCCTGAAAAAGACAGGATCGACATAAACGGGCAGTTGCTGACCGTTAGGCAGACACCCGTATACATCGCCCTAAACAAACCCAGATCGTATGTCACCACCTGCAACCAGAAAAACGAAAAGATCGTTGTGGACCTGGTGGACATCCCGGAGCGAATTTATCCGGTGGGCCGTCTTGACAAGGACTCCACCGGTCTCCTGCTCATGACCAATGACGGAAACCTCCATCATCATCTGCTGCACCCGTCCTTTGATCACGAAAAGGAATACATCGTGACCGTTGCGACCCCCATATCCGACAGTGCCCTCGCAAAAATGGAAAAGGGCATCACTATTCTGGGAGAAAAAACCCGGCCCGCCATTGTCAAACGGGTCTCCAGCAAGCGTTTTCTCATCCAGCTCAAAGAAGGCAGAAACAGACAGATACGGCGTATGGTTAAAAAAACAGGCAATCGCGTCACCGCCCTGAAACGAATCCGGGTCGCCAATATCAAGCTTGGGACTCTGCCCGAAGGCGCCTGGCGCCATCTCACCAAAAAAGAAATCGAAGAGCTCCTGAAATCCGTAGCAACATAGAACACACCCACTGAACAAAACCGCAGCAAGTTACGGGGTATCTATTGTCATGACGGATGTGACCCCGGCATCCAGTTTGTACTTCTGTACTCCCAATAATTAACCCAACCTGCTGGTTTTCCAAACGATCGCTAATTTGCTTCAAACAGAGGACCGGCTGTTTGCCCTCACCCGCCGAAGCGCCAGCCAAAAGTCAAACGGAACATATTTATGACAACTGCTATAACCAGACTAATTTTCACATTAAAAAAAGATTCATGATTGTCTTGACAAGTACCATAAAAACGCTTAAATTGCCCTTATGAGCATATGCTCATAATTTGCATGACAACAAACAGGAGGTAACGCATGAAAATAGCTGTAACATCGAATGGGAACGATCTTTCAGCGCAGGTGGATCCACGTTTTGGGCGATGCGACCATTTTATCGTAATCGATCCCCACACCATGGCGTTTGATGTTCTCGACAACAAACAGAGCCTGGATCTCCCCCAGGGAGCCGGGATTCAAGCAGGCAAAACTGTGGCAAACGCCAACGTCGATGTTTTGATTACAGGAAATTGCGGTCCCAAGGCCTATATGGTACTGGAGCGAGCCGGTATTACAATTTTTACCGGCGCCAGTGGCAGCATCACGGAAAACATCGAGAGATTCAAGAAAGGTGAACTGCACGCTGCCAAAAGCGCCAATGTCAATGGGCATTGGATGTAAGCATGGTCTTTTTTATCGATATCAATAAAAAAATAAAAAGGGAGACAAAAATGAAATTCGCCATACCAATTGCAGACGGCAAGCTGACCGCCCATTTCGGACATTGTAAGGAATTTGCCCTGGTGGAAGTGGAAGATAAACAAATTTTGAACACAGAGATGCTGGAGCCGCCTCCCCATGAACCTGGCGTCCTTCCCCGGTGGCTGAAAGAACAGGGTACAAATGTCGTTATCGCCGGTGGCATGGGCCAGCGGGCCATTGAACTATTTCAGCAGGCTGGCGTTCAGGTCTTAGTCGGTGCGCCGGTGGATGAACCTGAAAATCTCGTAAAAAGTTACCTGAGTCAGACCCTGGTAACGGGAGGTAATGTCTGCGACCATTAGCAGCTATCTCAAAAAAGCCTTTTGCCTTAATCCTGTGTTGAAATTATGTAAACGAAGGTACCCACCCCTGCATACCGGAGAATATTTTCACATGATCATCAGCATCGCCAGTGGAAAAGGTGGAACCGGGAAAACAACGGTCGCAGCAAACCTTGCTGTTTCATTAGAGAAGCCGGTACGACTCCTGGACTGTGATGTCGAGGAGCCAAACCTGCATCTCTTTTTAGCGCCTGAAAACGGTGAAATCGAAACCATAAAAACCCTGGTCCCCGAAATCCTCGAAGACAAGTGCACATTCTGTGGCAAATGTGAAACCCTTTGCCAGTTCAAGGCCATCGCCATCATTAAAGGTACGGCGGCAATGACCTTCCCGGAGCTCTGCCATAGCTGTGGAGGCTGTTTCAAGGTATGCCCCGAAAATGCCATTATGGCATCGTATCGGGAACTCGGTACCACCACCCGGGGACATCATCAGGATATCGAGCTTATTTATGGCCGATTAAGAGTGGGTGAGGCCATGGCGCCTCCCTTGATAAAAAAGGTCAAGTCTTATGCAGCGCTTGACAGTATCAATATCATTGATTCGCCGCCAGGAACCTCCTGCCCGGTTATCGCTTCTATGAGTGATTCCGATTTTGTTATCCTGGTAACCGAGCCCACTCCCTTCGGCCTCCATGATTTAACGTTGGCCGTCGGGGCAGTGCGGATGCTCCATATCCCCTTCGGACTGGTCATCAACCGGTCGGATATCGGCAATCAGGATGTCAAGGATTATGCCGCTTCCATTGGAATGCCTGTTTTAATGGAAATACCCTTTGACAGACAGATTGCAGAAGCCACCACCAACGGAAAACTCATGGCGCGGGAATTACCGGGCTATCGGGAAAATTTTCTGACAATCTTCGAGCAGATCAAAAACATTGTATAACGATATTGCAAAACGGAACAAACAAATATGAAAGAGCTGGTTATCATCAGTGGCAAAGGCGGAACGGGAAAAACGAGCATCATGGGCGCATTTGCGACACTGGCAAAAAACAAAGTTCTTTGCGATGCAGACGTGGATGCCGCCGATCTGCATCTAATTATCGAACCAAGCATTCAATCCCGTCATGATTTTAAGAGCGGCCGGACAGCCCTGATCGATGAAAATCGTTGCAGCCAGTGCGGCCAATGCCGGGACCTGTGTCAGTTCCAAGCCATCAGCCTTGATTTTCAGGTGGACCCTGTTGCCTGTGAGGGGTGCGGGGTCTGTGTCCACTTCTGTCCGGAAAACGCCATCGATTTTCCCATCAACACCTGTGGTGAATGGTATATCTCAGATACCCGCCTGGGGCTCATGGTTCATGCCCGTCTCGGAGTTGCTGAAGAGAATTCAGGCAAGTTGGTTTCCCTGGTCCGAAATGAAGCCAAAGGCATGGCTGAAAAAACCGGATCCGACCTTATATTGACGGACGGGCCTCCGGGCGTGGGGTGCCCGGTCATCGCATCCATCGGCAATGCTGATGCGGTGCTTGTGGTGACAGAACCGTCTGTGTCGGGAATTCACGATCTAAAACGCATTCTGGCGCTTACGGAACACTTTCGCGTTCCCGCCATGGTCTGTATTAACAAATACGACCTGAATCAAAAGCTGACAGACGACATCAACACCTATGTTAGAAATTCCCATGCAACAACCCTGGGGAAGATTCCTTTTGATACGGGCATCACACACGCCATGGTACAAGCCCAAACCATCCTGGAATATGACCCTTTCTCCGAAACCAGCCAGGCCATCCAGGATATCTGGCAGAAGGTTAAGGATCGCGTTTTCACCTAATGAATGGCGATATGAACTCGGTTGCCAAATACCCAAAAAAATGACACTCACGCCGGTCCCAATCTTCCCCTTCTTTTTTGTTATTTGTTCCAAAAAAGAGAGGGCAGATAGTTTTTCTCTATCTGCCCTCTCTTAAATACGACTTCAAGGAAATCGATTATTCGTGTTCTCTTGGGTGTTCCCGCCTGTCCGTACCTAGCCGTCGATCCGCGGTCAATCTTCTTTCAGGAATATGGACGGCATAGGAAAAAACACGTCTGTCTACCCCGGAACGTCGACCACCGTTATCTAAAAAGCCTTCTTTCATTGGTATATTCAACCCCTCTGAATGCCATGACATGTCTGAACAGGTCAGCCCCGGTTATCCGGTAGATTTTCATGCAAAAACCATGCGAAATATATTATTATTTTTTCTAATTAAATGATTTCAAATGCTTATATCTAACATTTTTTTTGCTGGCTGTTTTAATAGGCAATGAATTCCCCACGGATTGTGGTTTAGGTTTCACAATATAAACAGTGACATATTGCACAATATGTTTCAACCGAAAACGAACCTGTTCCTAACCGTCTCCTAACAATACCGAATTAATATCTCCCCAATTGATGCTTCTGGTCAGTTTTTTGGAAGCCATAAACAGCTTCCTATCAGTCGATGAAATTGTCATCGCAACACCAATCAATTGCAAGGAGAATCAAATGAAAAAACTGTTTAAAACACTGATCACGGTCACCCTGATCAATCGACTGGAAAATACCATAGAGACAAAAGACATCCCCGAACATTGACCCCTGGCAGTAAAGTGTGTAGGTTATGTTACCTGCGGCCGCGGCAGCATAGACGATCGCATCTGTCAAAAGAATCTTCCGCTACCACCTATAGGGGTTGTCAGAAAAACGTTCCGATTGAGGACCGTTTTTCTGCTGCAAAACCTTATGCCGCCATCCTGTTTTCGGAACAGTATTATGACAAGCGGTATAAAACTGTGGGACGCATTCGGAACATATTTATGCCAACACCTATATCATCAACCACAAAGACCTGCTGGAAAATATCGTGACGCCCGAAATCTCCATCATCATGCCTGTTTTCAACGAGCCTGAAACGATTCAGAGCACCCTTGAGCACCTTACCCTCCAGTCAACAGGAAAAGCCGTCGAAATTGTGGTTGTCGATGCCGACCCTCAGAACCGTACCCTTAAAACTATCGATTTTAAGAACTTCCCGGGTCTGGTGTTGAAAACAGATACATCTGCCAAAGGCCGTGGCATCCAGATGAACAAAGGAGCTGATTTGGCATCAGGCCCCATTTTGTTGTTTCTGCACGCAGATACCTGCTTGCCTGCGGGTGGGATGGATGCCATTTTATCGGCCCTGCAAGACCCAGATCTCATGGGAGGTGCATTCGATCTCGGTATCCGTTCCAGCAGATGGGGTTACCGTATCATCGAAAAAGTGGCCACAGTCCGATCCCGGATCACCCGTCTGCCCTACGGAGACCAGGCCATTTTTCTACGCAGAGACTATTTCCTAATGATCGGTGGTTTCAAACCGATACCCATCATGGAGGATGTGGACCTGATGCGACGTATTAAACATCGTGGCGACGCCATCAAAATTATCGAAAAGCAGGTTCAGACAAACCCCCGCCGTTGGGAAAAAGAGGGACTGGTGCTTGGCACACTTAGAAATTGGGTGCTGATGGTGCTCTACCTGATGGGTGTTTCACCCCACAAACTGGTGAGGTACTATCCATAGAGCAGGGTCCGAGGGTGGTACAAGGGTGATACGAGGGTTGGAGGGTGGCTGACAGCTATAGGCGGATAGCGGCATGCAAGCTTCCGAGCATCCTAGCGTCCCAGCAGAAAAGGGTCATCTGCTACGCGTGATTAATGGTCATTTACTTCGTGTCATTTATTGTAGCTATGAGTCATCAGCTATGAACAGCAATAAATGACGCGCGCAGCGCAAATGTCGCACAAAGTGCAAATGACAGCCACTGGCTAAATGTCATTGCGGTTCAAGTAAAATTTCTTTATCACGTTAATTGTTAGGCAATTTTTTAAAAAAAATGTCACCATAATATGCCGTAGCTGCCTCTCCAGTATTATCGGTGTCTGTCATGATGGCCACACCTGTTATCAAGGGTGGGTCGGTATGAAAGGCATTGCGGTAGTCTTCCAGTAAATTTCTTGTGTATGTGATCCATTGATTGACTTTTTCATCCCCGGAATCAACAACAATCATCATGTTCCGATGGGCATACGGACTGGGAACAATCGTGCCGATGGCTGCTTGGCTCCCCCGGATGTAATTAATAGCAGCTGTAGGAGGGTATTCGCCGAACAGAATTTTGGCAGCTTTATACTTCATTTTTTCACTAAAAGATAGTTTGGAGGGGTCATAAGCAAAGGTGATGTATATCCGGGCCGGGTAGTCATCCCCTTCTTTTTTTGTGACATCACCTTTTTGCAATACATTGCTCACCTTCCACCGCCATTCCACGATGGGATATTCCATGGGGTTAATCTGTATTTTTCGAATAAGACCCGATGCAGCCGCTGCACTGATAGCCCTGACCACAACAATACCTTCATCAGACACCAGATCATATTGGGTGTGCTGATCGATTTTTTTAAAGATCAGGGGCTCCCAGCCGGGTGGTGGATCCATACCGGGCTGAAAAGATGAAAAGAGGCCGACAGCCAGTTCATTGTTTAAATCTGCAGCAGCGTCTTGACCCAGATGAATCATAAAGGGCGTTGCCAAAACCGCTATGCAGACCAGTGCTGCTTTAAATTTGTCTGACTTCATTGACATCCTTTCAGATTAAGCTGTTTAAGGAATTTCATGGTTTTCAGGTGGGTGAGGCCGTTGGCTTTGCTGCGGTGATAAAAAGCCACCAGATCGTCATGGGTGTCGATATCCTGATGGGATGGGAGGACTTGACAATTCAAACCTGCGGTATGAATTTTCCCCATGGCCTGACGGAAAACAGACGCCGTACCCCAGTCGATGTCTGAAAACAGATCAC
>JAHEIB010000034.1 GCA_024639645.1 Deltaproteobacteria bacterium
ATGGCAAAGGCAAGGCAGGTGGGGACGCCGCATTCCTTACAGTTGGTTTTCGGCAGGAGTTTAAAAATCTGAATACCGGTTAATGCCATTTTTGTCTCCTTATTCTATATTTAGAATTCATTTTTGAATCAACGTGGATGATTTTTTCGAGGCGAGGCAAAGGGGGTGAAAAGACAACCCACCCCCTGCCGAATTCTAAATTATCCGATGATGGGATCCATTTTGAGTGCCGGATGGTCTTTTTCTTGGAGCCATGGCAAGATCTCTTCTTCGGTAACGCCTACAGTTTCATCCGCAATTTTGTCATACAGGTCCGGAACGCCAAAGGCCTTGCCGGCTTTTTCCAGACGTTCCTTGATTTCCTCTTTGAGGATCTTGGGCATCCAGACTACCCGCAGCAGTCCGCCGTCACCCTTGATGAATTTTCCCTGGGTGATGTTGAACTTGGAGTGACCCACAAACCCTGGAGATGATGCACCACCCCCCATAACACCGGCAAGGGTCGTGAACTTCATGCCACAGGGTGTATCACCGGTATAATCCCGGCCTACGGTCATGACGCCATTGCAGGAGGGCAGCATAGCCGCGATACACTCACAGCATCCACAGGTTGTCATGGGATCGATCACCATGGAGTAAAAATTGTAGTGGGTGATGGCACCCCTGGATGCCTTGTTGACGAATTCATTGACACCCTTCCACTGACCCAGTACCGGATCGATACATTCACCCTTTTCAATGGGCTGATTCGGACCGGTGGGGTTGATCTCGAAAGAGGCTTTGCAGTCCATCCAGTTGTAGGCACCACAGAGACCCGTTCTTTCTGGGCTGACGGAGCAGACATGGGTGGGGGCAAATGACTGGCACAGTGTACAGGAATAATAGGTCTCCACATCTTCGTCGGTCATTTTCTCGACCCGCTCATCCCGCATCTTGTACTCAGCCCGGGCTGTTTTAGTCAAAGCATCGACCTTTTTCTTGTCTGTGATGAGGGTGACCTGGACCTTGTCGAGAATCTTACCGAAATCCTGATGGAATTTAGCATGCAGGACCACACCGATATCCTTGATGGTAAAGCCCTTCTCAATGGCACCCTTTCCCACGCGGATCCAGGCGATATCCCGCTGCCCGATATGCATGATACCCTGGATATAGTTGATCAGATGATGGATCTGGCGTTCAAGGATCGGTTCGAAATCGGTTTGCATTTCGCGGCCGGCCACCTGAACAAAAATCCCCAGGGGCAGGGTTTCCCCTTCTTTAATATCTCCGACATCCGGTCCGTCTACAACCACCTTGGCATCTTCGATTTCCTTCATGTCCGCCATCTTCACCAGCTCGGTTGCCTGGGTCTTGCCACCGCCCATCTGGCAGTACAGGTCGGCGCCCCGGACACGTTCGCCTTCAAAGGCCGGTCCAAAGGAACAGGGGATGTCGATTTCAGAAACGGTGACCTTGAGTCCCCGGACTTCCACTGATTTCTGACAGATTTCGTCATGGGGTACATTGGCCACCACGTGTTCATAGGTACAGATACCGGTGGGGAGAATTTCCGGAATATCGGTATCGGCCAGCGTCGGGAATCCCCAGTTGACGCAGCCGGCGGCCGCAACACCCCACTCGGTGCCGATATCGCCGAAAGCGTTGACAAATGCAAAGACCCTGTCTTTGTTGTAATGCAGGATTTTTTTGTAGTCACCCGGCTGTACGCCACCAAAGGCCATGGCTGCCCGGTTGGCAAACCCGAGTGCGAACACGGCCGATGAAATATCCGGCCCAAACGGGACGATACGGGTACTCCAACCCACCTGAACACCGGCCTCAATGAGTTGCTCGATGACGGATGTACCGTTGTGGTGGGCGGCACAGAAAATGTAGAGATTCTTTTTCTGATAGTCCTCCACGATCATCTTGGCCGTTTCGGGGTCCGGGCAGGAACCCACCACCGCAGCAAATCCCGGCGCGGTACCATCCACGAACTCCACCCCTCTTTTACGGAGGATGATGTCATCGGCAGGGCCGACCCACAGTTTTCCCGCGTCGATGTCCGGGTCTTCCTGGGGAAGATAATAGTCTGGCTCCCGCAGGATTCGCAGGGCCTCCAAAATTTCATAGGAAAAGATGGCGGCCATGCCGGCATCCAGAAGCGGACCGAGGTAGGGCAGGTGGTTTTTACCCTTGACATGCGGCGGCAGCAGGCCGCGTGCAAATTCAAGGGGTTTTTTAAGGTCTTCCAGGGTTTCGACTTTCATGCCGGTAAGTGAATAGATGACCGGCAGATAGTAACCGGTGTTGGGGAATTCGATCTTGGAATCGGCATTGAATGATGCCAGTGCTTTGTTAAATTCCCCTTCAGCCGTTGAAACAACTTTATAGCCACCCTGTATGGCGGCAAATGCGACTAACTTAGACATATTGTTCCTCCTTTATAATCCTGAATCAGGCTTATGCCTCGAGTGCCTGACGGTCCGCCATATCCATGAGTACTCTCTCCCGGGCTTTGTCGATACCGAGTTCCTTACGCTTTTTATCAATATGGGCGATCATGGCATGGGCATGATCCATGGGGTTTGTATACATATCCCACTTGCCGCCGTATACCTTTTCCAGTTCATTGAACAGGTAATCCTGGAACACAGGTGCTCCGTTAACCTGCAGAACACCGCCGAAAACGGTGTAAACGCCGGAAGAGACAAAATATTGACCAATGGAAATGGCCTTTTCACTCATCCATTCCGGAGCGCTACCCGCGGCGGGGAGATCACAGATGTCGTTTCCTAACCCACCGGCCTTAACGACCTCGGTGGCTGCCAGGAGAATCCGGCTGTTGTCGACACAGGAACCCAGGTGCAGAACCGGTGGAATACCCACGGTTTCACATACCTCGGCCAGGCCGGGGCCACAGTATACTGCTGCGGTTTCCGGGGTCAGCAACCCGTGTGTAGCGCATGCAATGGCATTGCAGCCGGTGGTCAAAACGATGACATCGTTCTTGATCAGTTCCTTGATAATGGTGATGCACTCGTTGTTATGCTGGGAGCGCGCATTATTGCATCCCACAACACCGGCGATGCCCCGGATACGTCCATTGATGATATTGTCGTTCAGGGTGTAGTAGGTGCCGCGAAAGGTGCCGCCCAGGTGGTATTCGATGGATTCAACGCCGAAACCGGCGATCTGGGTGGCCTTTTGCTTGGGTATCATAACTTCGGTGCCACGTTTTTCAAAGTTGTCGATGGCCAGCTTGAGAATCCGCTTGGCATCTTCCAACGCATGGTGCTCATCGAATTCAATGTGTATGACGTTGTCCTGCTCCATTTTGGCAATGGGGTGGGTGGTGATGAGCTTGGTGTGAAAGCACTTTGCCACATTGGCCAGGTTTTGGAAGACACACTGAACATCAACCACCATGGCATCACAGGCGCCGGTGACGATGACGAGTTCCTGCTGCAGGAAGTTACCGGCCGGTGGTACGCCGTGACGCTGAAGAATTTCGTTGGCCGTACAGCAGATGCCCCCCAGCTGAATGCCGTTGGCGCCTTTTGACTTGGCGTAGTCCAGCATTTCCTTGGTCTGGGAAGCCGCCACGATCATCTCGGACAAGACCGGTTCATGGCCATGTACGATGACGTTGACATGATCTTCTTTCATGATGCCGATATTAGCTTCGGACTGCAGTGGGTAAGGTGTCCCGAACATAATATCCTGAAGGTCGGTCGCCAGCATGGACCCTCCCCAGCCGTCTGCCAAGGATGCCCGGGTGCATTGTTTAACCAGGTTTTTGTAATCCTGGTCCACACCCATGTGGGTGCGGTGCATGATCTCGACGACTTCCCGGTCAATATTTCTGGGAATTACGCCGTTTTTCTTCCATTTTTCATAAAGGGGTGCCGGTGCTCTCTTGGCATAGAGGAGTTCGCCTTCGGGCTTGCCCCACTCATTTATCGCGGCTTCAGCCACTTCAAGGGCGATCTCATCGATGTCCCTGTCTTTTTCTTCGCCATCCACCTCAACTTTTGTAGCGACTCCCAGGTGTGGAGCGACCTCCAGCAAACGGGCGACATCTTTGATTTTGTAATCGTCGGTTTCTTTGCGAGCTGCAGACATAAAGACCTCGGCTACTGAGCGGCCATGGTCGGAGTGGGCAGCTGCACCGGCGGCAACCATGCGGGCGAAGTTACGTGCGGCAATGGTGTTGGGGGTTGCTCCGCACAGACCCTTTCTTTCGTCCTCACCTTCGATGCCCCCTTTGGGGAGCGGCAGGCGGCAGGGGCCCATGGCACAGTTTTTACAGCAGATTCCCTGGATGCCGATGTTACAGGGTTTCATGTTCACAGCACGGTCAAAAACCGTTTCAACACCCAGTTCATGGGAACGTGCGATCATTTGCTGGCTAGCAACATCGATACTTGCCATTTGTGGATCAGCCAATTTTGGTGTCTTGGCTGGCTTTTTCTTGGTTATTTCTGCCATCAGAGGTTCCTCCTCGTATTTACACAGGTTGTTTAATACCGGTATCGGGCAATACCGGCATCTTCAATTGTTAATACAGTTTGACCCGTCGGTGTACCCAGTTAAGTCTTTCCAGCATCTTTTCCAGATCGGATTTCTGATCGGACGCTGCGGTCATAGAAACTGTTTCCTCCGCTCCAGATGAGGCGCGTTTGGCTGCGTGGGCCTCACGTTCTGCAGCCCGCTTCTGACGCAACTCCTCTTCTTCGGCTTCACGCTTGGTCTTGGCATCTGCCTCGGCTTTATTCTTGGCGTCCGCATCTGCCTTGGCTTTGGCTTCGGCATCTGCTTTGGCTTTGGCTTCCGCATCGGCCTTGGCCTTGGCGTCTGCTTCGGCTTTGGCTTTGGCGTCTGCTTCGGCCTTGGCTTTGGCATCTGCATCGGCTTTGGCCTTGGCTTCTGCCTCTGCCTTTTCATCTACCGCCGGTGCTTCCTTGGCGGGTGCTGCCTTTTTGGGGGCCGCAGCCTCGGGAGCCGCTTTCTTCGGGGCTTCTTTCTTTGCCTCTGGTTTGGCGGCTTTTGGCTTTTCTGCAGCTTTCTTGGCTGGCGCGGCTTTCTTGACTTCTTCTTCGATGGTCAAATCGGGCTCAGGTGCCAGGGCAGCGTAATCGATGTCCACATCATCCAGTTGCTTGCTGACAGGTGCGATGTCCTCTGCACTGCCACCATCCACAAGAAGATCGATATAGGACTTGACCAATCGGATGGCTTCCGGGTGCCGCATGATGAGAATGTCTGATCCGGCCATGAGATAGGATATGGCACCCACGGCTTCCATCATGATGCCTCTTCGTTCTGGGTCGCCCAGGGTTGGTTCTTCTTCCGCGCTTAATTTGGCTTCCTTGCATTTCCAGACTTCGTTGCCCAGATTGTTGATGATGGGAAACTGGAGTTTATCGTCACCCTGCGCCATGGCCGCCATGCGGAGTCTTTCCATGACCGAGTAACTGTATTCCAGACCATAGCCCAGACCACCGGTTGTCGGATCGATGACGACCCGGTCCATGGGCATGCCCAGATTTTCAAGAAGAATGTTGACCTGTTTGGCGATATTTACATCGATGGGCGACGAAGATATGATGGTGTGACTATAACCCATGGCCGCTGCACCGATGCCCTTGTGGTTTTTGTCCTCCACAGGGCCTATGACGAGATTGAAATCCTGGCAGACTTCCGCCACTTTTTTCAATACCTCTTCATCTTTTTGAGGATTGGCGCAGCCCCACACGATGAGTGGGACATCAATGGCCTCGGCTACCTTTTTGACGGTTGCCGCAGCATCTTCCGGTCCGACATCATTTCCATTCGGGTCGATGCTTTTCAACTGCAATACTATCAGCTCGGCTCCGAAATCAGCGATGCATTTTTTGGCCCATGCTGCCGGGTCGGACAGGACGTCCTGAAATGGCTTTACAGCGGCTTCCGGCCAGTCTTCAGGCTGCATGTCCCAGACTTCCATGGCGATTTTGGGTTTGTTCGGCATGTCGCCTTCGAACTGATAGAAGGGGTAGCATGTCTCCCCACCGACGGTAACGGCTTTGTCTCCATCGCCAAGGGTAACTTCCTTTACACCGCCAGTATAAGATTCTTTATAAAATTCAAATGCCAATTTTTACCTCCTTATCAATATACCGGTTAGGGATAATCGTTAATGTTCCATGTCTAAATTTATTAAAACGACTCCACGACGATTTCCATACCCCCTTTCATAGATTTATTTTTTTGTCTTGTTTGCCTTAAATCCTTAGATGTTATTCTGTATTTTGATAATAAGCGATATGAAAGCCAATTTTGACTGAATAACATTATCTATCTGGTGAATTTTGCTTTGTCAATAGATGCGGTGAATAAAGCTTTTCTGATTTCCAAAACAATTGGAAGCAGATGAATTTCATTTATATTGTGAATAAATTTTGGGCGTTACACAGGGGCCGAAGAATGGAAAAATATAATAACCTTCCATCCCGGCTATCGGTTTTTCTTACGCTGTGCCAGACGTGCCTGGAGCTTTGGAAAACGTTCCAGGTTGGTGTGGGGCAAAAAAAGCGCGGCAATATAATGATCCATGTAAGAGGCTGTTTCAGACAGTTCGAAGTTGGTCATTTTTTTGGTAACCTCGACCACGTTTTTACGAATGTGATTGCTTAGGGCACTCATTTTGGCGCCCATCAGGGATCCATTGCCGATAAAGGTGATTTTCCCGGGATCCACTTCGGGCAGAAGACCGATGGTCATAGCTTTTTCAAGGTCCACATAGCTACCGAACCCTCCTGCCAGGATGATTTGATCAAGATCCTGAATGGACATGCCCACTTCTTCCAACAGGGTCACACAGCCGCTGTAGATGGCCCCTTTGGCCCTGATAAGATTTTCAATGTCGATTTCTGTCAAAACGATATCGCGGTCGATCTGGGTGTCCTTTTTCCAGGCCAGGACATACTCATAGATACCGTCGTTTTCGCGAATTCGCGGTGTATCCAGATCACGATCAAATTTACCGAGGTTGTTGATAATTCCATACTCGAACAGGGTTGCCACCATGATAATAAGGCCGGATCCGCAGATACCCTTGGGTCTGACATTGCCGATGCAGATGTTCATGGGTTCGAGTGTCTCAGGATCGATGGAAAAATCTTCTATGGCGCCTTTGGTGGCCCGCATGCCGAATTCGAGGCCACCACCTTCAAATGCCGGTCCGGCAGAGCAGGCAGCGCAGGCAAACCATTCGGTGTTGCCGATGACGATTTCGGCATTGGTCCCGATATCAAGAAAAAGTGTCAACTTGTCTGTGAGATACATGCCGGAACCCATGACGCCGGCGACGATATCACCGCCGACGTAACTCGATACCGCAGGATAAACCAATGCACTGGCATGTTCGTTCAGTTCGATCCCGAGATCGACTGCTTTGATGGGGGGGTAGAGGGTTGCTGCGGGCACATAAGGGGAGCGCCGGATGTACCTGGGGTTGATCTTTAATAAAAGCTGGGTCATGGTGGTGTTGCCGGCCAGGGTGATGCTCGAAATATTCTCTACTGCACACCCGCATTTTTTCAAGATTTTATGAATGATGCCATTGATGGTTTTGACAATGACGGCATGCAGTTTTTCCAGACCATCCGACTTTTCGGCAAATACGATACGGCTAATGACATCTTCCCCATAGCTGATCTGACCATTGAAATCGCCGGTTTCAGATATGACTTCACCGGAGATGAGATCGATGAGTTGGCCGTAGACAGTGGTGGTGCCGATGTCGATGGCGATGGCATAGTTGTCCTTGGACGCATCACCAGGCTGTACATTGATAATATGGGTTTTTCGGCCTTTTTGAACCGGTCGTTCGAGGGTTGCAGTCACCTTAAAACCGTCTTCCCGCAGAATATCCGGTATTTTGCGGATAACCGGCAAACTGACCATCAGGCGGTGTTCGCCCTGTTCCAGTTTGAGAAAACTGACCAGTCTTGTCACATCCGGGAGGCGGTCTTCTGCCGAGGGTTCCGGTAGTTCGATATATTTTTTTTCAACCGGTGGTACGAACAGACCCTGCTCTTTCAGATCGTTCAGGTCTGTTTGTTTGATTTTTGCCGTTTGCCGGGGGGTTTTACGTAAATTCAAAACACCGGCTTCCACAGAGGACTCCACGGGTATGCGGACGGTAAGGTCACTTTCGACCACGCTTTGACAGGCGATCCGGTAACCCTTGTCGATGTCTTCCCGGGTTAATCTTTCACTGATACCGTCGGCCACAGTGCCGTTTTCGATAATTACCCGGCATTTTCCGCAGACACCCTCCCCACCGCAGGAGGCGTTGATGTGAACACCAGCTTCCAATGCTCCCCTGAGGATGGACTCGCCTTGGGGAATATCGATGGAAATGTTGTGGGGTTGGAAGTTTATTGTATGGATTTTCATATAGTAATCTTTCTGAAATGGTTTTAGGTTTTAAGTTTTAAGTTTTAGGTTTTAGGTTCGGGCAATCGCTAAATGACTTTTGACCAATTTAGATAAACAGAAAAAGAGAAAGATCTTTTATCACGAAATCACGAAAGTACGAAATCACGAAAAAGACCCATAAAATTTTCGTGTTTTTCAGGTTTCGTGTTTTCGTGATTGTTTTTATTTTTTCTGCTCCGGATCAGCAAAATTGCAACGCAGCAGTACCAGGTCGTCCTCGAATTTTTTTGTTGTTTTGTAGGGCAAGGTGTTGAACAGACGGATCATGCCCCTGTTTTCAGGCGACGTGTAGGCAAAAAGACCGGAGATGCCGTTCGCCCGGGCTGTTTCACAAAGTTTCCGGATAAGGATTTTCCCAAGGCCTTTCTTTTTAAATTTTTGACTGACGGAAAAAGCAACCTCTGCCATATTGTTGGAGGGATCGAGCAGGTATTCGCCCACCCCCACCACTTCACCAAAACCGAATTCTCCAATGACAGCCACGATGGTCAGGTCTTTGATGTAATCGACCTGGGAGACATCCGAGACTTCGGCACGCACAAAAGAGGTCTTTTCATGAAAGAACCTGGCAATGACATCATCCTTGTTAAGGGTATAGAAATGTTCTTGTATACGCCGTTCATCCACAGGTTTTGCCGGTCGGATAGTGACGCTTGTGTTGTCCAGAAGGATGGTTTCTTCGAGTTCTCTGGGATAGACACCGTAAATGGATTCTTTCAGGGTTCGCTCCCTGCCGATCAGACCCAGGTCCTTGGCCTGATGAAACAGCTCGTCTCTGAAATCCGGGTGGGCAATGCTGATCATGGCTGTGGCCCGTTCCTGCAGACTTTTGCCAAAAAGGTTCACAACACCGTATTCGGTTGCCACGTATTGGACATCAGCCCTGGGGACCACAACGGCCGTGTCGGTCAGCATGGGTACGATGCGACTTTTTTTACCTTTATCGGTCGTGGAAGTGAGCAATAAAAAGGACTTGCCGTCGGGTGCCTGGGCTGATCCCCTTATGAAATCTGGCATGCCGCTGATACCTGAAAAGTGATTGTGGGGAAGTGCGTCTGCAGCTACTTGACCCGTCAGATCCATGGCCATGGCCACGTTGATGGAAACCATTTTGTGGTTACGACTGATGATGTTTGGATTGTTGACGTAGTTTGACGGGTGAAATTCAATGGCAGGGTTGTCATTGATGAATTCATACAGGTTTTCAGAGCCAATGGCTGCGCTGGCCACGATCTTGCCGTCATTGAAGCCCTTTTTGCGATTGGTGATGACCCCCTTTGAAACAAGATGCATCATATCTTCCGTCAGATATTGTGAGTGGACACCCAGATCATTTTTATCCGACAGTGCCAGAAGGGTAGCCTTGGGGGTAACACCCGTACCCAATTGCAGGGTCGATGCATCGTCGATGAGCCTGGCGATAAGTCTGCCGATGTTGTCGGCGGAGTCTGATTCCGGCATTTGACCAATGGTCAAGAGGGGCTCATCGTGTTCGACAATATGGTCGACATCATTCACATGCACAAAGCTCTGGCCCAGTACTCTCGGCATGTTGGTATTGACCTGGGCGATGACCACGTCCGCTGACAGTGCTGCCGCCTGGGTAATATCCACGGATACCCCCAGGCTCATCCAGCCAAAGTCATCAGGCGGTGTCACCTGGATCAGTGCCACATGAATGGGAAGATACCGGCTCCTGAAAAGACGGGGGACTGCCGAGAGATTGATAGGTGTGATGAAACGCTGGTTTTTTGACAGGTGTCTGGCTTTGGCCGACCCTAGATAAAAAGTTCGAATCGTGAGATTCTGGCTGCCAGTTTTCTCGGCAATGTGGGTCAGGGGCGTACTTTCAAGAGCCATGAGCCGTACAATTTCGATATCGGTATACCGGGCGGCGGTTTCTGCAAGGGCTTTTACCAAATGCTGGGGTTCGCCGGATGAAGAACCGATAAACACTCTTTGACCGGGGCGAATATACAGCATGGCTGTTTTGGCATCACATTTTTTTTCAATATAGCTGTCAGCCCAATATGAGTTTATCATTGATCTCAACCTCTGGTGTCTCCCGAAGTAGTTCAACAAATACCTTAATATAAAAGTTACAACTATAAAGAATTAATTTGAATTTAATCCAGTATTTTTTAAACCCGAAACGCTCATCTTAGGTAATAGTAGCGTATTGATTTGTGTGTATCAAGCAATCAGACAATTTTTTACCCAAGAGCGACAAGGTCGTCATCAACAAACGTACAAAGTGAATTCATACTGGTAGCGTTTTCGAATGTGTTTTACAAGAGGAACATGGTTTCTTGACAGATGGGGTTCAGCATGTTTCAACCCAGTTTGAGCGGTTGTTTGACATTTTTTGGCCAAGGCAGTTTCGGAAGGCTAATATGAAAAGCGCAATAACTGCCACCGATGCTGGGCGATTGTCGAAGTTGCCGTTGTTGCAATGAAGGTGTTGTTTCACTATTCTTAAAATTTGAACCGCTCATCTTGGTTACCATCAAGGAGAACACCCCATGGGCAATAGCATGAATCCATCCATATCTTCTCATAAAAGCAGTTTCCGGCGATTTGTCGTGCAGGGGCCTGTCGAACACGCCATGTCTTTTCTTTGCTTCTGGAAACCTTCCATTGCCCGGCGCATCACCCTATACTTTCTCTTTTTCGGGTTGATTATTTTTTTGTTCAGCAGTTTTTTGTATATGGTTGCCGCAAGACAAACGTTTCTCAAGTCCGCCGGTTCCATGATTCAGGAGCGATTTTCCCAGGTCAAGGATGTTTCCGAGGCTGACTTTCTGTTGAAAAATGTGGGCCAATCACAACCTGAACTTTATAAGATTCTCGAGCTGGTGTCGAGCCTTTCGTCCGTCTATTATGTTGTGTCGGATGCCGCTTTTTACCGGCGCGCTTCTAACGGAACAGCATGGACCCGGATCTATTTTCCCCATGGTGATGTATTGCAGGAAACGCCTGCCTACAACCCGTCCTTAAAAAAATTGGATCAACAACTTAAAAGACGATTCCATCGCATGCAGGCGAATCTCCTCAAAACAGACGGTGTGGTCACCATGTTTGTCAACTTAACGGGTGAAAAAGATGTGAACCGCTACTTTATCGGAATCGAGCTGGATAGCGAGACATTTACGGGGTTTATGCGCAGCAGGTTCAAATTGTTTTTCCTTTTTCTTTTCATCGGTATGATTGTTTCCCGCTTGCTGGCGCACATTTTCGTTCGGAAAATTGCGCGTCCCATAGAAAAATTGTCTGAAACCGTATCGAAAGTTGCCCAAGGAGATCTGTCCCAGGAGGTCCCGCTGACAACAAAAGATGAAATTGGCCAATTGGCGGCTGATGTTAATACCATGGTAGGGGAACTGCGGGAATGGGATCGCATCAAACGCATCGAATTTGAATTGGAGAAAGGTCAGGAGATTCAGAGGGAGTTTCTACCCAGAACTCTTCCCGTAATGCCCAATTGGGAGATTGCTGCCTTTTTTCAGCCGGCAGGAAAGGTATCAGGTGATTTCTACGATGCTTTTAAACTTCCGGACGGACACATGGGGCTGGTCATCGGTGATGTTTGCGACAAAGGTGTGGGGTCCGCCCTTTACATGGCTTTGTTCCGCAGTCTTCTCCGGGTTTTTTCCACCCAAAAGGGATTTCAGCAAAGCAACACAGCTAGCCAGACCGATACAGGACCCCGCTCATCGGAATCAAAGACGGTCAATTGTGAAGAGCCGCTTGCTTGCCTGCAAGCTGTTTTGCTGACCAATGAATACATTGCCCAAAACCATGGAGAAGAGGGCATGTTCGCGACGATTTTTTTTGGTGTTTTGGATCCCGCCTCAGGTAGGCTACACTATGTCAATGGGGGACATGAACCCCTATTGCTGGTTGGATCAGAAGGTGTCAAAGGACATCTCAACCCTACAGGACCGGCCGTCGGCATGATGTCAGATATGCATTTTGATATCCATGACATTTGCATGGATCCAGGAGATATTCTCCTTGGCTTCACGGATGGTTTGACCGAGGCGCGCTCACCCAGAGACGAACTCTATACAAGAGGGCGGCTGAATGCTCTGTTTGATCCACCCGCGGCCACGGCCGGCCTACTGCTTGAACGAATCCAATCCAACCTGCTGGCTTTTATCGACACAGCACCTCAAAACGACGATATCACCATGCTTGTGGTGCAGCGAGGGAAACAGATATAAGCTGAGCGGAATTAGCCACCGGTTTCCCCGCGGATTCTGTATCGTTTCTTGCTGGGGGATTCTCCAACTCACACTTTCGCAATACCATGCCGGATGATTTTTCTACGCAAGGTGTTTTTATCGATACCAAGCTCCGTGGCGGTTTTTACCTTTTTCCACTGATTGCGTTCCAGCGCCTCCACAATTACCTGTTTTTCACAAGCTTTGAGGGTCAAACCGGCACCTTTACCGCTAAATTTTCCCTCCAGACGAATGCGGGAAGGTAGGTGTTCTGCATTGATCATCTCGTCTTGGCACATGACAAATGCGTGTTCCAGAGCATTTTCAAGCTCGCGAACATTTCCTGCCCAGTCGTGCAGCATGAGCGTGGCGAGCGCTTCCTGGGAGATGCCCGCCACCGATCGACCCAGGAGGCTGTTGAAGCGTTCGATGAAATGGTGAGTCAACAAAGAAATATCCTCCTTACGGTCCCGCAATGGGGGCAGTTGTAAACGAATCACATTGATTCGGTAGTAAAGATCCTCACGGAATTTACTATCGCGTACCAGCTGATGAAGATCCCAGTGAGTTGCTGCAATGATGCGGGTGTTGAGTTTAACCGGTTTGACGGAACCCAATGGCTCATATTCTTTTCTTTCCAATACCCTCAATAGCTTGGTCTGCACCACTGCCGAGATGTCTCCAATCTCATCCAGCAGAATGGTGCCCCCCTGGGCCTGGTCAAAACGCCCGGGCTTGTCTTTTTTGGCGTCCGTGAAGGCCCCGGCCTTGTAGCCGAACAACTCGGATTCTATCAGGGTGTCAGGAAGGGCGCCACAATTGACCGCCACAAAGGGGCCGGACGCGTTCTGGCTATGGTTGTGAATTGCACGGGCAAACAGCTCTTTGCCGGTACCGCTTTCACCTTCAATCAAAACCGTGCTGATGCTCTGGGCAATTTGGGGAAGTATCGAAAAAATTTTGAGCATGGCGGTGTTTTTGCTGACAATATCTTCAAAGGTGTGTTGTTTGCGAAGTTCTTTCTGAAGTTTGTTGATATCGGTCAAGTCCCGGAAGGTCATTACACCGCCCATCATTTTATTGTCGGCGTTTTTCAAAATAGCGGTTGTGACATTGATGGGTATACGTCTTTTGTCGGCCCGGATGATATAGATTGGACGGTTGGGAATTGATTTTTGGGCGTTAATGGCCCTTTTCAGAAGACAATCATTTTCACATATGTTACTGCGAAAGACCTCAAAACATGGCTGCCCAATGGCTTCTTGCCTGGGAATACCCGTGATGGACTCAGCTGCTTTGTTGAAAAAAGTCACCCGCCAGTTCAGATCGACCGTGTAGACGCCATCGGCAATGGAGTCCAATATTACCTGATATTGTCGGGGTAGAGATTTCACTTGTTCATGCACGATCAGTATTGGCTCACTTTGGGTTATGTTATGTTATGATGGGTGCAATTTGTTTCATTGAATGAAGTATTTCGGTTCAAATGGTTCCTTTTTATAAATCTAATCATACCATCTAAATGATTGTCAATCTATAAACCTACTTTAATCTTCATGCGTTACCAAGAATATGGGCCACGATTCTTCCGTCGGCATGTTCTTTGCTGACTACCATTACTATCTGGGGTTCCCGCTTTCCAAGTCATATCCCGTGAAAACCATTACCATGGATAGGCCCAAAACAGGCGAAAGGAGGTCAAGAACATGCAGAAAAACCATAAAACGGTATGTAAATCAATTATATGTCTGTGCGTTTTTCTTATGCTTGGCGGCATGTTTTTTTTAGTCAATCAGGGTATCGCAAAGCAGCACCAAAAAAGTAAGAACCACCAGGCGGCCTATGCGCTTTATGCCAAGAAATGCCTGGGATGTCATGATTCGGTAGCAGATCCTGAAAAACAGGGCAGGACACGTGATGACTGGCATCTGGTGGTTAATGTCATGCATGAATACGGCATGGATATGTCCACCGATGAAGCGGATATGATTATCGATCTTTTATACGATCTTCGCCGAGGCATGGAAAGAGAGGCCGGCTAAATCGGCCAACGGGGGATTTGGTGACAACGTCAACTAACGCAAGGAGGCAGCATGAAACGAAGGACATTTCTTAAATCGATGGCAGCCACAGGCTTGGCAACCTCTTTGGCGGGTGCCGGGGCACTGACGAAGCAAGCCCACGCCAAAAAAAAGATTTCATTTGGTGAAGTAAAAAGCGTGAAGGTAGGCGTGCTTAGTGAAACCAGCTGGTTTGACAATGACAATCTAAAAAAGCACATCGTTGATTATGGCGGAGCCATGACCAATCAATATGACATTCCCTGGGATTGGGAAAATGCCGGTGGTTATATGGCGTTGATAACAGTAACCACCTTGGAAGGCAAAGAACGAAAAATCCTCATGGACTCTGGGTGGAACAACGACTGGGTGGATTATATTTATGAAATGAACAATATCCCTGAGATGTTGAAAAGCGGGGAGATCGAGTTCATGGTATTGTCCCACTGGCATTTGGATCATTATTGGGGTATTGAGTCAACCCTGAAACATAAACCCGATATTCTCCTGTATGCGCCCAAGACCTATTACCCTGAGGATATGAAATTACTCAAGGGTGCTCACCTCACAGCAAAGAACAAGCAAGGACAGGATGTGCACATTTGCAAAAATGATGTGCCGCACACCGGGAAACTTGTTTTGTGCAATCCCGACGGTGAGAAAGACGGTATCTACAATCCCATACCGGGCGTGGCCATCAGAAATTTTGATGTGCCCATTCTGTTGAGAGTTCGTGGTGAAAATGTGCTCTATTTTAATGTTAAGGATAAAGGGATTGTGACAGTGACCGGATGCTGTCATCCGGGAATTCTGTCCCTGTTTTCCTACGCCCGTAAAAATTTTGAAGGGTACAAACCCTATGGTTGTTACGGTGGACTTCACATCACTCTTTTTGAAACCTGGGATCCCAAGTTTGACGACATCATCAAAGGCGTCAAAGCGTTTAAAATTCAAAAACTCGGTTGTAACCACTGTACCGGATGGATTTGGGCTGAGAAAGCGGCGGCAGCCGGTGTCCCGGTTGTAAAAGGAACCGACAAATATAAAACCTATAAACGACAGTCCACTGTTGCCACAGCCAGCAATGCTTTTCTGACCAACGGAGATACGGTGGTTTTTTAGTTGCTGTGTAGCGAAATTCACTTTTTCTTGTGGTTAGGTTTTATTGTGAAAGAGGGGAAAGGCATCTGGAGATGTTCCTCTCCCCTCTAACCATTGCCGGAGGATCAGAGAGATGACGAACAAAACGCAAACAGGGCATGGGTTCAATTATCTATTGGGTTTGATCAATTTGGTGGCGGTTTTTTGTATTGTGTGGCTTTTGTGGTACATTTTTTTAAATCCCAATACCGTGATGAAACTGTACACGCCCATGTATGGATTTTCTCTTGTGGTAGGATTTTTGACAGCCATTGTACTTTTGAATAACGTTGCCGATTACTATCCTTTTCCGTATACATCAAGTGATGCTTTTGGACCACTCCAGCGCGGTCTGATTTTGACGGGGGTGGCATTTTTACTGATGCTGTTCATCGTTTACATATTTTTCTGGGGATTTATCGGCAAATTGGGTGTCGCATACTTCAGTCCCAAATCTATTATCGCTTCCGGTGGGATGGGCGCCGAAATATTCAATGCCCGGGAAAATGCTTCCACAGCCCTGGTTTATTTCTTTACAGCCTTTTTGTGGATAGCGCTTTTCTGGAGCACTGGTTTCGGGCGATGGCCCTGGCATCAATCAGATCGGGGCATTGTGGCCTGGTCAAGGTTGTTTGCCGTCCTCTTTTTCAGTACCATCGTATACATCATCCTGTTCCACCCGCATGTATGCTACCTCTTCTACCCGGCCCAAGACAAGGCAGGCGTGGAGCCCTGGTGGTCTGAATTTGCCGGCACGGGCAGTGCTTTTTTTGGTTTGGGTCTTGTTTTGTGCACCTTGTTCTGGATCGTAGCTTCAGAGTTGCTTTGGGAGGGGTCTCCCTGGAAATATTTTGAAAATGAAGGCCACGGCACCTGGTGGAAAGGACTGATCACATTTGTGGCGACACTGGTGCTTGGCATCATTATCCTCATAGTTTTACTGAAAATTATGACCTATTTTTGGGATGAGCCGTTTATGGGCGGGCAGTATACGGATGGGCCGGATTTTAGGTTTATCCATGCCGGGGAAATCTGCGGGTTTTTTGTCCTGGCCGCTTTTATTCTGAAACATTACTTTAACAATTTCCCAAACTTAAATTCTCTTTGGCTGCGGGCCACGATTCGAACCCTCCTGTCAATGGGCGGCGGGATGCTGTTCTACTGGTTTTATTATTCTCCATTATCTACCTTTTTTCTTGCCAAAGTACCCGGCATTGCCCAGCCCGGCGATACCTCCCTGGTTTGGACCATATTATTTTTAAGCATCATCATGGTTCAGGCGGATTTTTTTGAAGGCTGGCCCATGAGAAGAAAGTAAATGGTGCATATAGGTTTGGTGTATGACAGATAAGGGCAGACGACAGTTTTGGAGCAAATATTTTCTGCACCAGGCAGGTCGATGTCTTCGGGGATTTGAAAATGGCATCGATGAGGCCAGGCAGGCAGATGATTTTGAGAAATTTTTCGAATCCGATGAGTCCAGCTATGCCCTGACACTGGCTTACCCCGATGAAATCCTGCTTGAAACAGCCAAGAACTATGGTGTCGATATTGATGGGCGTTCAAAAAGAGAGATCGTCAGAGAACTCATGCTGAAAAGAGAGGATTACTAAAAATCGAACGCGATAGTTTTTTCAGAAACAAAATTGAAGAGATGCTCATTGTATCATCTTGGTGCGAACAGTTTCGCTCGGATATTGGTTTCAATGGCGTCAGCCAAATATGGGATGATCGATTATCCTGGTATTTCTGGTTAAAAAATGCACCAGGCGTTTACCAGTTGGAGATGATGAACACAGAGGAAGATTCCAATGCCTGCATGGATCCATACAGCGCCTCCTTCAAGGTAAGGTGTTTTCCATATCCACAGCGCCTTGAATTTCAATCTTTTTCATTTTTTGAAAAAAAACTGATTCTTAGCCCCTTATTTGATGACACCAACACCCCAGCATTTGAACATCAAAAACATCTTCCTGAAGATCTATTCGTGGTTGCCAAGGTTGATATGACCATGGGCCCAGAGGTACCCAACGCCATCTTTTCCTTTGAGTCCATGGCATATCTTCGCACGCGTTATGCCGGTGATAGCCATCAAACCTTTCCGCTTTTGGCGCTGGAACACGTCTTTGGTGATCAGGAAGTAGATCGGGATGTACCGGGCATTTCAATGGGCTACCGCCTGTTCGACTGTCTATTGTGTCTGTATGCAAACACCCATAAGCAAACGCCCTTTGCCATTCGTTGCTGGGAAACACCCGGCTACGAAATCATCATCAGAAGGGGCCATGTTGATGCCCGCATAACAAGTGAGATAAGTGGTTTCAAGCTGTGCGTAAACTATATGGGGACTGGTCCTGACTACTTTTCAGCTGACGCCTGCAATGAAGCTGAGTCAACAGAGGAAAGTGAAAAAATCCTCTATGATCGTCGTTTTTCATGTGGTCACTTTCATGAAACCGAGACAGATAAAAACTTGCCTCTAAAATTAAACCCAATGTGGTGGTCACTAACCCATAGAAAGTATGAATCCGAATTGACTTCTACTTGTGGGTGTCATTGACCATCGAATCCGTTGGTTGCTTATGTGATCGGATGGGTTTTTAAAGTGTTAACGAAAAAAAAATGACGAAGGTTGCCATTCCAATATTCCAGAACAGGGTGTCACCCGTGTTGGATTCCTGTAAGCACATGCTTCTAATTGATATTGAAAACGGGGCTGAGCAAGATCGGGAAACTGTTTTTCTGGGTGATATGTCTTTGGGTGAACGATGTCGTGTGTTTACAAAAATGGGTGTTACCCTGGTAATATGTGGCGGCGTCAGTGAATTATTGGCCAATGTTTTGAAGGGATCCCAGATCGATTTGGCAAACGGGATTGCCGGTGATGTCGATGAAGTGATTCGGGCACTCCTTCAAGACCGACTCTATTTGCCTGAGTTCTACATGCCCGGTTTTAAACCGAATATTTAGACGCTGTTTAAAAAATAGGATTTTGGTTCAAGATCAAGGCGGACCAGAATGCTAACACAGGAATTGGGCCAAAAGGCATTTTTGAGATGGCATTTAATAATGGTCTTTCAAGGGTGCCTTAAGGTCAGCTTAATCTGAAAACTACATGAAAGCAGGAGGCACAATTCATGGGTGAAAATGCGATTCGACTGGGCGGCAAGAAACAATCCATATTTCTCGACAAGGTAAAAGAACTTCTTCCGGACGGGGGAAACCTGAATCTTTGTCTTACCTGTGGGGCATGCTCTTCAGGATGCCCGGCTACAGGATTGGCAGACATGGATCCACGAAAGTTTCTTCGCATGGCAGTGCTGGGGATGGACGATGAGATATTGAAATCAGACTGGATATGGATGTGCACCGGTTGCCAGCGCTGTATTTATGTCTGTCCCATGAAAATAGATATTCCACGTTTGATCTACAATGCCAGGGCTGCCTGGCCCCGCGAGGAGCGCCCCAAAGGTATCCTGGGGTCGTGTGATATGGCCCTCAGGAATGATAGCACCAGCGCAATGGGTGCAAGCCCGGAAGATTTTCAGTTTGTGGTGGAAGATGTTCTGGAAGAATATCGGGAAGCACAGCCTGAATTCAGTGAAATGCAGGCGCCCATAGACAAAGAGGGTGCTGACTTCTTTTTAAATCAGAATTCGCGTGAACCGGTAACCGAACCTGACGAAATGGTACCCTTGTGGAAGATTCTTCATTTAGCGGATGTGAACTGGACATACGGCTCCAAAGGATGGGCCGGTGAAAACTATTGTATGTTCCTGGGTGACAACACATCCTGGGAACAGGTTACGCGAACGAGTGCGAAACAGGCCCAGGATTTGGGGTGCCGGTTTTATCTTAACACCGAATGAGGGCATGTGACATTCTCAGTCCTGGAAGGACTGAAAAAATTCAACATCGAGCACAATTTTGAAGTGAAAAATATCTACGAATATTATGCCAAATGGATCCGGGACGGAAGACTCAAAGTCAATTCCGATTGGAATAAGGATCTGAAAATCAAATTTACGGTGCAGGACCCCTGCCAGATCATTAGAAAAAGTTATGGTGATCCCATGGCTGAATACTTGAGATTTGTAGTCAAATCTGTCGTTGGGGAGGATAACTTCATCGACATGCAGCCGAATCGATCCAACAATTACTGTTGCGGTGGTGGTGGTGGCTTTCTCCAATCCGGTTACAAAGAAGAGCGCCTGGCCTATGGGAAATTGAAGGACGATCAGATCAAGGCCACTGGAGCAGATTACTGCATTGCCGGGTGTCACAACTGCCATGCGCAGATCCATGAATTGAGCGAGCATTACGGTGGCAACTACCCCGTTGTACACCTGTGGACGTTGATCTGTCTTTCCTTGGGGGTTCTTGGACCCAATGAGCGGGAGTACCTGGGAGACGACCTCAAGGAGGTGGATGTCTTTCACCCTGAAACAGCCATGTAGTTTGGCAGATAGCGATAAGTCTCTTACAGCTTATAGTTTAGAGCGTCGTTACATTAAATTCGATAAACCCAATGAACATGAATAGCGAACGTGATTGAGGCCCCATGAATGAAACATTGACAATAAGTGAACTTGAAAGACGATGGGAAAAGACACTAGCTGATACAGAAGAGGCTGTAAACCACCATCCAGAAGTCTATCGTGAGATAAAGTTATTTATGGTGGATATTGTCACCAAAACTCTGGACATCAGTGATTATCCGTTTACTGCCGAAAAGCTGGGGAGCTTGCTGAGGACCTTGGCAGAGGGTAGCGAAAAAAATATTTTTTGTTTTTTCTGCGACAGGATTTCTCCGTCCAGTATCAGTAAGCTGAAATTGCTACGTTTGGAGTGCCTGGATTTACTGGAGCAATTAAAGGCTTTTGATGTGTGGCGCAGGAAAACGAAAGGTTTGAAACTTTTGAAATAGAAGCTTTTCGGGTCGGAATCACGCCTTTTCCCACTCGCCGATATATTTCTTAACGGTTCGGCGATCCAGGTTGATACGACGGGCAACATCTTCAAAGGTTCCGTAGCGCTTGTAAAGGAGCGCACAGTAGCCGGCAATCAGGTTTTGGGCATCCAATTCACCGGATTCGATTCCTATAACCAGTCGGGCTTTCAGATCATCTGGCGAAACAGACTTGATATCACCATCATAATTTTTCTTCAGAATTACCCGCCTTACACATTGTTCCAGCTCTCTAACATTACCGGGCCAGGCATAGTCGGGCCCCAGGTTTTTATCGATAACCGCTCGAACTTCTTTTTCCAGTTCAGGTGAGGGCCGGGTCAGCATACGCTCGATGGTGTATGACAACAGCGCATTCAGTTCATCCGGATTTTGCTGGATTCTTACGCGCAGCGGGGGAACCGTGATGATGTCTGAGCTGAGACGATAATAGAAATCATCCCGAAAGATGTTTCGCCCCCTGATTTCGTGGATTGGCCGGTTGGTAGCGGCGATGACCCGACCTTCGAAACGGCTTTTTTCATGGCTTCCCACTGGTGAAAAAACCCTGTTTTGAAGTACTTCCAGAAGCTTTATCTGAAGCTGCATTGAGGTTTCCCCGATTTCGTCCAGGAGAATTGCCCCATAGGGGCTGCACCTTCCGAAAACACCTGTGTGATGCTTTGCAGCACCCGTGAAGGCTCCTTTTTTATGTCCGAAAAGTTCGGATTCGATCAGGGTCTCAGGAAATTGAGACAGATTGATGGACACAAAGGATTTTGTAAAGCTTTCTTGAAAGCCCTTTTTCTTGATATGAAAGGGTATGAACCCGGAACAGCCTATGGCCATGGCGGCAGTCCCTTTGCCTGTCCCGGTCTCACCGAGAATGAGTGTGGAGAAATCTTCCATGCGATTCAGGAGATGTTTTTCATAAAAGTCGATGTTATGGGTGAACACGTTGTTCCAAAGGTCAAAACGCAGCTTTTTCATGGCATTGCTGGGTCCCACCAGTCGTCTTGTCATGAAATAATATGCCCGTCTCAACTGGTAGCTCAGGGCAAAGTAGCGGGTGGTGGATTCACCTGTGAACCCTTTTTTTCTGAGAAAGAGGAAGGCTTCATTGGCAAAAGGGACTTTGATGAAATTATCGCCCGCAGCGATCTGATCGGTGATGAGCTTATCAAACTGCTCGCGGTAACGATAAAAGAAATCGAATAGATAGGCTGCCTGAACCAATTGCCGATCCTTTTTCCCAAAAGCGTTAATGTCTGAAGGGCCATCCGCTTCAATGAGTTCTATCCGTTTTCTTGTTTCATAAATCGCCTTTTCCAATCGCTTTTTTCTGGTGGTTGTGGGCGATAAGCCTGATAATTTCAGATCCACATCCGCACGGGCATCATCAAAGGGATTTGCAAGGATGGCATCGTAGACAAGGGCAAAGAAATCTCGGATGTGTGTTTCTAATTTTCGTTGTTGTCCCATTGTATTCACTAATTATAGGCTGATAGGCTATAGACCTTTAGGCAGTTAGGAGTGTTATACATGCTGGGAAGTCAGGAAGCTGGGAGGCTATGATGCCGCTATTTGCTTATAGCTGTCAGCTGCCCTGGAACCCTCATAATCTCTTTAGCGGTTTAGACTGAAGATATTTAGGCATTCAGCAGCCTAAAGCCTATTGTCCACAGCCAGAAATTCTTAAGCCCTTCAGGGCTTATGTGTTCATTCCATGTAAGCACACTATACAAAAAATGTCCATAAAGCGGCTGGTCAAGAATGATAATCGGAGGCTCTATTTCGAAAAACTATATAAAATTAGTATGTTGGAGTAAGGTGGGAATTTTGGCATGATGTTTGAATTTATATTTTAATATAAAATCGATTCCAAACACACAAACATGAGGTGTCATATGGAAAATTCTATTATCGAGCAGCTTTTGAAAACCAAGGAAATGAACAGCAAGCAGGAATATACCGGCAAAGAGAGACGCAAGGAAGATGATCCCGCTTATTTCGGTCATTTTTGCCTGGAAGGATTGGAGAGAAGACAAGCAGGTAGTATTTTTTCTTAATCTGTTTATTGTTCTACAAACCGCATGCCGAGCATGCGTTTCCGAACCTGAACTTGCGGAGACATGCCGTCTCCTTTGACTCACAATGCTTCATCAACACCCCCGTCATAGCCGGCGGGGGTATTTTTTTGAACCGAAATAGCGAGCGCATTCCCCGAAGCTTGCTGCGAGGTTCTTCAATGATATGCCATAAGCATTCAGCTTCGTATTACTCAAAGTCAGACATAGCCTCCCAGATTCCTATCCCCATACAAATTGCGGATTATAGCTATAGGGGGTTGTCAGAAAAACGTTCCGATTGAGGACCGTTTTTCCGCTGAAAACCTTTATGCCGCCATCCTATTTTCGGAACATTATTATGACAAGCGGTATAAAAGCTATCTTTAAATTAAAGCTTGCTATTTATCGTGAAAAAGATACCCTTCATGTTCTTTTTTGAAGATAAATCGACAACAATCCCTACAGCAAGGAGTGTATCATGGATATTGATCTTAAATTGGATGAGAACAATCTGTACAAGGAAGAATCGTTTACCGATCTGAAAACCGGCGCTGTCCGTAGATTGACACCGGTGAAAGAAGATGGTTCAAGGGATGACAGCCGTGAACCGATTTTTATGGCTCAAACGCAGCTGATGTCTCCTAATGGTCCATTGCCGGTGAGCTGTATGGTAGAGGGAGCTGTGACATTGTCGGATGCCGTCAAGAAGTTTCCAGGCGTTGTCAAAAAAGAAGTTGAAAAAATCATTGAACTGGCCCAAAAAGCCCAGCAGGAAGAATCATCACGGATTATCGTTCCTGGTCAAGGCCAATAAACCGCAACACATATATCCATGAATTTGTCCGGTAAATTTATGGGGAGAAGGTAATATGATGCCTGAGTCATTCATACGCTTCTATGAACAATCAGACATCATTATCGGGGAAGGCGCCGTTATCGAGCGTCTACGCAGGGACACGGAATGGGATCTTGACCCCCATGTTGTCAACGCGGCATTTATT
>JAHEIB010000160.1 GCA_024639645.1 Deltaproteobacteria bacterium
AGGATGTGCTCTTTGCCTTCAAAAAAGGCGGTGAATTTGGGAAGAACCGCCACCAGGACAAACACCACCACCAGGCAGCCAAATACCATCAGGACGGCAGGATAGGTCAGTGCCGATAGGAGCTGGGACACCATGGCCTGCCTCTTTTCCTGCATTTCCACCACGCGGTCCAGTATTTTTTTCAAAAAGCCACCCGTCTCGCCGGCCCTGATCATGCTCACCGTCTGGTGGCTGAATACTTTGGGGTGGTGGCTCATGGCGTCCGACAACTGTTTACCTTCCTCGACCTTTTGCTGCATATCCAGGATAGTGGCCTTGAAAGCCGGGTTTTGAATCTCCGCTGCAACGGCTTGCAGCGCCAGGGACAGGGGTGCGTCGATTTCCAGCATCAGGGAAAGCTGGGAAGTAAAAAACATCACTTCTTTGGGTTTGACCTTTTTACCAAACTGGTCCTGGAAAAAGGCTGCCAGTGACCTGAAGCCCTGATTGGTTGCCAAGGCCGGCCCGGCAGTGGTTGTGTTGTTTTCAATGCTATTTTTGAAGGTTATTGCCATAAATTTTCACGTGCTTGCAATACCGCTGGTTATATGTCCAAAGAGGAGACGCGATGAACCTCCTCGATGGTGGTGATATGGTTCAATACTTTTTGATATCCCGATTGTTTCAAGGTCGCATATTTGTATTCCTGGCAATAATGTCGGATCACATCGATGGTGGGGTTTTCCAGGATCAGGGATTGAAGCGTCTCATCCATGGTCAGCAACTCGTGAATCCCGCTGCGGCCTTTATACCCCGAGTCATAACAGGACGAACAACCCTTGCCCCTGTGTAAACGAAGCTGCTTGTCCGATTTAAGCCCCAATGATTTTAATTCGGATTTGGATGCATAGTAAGCTGTTTTGCACTCTGAACAGATGCATCTCACCAAGCGTTGTGATAAAGAAGCCAGCAGGGATGAAGACAGAAGATAGGGTTCGATGCCCATCTCCAGAAGCCGCGTGATGGAACTGGGGCTGTCGTTGGTGTGCAGGGTAGAGAATACCAGGTGACCGGTGAGGGAGGCCTGAATGGCGATTTCAGCCGTCTCACGATCCCGGATCTCGCCCACCATGATGATGTCCGGGTCCTGCCTGAGGGCATGCCGGATAAAGGTCGCAAATTTGAGCCCGATGGCGGCATTGACCTGGTTCTGGTTGATATTGGTTAACTGGTACTCCACAGGATCTTCCACCGTGATAATATTGCGCTCCGGTGTGTTCAGCAGACCAATGGCTGAATAGAGGGTCGTGGTCTTGCCGCTGCCCGTGGGGCCGCATGCCAGAATCAGACCGTTTGAGCTCTTGGTGAGGGACTTGAACGTCTCCAGCATCTTCTCTTCAAAGCCCAGGTTGTTGAGATCCAGGATTGCCTTGGAACGATCCAGAATCCGCAAAACCACCTTTTCGCCGTGAACACCCGGCATGGAGGAAAAGCGCAGGTCTATGACTTTGCCATCGGCCACCACCTGGATACGACCGTCCTGGGGAATGCGTCTTTCAGCGATATTGAGTCGGGACATGACCTTGAGCCGCGAAACCACCGCCGGGTGCAGTTCAATCTTTTGGGGCCGTTGTTCATACAGGATGCCGTCGATTCTGACCCGGATCCGCATGCGGTCTTCCTGGGGCTCTATGTGAATGTCACTGGCACCGTCCCGTATGGCCCGCAGCAGTATCAGGTTGGCCATATTGATCACCGGGCTGCCTTCGGCCATTTCAGCCAGTTCGCTGACTTCCTCTTCCGAGCGTCCCTCTACGACATCGATGGCCGATTCATCCGCGCTGGACATCATCTCGTCGATATTGACATCGTCCTGGTAAGCCTGGGGAATGGCATCCAGAATATCTTCCACACGGCATATGACCGGCTGCACTTCCAGGCTGGTGATCTTGCGCACTTCATCAAATATATAAAACCCGTACGGGTCCGATGTGGCCAGGGTAATGACCCCCTTGACGACAAACATGGGCAACACGTGATAACGAAGGGCCTTTTCCTTTGGCAGCACATGCACGATCTTGGGGTCCACCAGTCCCTTTCGCAACCACACATGCGGGATCCCCATCTGCTCGCCCAGGGCGTTGACCAGCTCCTCCTTGCTCAAAACCCCCTCGTCGATCATCAACTGTCCCAGGGGCTTGTCGACCTTTTTCTGGAGGCGCAGAAAGCGGGTCAGCTGGTCGGGTTCCGTCATCCCTTTTTGGACCAGAATTTCACCCAGTTTTCTTCTTTTTTTTATCAATCGTTTTATGTCCTTTTATGGGATATAGCCTCGTTGATATCCTTATAGACAAAAAAGATATTGATGATGCGGGTGGCCATCAGGATGTCCCTGCAGACCTCGTTCAAACCCGCAATCTTCAAAATGCCCCCCTGTTTCATGAGCAGATCGTGCATTTCGATCAGCATCTCCAGGGCCGCGCTGTCCAGGAGATCCACCTGTTTAAAATCCAGAATGATTTCAGTACGCCCCTCCGCGATCTTACGTTCCAGTTTGTTCTTTACCTCCGAACAATTCTGCCAGGTAATCGCGTTTTTTAGCGCTAGTGCCGCCTGGCCGCTATGCTTCCTGCCATCTATCTGTCTGAATTCGCTATCCTGCTGATTATCCGTCATGAAGAACGATTCCTATTCAACACCTTCTTTTTCGACTAACTCCACCAGCGCCGCCACAACCTGGGGGTCAAGCTGAGTGCCGGATACTTCCTTAACAATGGCCATGGCCTCATCGCTTGATTTTGACGATCGATAAGCCCGTGTGGAGCTAATGGCATCAAAGGTGTCGGCAACTGCAATGATACGGGAATTGAAGGGGATTTTCTCCCCCTTCAATCCGCTCGGATACCCTTTTCCATCGACCCTCTCATGGTGATGGAGAATCCCCGGGAGGGAGCCTTCCAGCTGACTGACCGGACTGAGAATTTCGAAACCTTTGCTCGGGTGCTCCTTAATGACATCAAATTCTTCGTCGGTTAAACGACCCGGTTTATTCAAGATGTCTTCCGGGATACCGATTTTGCCGATATCGTGAAGGATGGACGCCCAGCGCAGCTCTTCGTAATCCTTTCCTTTCAATCCAAGATGCTTTGCCAGACGCATGCTCAGCCGGGAGACCCGCTCTGAATGCCCCCGGGTATAGACATCTTTTGCTTCAATGGCAAAGACCAGGGACTTTACCATATTGATAATAAATTGCTCCAGATCCTGGTATAAACCGGTATTGGAAATCACCACACTCAGCTGCTCAGCCAGGGAAACCATCATGCGCAGCTCACCCTGGCGAAAAATTTCCTTCATGTTGAATGAAACAAGGCCCAGCCATCCGTAAAAGTTATCCTCGTGGGCCACCATGACTCCCAGGAAGCGATAAGAATCCCGATGCAGTCTTTGGTAAGACACATTTTCCTTGGAATCATTTATAATAAAGTATTTTTCCTTCAAGGACGGCGCATCGTCAGGGATGTAATCAAGGAGTTTCTGTTGAAAACTCAAAGCGTTATCCAGTCGCTTATCCGTATTTGGTTTGCTCACAAAGGTGTTGAATTCCTGTCTTTCTGGCAGGATGGCAAAAGCCATATCGGCTCTCAAGTTGTTAAGCAGGCTTGTGATCAAACCCACTAGCATACGATTGGAAAGTTTCAAGGTTTTTATTTGGGAGGCAATTTTACCGTACAGGTACAACTCCTCAAAGGATTGTTCCAACTCCTCTGCCAGTTCCTGTATCTCTTCCTGGGCCGTCCAGTTCGCCTGGACCAGTGAGGCCAGATTGCCCAGAAATTTTTCCATTGCTTTGGCTTTTTCCCGGGTGGTATCGGGTGAGTTCAGCGCCTCACTGCAGGGCTCCGGGTCAAAAGCGACCAGGGATCCCAGCATTCCTTGTCCATTGGAGAGAGGAAAACCGCACAAAAAATATTGTTTGGAAATATAACCATATCGAAAACGCTTCTCCGCTGCCACCAGACCAGCCATTTTCTGAAGCGCCTTGGAGATTCGGGGTTCGTGCGGGCTCCCCTCCGGTGCGGGAAATAACATCTTTCCCTGGATATCCCATAACTGATATTGCATGTGGCTGACGGGAGTCAGACTTGTTAAAAATTTTTGCAGCTCGGCCAGTTCCATCATGCAGAACCTCCCAGGTATGACTCGATGACGTTTACGATTTCCATGGGGCTGAATGGCTTTTCCATGAGGACGGTGTCCTGCATTTTTTCAACCCATTTCTTTTCATCCGGATTAATTCTGGCGGTAATGATAATCGTCAGAAACGACTTGGCTTTTTTCAGGGGGTCGCTCTTTATACAGAGGGTTTTACCATCCATGACGGGCATATTGATGTCTGTGATCATCACATCCGGTGTTTTCTCACGAATCTGGTCCAGGGCGGCCTTCCCATTGGCGGCCATAAGCACCTGAAAACCATGTTTCTTCAGCTTCACTTCCAGAACACGCCGAATATGGGCGTCATCATCGACGATTAATACTGAATTACTGGTCAATGTAATACTCCTCTATAGGTATGCTGATGATAAAATAGGTTCCTTTACCAAGCTCACTCTGTACATCTATATTCCCGCCATGCAAGGCAATGATTTCTGATGCGATGCTCAAGCCCAATCCCGTGCCCTGTTTTTCAGCCACATCCGGGTTGGACGACCGATAGAATTTATCGAATATATGACCCAGGTCCTCCTCGGACATTCCGTATCCGGTGTCACCGATATCAAAAATGATGCTGTCGTCTTTTTGCCTGATGCCAAAATCCAGCCGCCCTTTTTCAGGCGTATACTTAACCGCATTTCCCAATATGTTGATAATGGCGCCTTTCAGCAGATCCTTGTCACCCATGAAATTCGGAAAATTATCAGGTACGTGCTGTTCGATACTGATGCCCTTTTTCTTGGCGCTCCCTTCTACCGAAACAAGACAATCCTGGAAAAGCGATTCGGAGTTGATGATATCTTTGTTTAAGCTGAGACCACCCATTTCAATCCTGGACAGACTGAGGAGGTCCTTGATGAGACGTGTCAGACGGTCGGTTTCCTTATTGATGGTATTATAAAATTCCTTTTGTGTTTCCGTGTCCTCAATTTCGCCTTCCATCAACATTTCACTGTAAGATTGAATCGTCGTCAAGGGTGTCATCAGCTCGTGAGACAGATGCGCCACAAAAGCAATGGTGTTCTCTTCAGCTTCCTTTTGAGACGTTATATCGCTAAAGGTAATCAATTTGCCGGCAAGTTGTTTCTCCTCTCCGGAAAGGATGGTGCAGGAAATGGAATAGATGCTTTTTTCCTGGAGTTCTGAGAGTGAGAGTTCCAATTGTATGTTGGACTGCAATGGTGCCGAATTTTCCTTCGGAGAGATGAATTCGATCAATGCCGGATCCATGAAGATGCCCTCGACAGGCTGGTCGATCACAGCTTCACGCGCCTTGTTGATTTGTTTCAGCATATAGTCGTTGATCTGGGCAACATTGTCCTGAATATCCAGAATCACAATGCCGAAGTTGATCTTGTTGATGATGTTCTGAACTTGATTTTTTTCAAATTTCACGACACCTATCTGAAAAGACAGATCCTTGTTGCGTGATATGACATTCTTGAGCTCATTATTTAACTGCCCCATGCTTGTCTTAAAATCTTCCATCATTCCATAGATACTGTCACCGCCGATGCGTCTGCCGACATCAGGTTTTTTGCCACTTTTCGGAGAGGGGGATTCCTGATTGGAAAACATGCGGCTAATGGGTTGGATGGCCTGGAGAATGCCAAAATATACCAGGGTAATCGAGGCGATAATAAAAAAGAAAAGCATCCCAATCAGACTGATTCGCTCCTTTGTGAATACCGTAAGCGGGTGGAGCATCAGACCAATTTTTATGGTCCCGGCCGTTTCATTATTTTCATATAACGGCTTGGTAAATTCATAAATCCGTCCATTGCTGCACGCAATCTCGGACGAATTATAAGCTATCGCTGCGGTTCTGATCTTGAAAACTTCCTTGCAATCCGAAATACTTTGCCCGTCTTGCGATATCTCAAAGGAAACAAGACGAACACCGTCTGTCTTGGTGATGTAACAATAGACCAGCCCTTCCTTGGTTGAGTATTCCACCAGGGTTCTTAGAAAATAATTCTGATCACCCTCGAAGGCGGAAATGGGATGCAGTGCGATCAGACTCACAAGATGCTTCCCCTTGGTGTAAATATCCCTGGTCCGCTCTTTTTCTTCGTTTCTGATCTGATAATGTAAAACAATGGCAAGCCCGGTGAGGATGATCAAGACGAGAAGAACATTGATTATTTTTGTTTTCAACGGCTAATCGGCTCCTTCATAAGACCCAAGAGACCCAGGTCAGCAAACAATAGAAAACCAAATATGCGCGAACAAAGGAAAGCACCTACAAACTGGCATAAAGATACTGTCACTCACGATCTATTGGAGCGTCAGGTTCAAATAACTATCGGCAAGCTCATAATATTTCAGTAGTTACAACTACAACAACATATTGTTATCTGTCAAGAACAATATGCTATATATAGACTCCCCAGATCAGGGACGCTCTTAACTTATAAAGTTAAATATTGAATTGATGGTTGGTTTTTGATATGCTTTTGCCATGCCAAGACAATCACGATTGGACTTTCCTGGTGCACTGCATCACATCATGGCCAGAGGCATCGAAAAAAGACCGATTTTTAAGGATGATGCCGACAAACTGAATTTTTTAGACCGTCTGGGTAAACTTGTGCGCAGCACTCACACCCTTTGCTTTGCATGGTCTTTGATGCCAAACCATTTTCATTTGTTGTTGAAAACCGGACCAACTCCCATATCCATATTCATGCGGCGACTCCTTACCGGACATGCCGTATGGTTCAATAAACGGCACGAAAGATCTGGCCATCTCTTCCAAAACCGATTCAAATCCGTTTTATGCCAAGAGGATACTTACTTTTTAGAACTTGTTCGATATATTCATCTAAATCCCATAAGAGCAAATTTAGTTAAAGAATTTGAACAATTGTCCCGATATACATTTTGTGGACATGGTGTTCTATTAGGCAACATGTCAAATAACTGGCAGGACATATCTACCGTTCTCGATCAGTTTGATCAAAATATCAACACCGCAAGACATCGATATCTTGCGTTTGTTGGAAAAGGTATCAGCATTGGCAAACGATCCGACCTGACAGGCGGGGGACTTATACGAAGTGCTGGTGGCTGGACAGCCCTAACCCAATTGCGACGAGAGGAAAATTATCAAAAAGGTGATGAGAGAATATTGGGAGACGGTGACTTTGTTGAGGATATTTTAAATACCGCCCAGGAATCGCTTGAAAATAAATATTTGCTCCAGTCACGAGGGGTCTCATTAAACACTGTGGTAGAAAGGGTTGCCGATATATTGGATATAGAGCCGGAAATGGTATGGGCTTCTGGGAGATATCGAAAGGTAGTTGAAGCCCGTAGTCTCATGTGCTATTGGTCGGTCAGAAAACTTGGACTTCCCATGTCCTCACT
>JAHEIB010000161.1 GCA_024639645.1 Deltaproteobacteria bacterium
CCGGCTGGAAGCGTCTTTCAAGCGCGGCATCTTTTTCGATATATTTCCGGTATTCGTTCAAGGTTGTGGCACCCACACACCGTAAGGTCCCGCGCGCCAGGGCCGGTTTAAGCATGTTCGATGCATCCATGGCACCCTCACTGGCCCCGGCACCCACCAGGGTGTGCAGTTCATCGATGAAGAGAATCACATCGCCTTCAGCTTTTTCAACTTCTTTTAATACAGCCTTGAGTCGATCCTCGAATTCACCACGATACTTGGCACCTGCAATCAGGGCGCCCATGTCCAGGGATACAAGTCGTCTGTTCTTGAGCGTTTCTGAAACATCGCCCTCAACAATTCGTTGGGCCAGTCCTTCGACGATTGCGGTTTTACCCACGCCCGGCTCGCCAATGAGGACGGGATTGTTTTTAGTCCTTCGTGACAGGACTTGAACGATACGCCTTATTTCATCATCTCTGCCAATAACCGGGTCCAGTTTGCCCCGGCGTGCGCTACTGGTAAGATCCCTGGAGAACTTGTCTAGAGCCTGGTATTTTTCTTCTGGATTGGGATCTGTAATTCGTTGGGTGCCCCGGATATCCATGAGCACTTTCAAGACAGCTTCACGTGAAACACCCTGATGTAAAAGCGTTTTCGAGGCTATAGACTCTTTTTCATCTATAATGGCCAGGAAAATATGCTCGATGCTGACGTACGCATCCTTCATTTTGTCAGCTTCTGTAAACGCCGTTTCCAGCACGTGCCGGGTGGCTGCTGAAAAGTAGATATCTCCAGCGCCTGAGATCTTGGGCAGGCGGTCGATTGCCTCTTGGACATCAGGCAGGATGGCCGCTGGTGAGACCCCCAGCTTCATAAGAATACTGGCTGCGATGCCGTCCGATGCCGTCAGCATTATGAACAGGAGATGCTCCGGATCGATTTGCTGATTGCCGTGTTGACCTGCCAGAGATTGGGCTTGCTGAATCAGTTCCTGTGCTTTTATGGTAAGTTTGTCCAACCGCATATGCGCCTCCAGGGTTAAAAGGGTCATTTTGTAATATGCCCTATAACCGATTGATATATATTATATAATAATTTAGCAGGTATAATATAAGCACGCGCCATTTTATGTCAAACGGCACATGATTTGTTTCCGAGGTTTCATGCAAGGCAACGGCGAAAAAAAATTTTAGTCAACGTTTTTGCTGGTTGCTCCAAAAAGATCGCAGGGTTTCATACAAAACAATTCCAACGGCTGAAGAGAGGTTCAGAGAACGTATCTGGGGTGTAATGGGAATATAGTAGATGGCGCTGGAAAAGGTGTGAAGAATGGATTGGGAAAGCCCTTTTGTTTCAGACCCGAAAATGAGAAACATTCTTTTCATCACCGGCAAGGACCAGAAGGGCTTGGTTCCATTTTTGCTGAAAAGGAACATTTCGTTTGTTTCAGGAGCCACGGTTCTTAGAAAAAGTTGAAAAGTGTCCCAGATTTTCAGATCGACATGTTGCCAGTAATCAAGACCGGCGCGTTTGACCCATCGACTATCCAGTGAAAATCCAAGTGGTTTGATGAGATGCAGCGTCGTTCCGGTGCCAAGACAGGTTCGACCGATGTTTCCTGTATTCCAATGAATGTCGGGTGAAACCAGTACCACGTGACGCTGGCATTCAAAAGGTGGATCAAGATTATTTTTATCGGAAGTTGGGGTCGGTGTTGTTATCAATGGGCAGGATCTCCACAGAAAGGACAGAATTTGAAATCTGGATCCATGACCTGATTGCAACGTCGACATCGCCGGGCCGGGTTGGTGTTCACGAACTGGCGACATCGATCGCATGTCAACATGGTCTCACCTTTTTTGACCCGCAAAACCGGAATAAAAAACAGGCTGAAATAATGATCGATGCGCTGATTATGAGCTGTTTTCAGACCGCAGCCAGGGCAAATTTTGGCTTCTTTATCGAGTGTCTTGGTTTTGGGTTGAACGCCTGCGATCAGAAACATGTCACTGCGCCTGTGGTAATGTTTGGGCCAAAAGACAATTTTGATAAACCCGTAAAAAGTCATGATGAGACGGTTTTGTAAAAAGTTCAAATTCAAGGCGTGCAAATTTTGTAATCATGAGGAGTACTTATCGTACGTTGAATGATTGCGGAATGCAGCATAACGCAGACGTTGTACTTTTTACGAGACCGTCAATTTTAGATTCTAAAACGAGCTTGGTTTACAAACCACCTCTCTGACGCGCATGTCAAAGAGATGTGACTGATTGGCAGGCTTGAGAATCAGTGCTGAATCCGCACCTTTTCCGGTGCCGCCGATGGAGACGATATCTCTTCCGGAAAGGGCGCCGCCATCGCTTGCCATAATGGCAACCTCCACAGCCACCTTGGTTCCCTGGCCGAACAGACGCAGGGTATCGGCAATAATAAGGACTGGATACGCACCTGAATACTTGTTAAAAAGTGATCGTTCTACACCGGAGAGGGCATGCGTGGCGGAGATTACCGTCGCGCCTCTTTTTTCCAGATCCGAGCGAACCGATGCCGGCATGACGGATTTAAACGGCTCTTTAAATCCGTTGTGGTAGGTGACGATCACCACGTTGAAGTCAATAAAAACATCCAGCACCTTGTGGCCTGTATAGCCTCTTGAAGAGGCCGCCACCACCTCATCAATACCCAGTTCTTTGGCCCGTTCATAGGCCAGCTCAATGGTTTTGTCTGTGTTGTCGCGTCCGGGTTTTTGGAAGTACATACGCCCCCCTTTTAATGATAACGTCGTTTTATCTCTCCATCCTTATCTTTTCAATCACACAGATATCATATTTCAACAAAGGCGAATTTCTGTCAAGAGTGAAAGTCTGAACCTAATGCATTGAACCGCAACAGCATTTCAGAGGATTCAGGTTTCGATTGACAGATAAAATTCGAAAGGTTATTTAAGTTCTATTTTCGTAACCGATTCTGATCATTCTGGTTTTGGCGATTCTGATTTTTGCCACCCAATACACAATGTATGATCATAGGGGACCGAGAAGAGGCGCTCAATTATGCAATACTTGATGGGTGATTTCAAAATCAGTGATAACATGATGCGTTTCAGTCTGTTTGTTCCGCGATTGTACAACCTTTGCAGATCATACGGTTTTGAAAAGGGCATGATCATGCCCTCGCGGGCCTTTTGCTCGGATGAAAATCAGGGCTTCCCCATCATTTTGATTACCAAACATTTCGGTGCGTTTCCCTTTAATCACGGCATGGTGGGCGGGATCGTGGCAACCGACCGCCACGGGCCTTATGCCCATCATGGTAAGGACCTGGTGATTATCCAGGCCAGTCATGTGGGCTATGACCCGGAAACCGGCCAGTTCGGCGCCTATCGCCGACTTCAGGTGGATCATCAGCGCCAGGACGCTTCCTGCGGGAAAATATTGGGCGTTATGGACTGGTATCTGAAAGCGTATGCTTTTGCCATAGAAAATATCTCCTTTTCCCTGGTCAATGGTAACGCAGCGGTGATAATTGACAACCAGTTGCTGGACCATAATCGTGATGCCGGCATTTTCCTGAATATTGACCAGTTTGTGGTCCTGGATTCGGGTCATGTTCCCCAGCCTCTTAAGGTATTCAGTACGTCCAAAGCCTTTCACGTCAACCCAGCATTAATCGGAAGCCTGCCGAAACGATACTTTCAGGCGGATAAGCGGGCACCGATCAAGAAGAAACTGACGGCAAACCTGTTTTATTTCAAAAAACGAATATCTGAAGCTCTAGAGGGGCGTGACCAGCTGGAACGCAATCTCAGCCACAGCATGCCCGCTATCGTCACTTCGAATTTTCCGGCCTTGGCCGCAGCCCAGATCAATACACAGGTCGAATTTGATCGTGCTTATCGCACCATCCTGAGCGAAGACAGTTACAAGGGTAAGAACCTGGCCTTTATTGCCGGTATCAATATTGACATCTCACCCCAGCAGGGACAGTTATTTCCTATAACGAAGTTTGTTCCCTGGGCGGCCTATGTCCAAAACCGGGACGGAGACGTTTTTTTAAAGGAACAGGAAGAACTTCTGGAGGAGCTCATTTCTCAGAGTACGGACAACCCGGACAAGATTGAAATGTCCAAAGCCATTGGCGCCATGGAAGAGACACCGGAAGTTAAAATTGAAATTGATCATTGAAAAAGCTGCCTGAATGAGCCGGCCTCTAAGCCTGCATGGACATACCGGTATTCTGGCGCTTGTGATTTCAGATAATATCCCTAATGCATTGGAGTTGATATGAAGCAATATCGTGTGAAGGATCTGATGGTTCCGATTTCAGAGTATGCAACGGTGGCCGTGGGAGCGACACTGTCCGAGGCTGTGGTTGCGCTGGAAAAAGCACAAGAGGAATATTGTCATACCCAATATTCCCATCGTGCAGTACTGATTCTGGACAAGAACAAGCAGGTGGTTGGAAAACTCAGCCAATTGGATTTTCTGCGTTCCCTTGAACCCAAGGATGAAGAAATCGAAAGGATCAAGAGTATCGGGAAATTCGGTTTCAGCTCAAAATCCATTGCGCTTCAACGGGAACAGTACCATCGCTCAATTCCGCCAAGCAAAGATATTTACGCCAACGCAGCCAGGCTCAAGGTTGATGTTTTTATGCAAACCCATTCAGAAGGTGAGTACGTCAATGAAGACACCTCTCTAGAAACGGCCGTACACCAATTGATTTCAGGGCGCCATCTGGCTTTGTTAGTGACGCAAAGAAAAAAAATTGTGGGTATACTGAGAATGTCGGATGTGTTTGCTGCAGCCTTCCATGTCATGAAAGAGGTCGAAGCGACCGGATAGAAAAGGAACTACCATGAAAGAACTCGAACGATTATTGGACAGGGTTATCCAACGCGTCAACATCAATTTGCGTGAACTTGAATACGATGTCAATCCGCTCGTTCATAACCTTATCCCGCTGAATCAAATGACAAAATTTTATGCATTTTATGGCATTACACCCAACCATCCTTTGAATCTTCAGTTCAGGCACTCCAATTTGGCCGGCAGTTATTTTCTTGGAAGATGCAGGGTGACCAACTCCCTCCTCTACAAAAGTGATATCCGGGGGGATGAACTCAAGCAAAAAGATGATTTATTCCAATACCAGGAATTTGAAATCCCGATGGCGGAGGATGAAGAGATAGAAATAGAGGATAGTTTTCTGATCAAGACCTTGGTACACAATTTTTCTCATGATCCGGAGACGCTGGAGAAATTTTTTATCAAAGATACCATATCTACCCAATATGCCAACATTCATGGCTCTCCCTCGAATGGTAGCTTTCTGGGACCATTTGCAACCGTTGATCTCACCACGATACGGGACTGTCTCATCGGAACCTTTTCATATATACAAGCTGGGGAAGTGAGTCACTTGAACATAGAGCCTGGGACGGTGTGGGTGCGCAGTCCTGAAACCTTCAACTTTCTTTATCGGTTTCCCCTTCAACGCCTGAATAATTACATCTATTTTACGGCGGGCAGTTCACCTAGGGGGATCTTTATCGACTTTGTGGAAGATCGCAAAGAGGCCTTTCAGCGGGTCTTTGACGTGCTCAACCTCGAACCTTCCGTGTCCGTTCCCAGCAGTGCTTCACTTGACCGCTTTGCCGTGATCAAACCCAAAACGCATATCAGCGAAAATGTACTTGTTTCCCAGCGAGCCTATCTACAGAATGCCTGGCTGGGCAAAGGTGCCAACGCCCAGGAACAGAGCTATATCATCAACTCGCGCTTGGAGGGCAATGATATTACGGCTCATGGCGCCAAGATCATCGAGGCCCGTCTGGGAAAGGATGTATTTGTTGGATTTAATTGTTTCCTGCGAGGACGACCGGAGTCACAGCTGACCATCGGTAAAGACAGCATCATCATGCCACACACCATCATAGATATCCACAAACCGCTGAAGATTCCGGCCGGTCATTTGGTCTGGGGGTTGGTGACGAACGAGAAAGATCTGGACAATAACAGCATGTCCTTGAAAGCCTTTGCGAAAATTGAGACTCGTTTTTCAAAGGGGGATATGATTTTTGAAGGCAGCGGCTCTGAATTTGTTACGACATTCAAGGAGCGAATTCACCATATCCTGGAGGCCAACGGTGCCTTTTTTAACGGTATTTCGAACAAGGGCCACGCCCAGCAAAACCAAAATATTTCCTTTAACACGATTCAACCCTATCCCAAGGGAGAAAAAGAAGGACTTTATCCCACCATCATTATACGTCCGTAATGGGTAAGGTATGAAATTTTCATGTGCTGGATTTGAAAAATGTCAGCAAAGCATGCAGATTGGTCAAGGGGTGAGGCGGGCAACCCGGAATATAGAGATCCACCGGTAGAAGGCTGTCCAGACCTTCGGTAATTTCAGGGCTACCCCTGAAGGGCCCGCCGGTCAGGGAACAACAGCCCACAGCGATGACTACCTTGGGGTTGGGTACAGCTTCGTAGGTTTGCAACAAGGCTGTTTTCATGTTTCGTGAAATTGGGCCTGTAACAACAATGCCGTCTGCGTGGCGGGGCGAAGCCACGAAGTTGATTCCGAAGCGGGCCAGGTCGAAAAAAGGAGTTGCCAGAACATTGAGGTCTGCTTCGCAAGCGTTGCAGCCGGCCGCCGATACCTGGCGTAGCTGCAGTGAGCGGCCGAAAAGCTTTTTGAAATGCTCCCGGGCATGTGCGGCCAAATCGGGAAGTGAACCATCCGTGATCAGGTGTTCTTTTTCGGACACAGAGATCTCGAAGTCCTGGCTAAAAGCGACGAACTTTCCTTTAGAAACGCGTTCACAGGTTCCACAGAAAACACAGCGTCCCATGTCGATTAAATAATTTTGTGCATCGATGGCATCCTGGGGACAGGCCGCCGCACAGGCCAGGGCCAGGTCATTCTGGGCGTCTTTATTAATCTGTGGACGTCCACGGTAGCGCTTCCAGAGTTCGATTTTTTCCTGAGGATATTTTGTGGTTCTGTAGCCCTGCTCAAATCTGTTTCTTAGGGTATTAAGCATAATAGTTCCCTATAGATCAAAGCCGCAATAGGATAAATTGTAGCTCTTGTTGTTGAGTGGAAAATCTGAAATTTCCGTATTTCGCAGTGACAAGGACAACCCATTCCAGTTGTGAAAGGAGGGGTCCTTGATCTTATAGCGCATGATGTTGCCTATTGTGTCTGTTAAAACACAATGGGATACTTCCCCCCGCCAGGCCTCGTTCAGAGTTACTACAAAGGAATCGGGCGCCATTGTTAGTTGTTCCGGACCCGTGCAATGCGTTTCTACTGGATCGTTCAGCAGGGACTGGATAAGATCAATGGATTGCAGGGTTTCGTCTGCCCGAATTTTAGCCCGGGCATAAACATCTCCACTGCTTTCGGCATTTTCCGGAATATCAAGAGCAGAATAATGCTCACTGGGAAAACAGCGTCTGACATCGTAGGGAATGCCGCAGGCCCGGCCGGCCGGGCCCACCAAACCCAGGTTTTCAGCATCTGATTTACTGACCGTGCCACAATCCTCGAAGCGTGAGCGCACGCTGGATG